>NZ_WFKN01000009.1:0-172153 GCF_011007405.1 Sphingobacterium sp. xlx-130
AGTCGAACAACAGTCGAACAGCTCTGCACGCAGGTACGGCACAATACCGAAGCCCTAGCGAAGGATTTAGCGACAGAATCCGAAGCGCTGTACAGTAGCGATGAAGCCTTTTTTAAGTATTTTGTCAGTACTTCATGGCTTCGGCGCAACTGTTGCGTATAAAGCACTTCATCCTTGCCTGATCTGCATTTTGCAGGTGCCCTGTCCATACCTTGTTCGGAACTGCTTCGCAACCGCTTCGGAACCGCTCTACCTTCTGTCCTATGTTTGTCTACTGTTTCTCTACAGAATACATAGAGAAACAGTAGACAATCTGTAGAGAATAGGTAGACATTTGCCGAACAAGGGGCGAACAAGGGGCGAACAAAGTCACTACCTCTCTCCTGTCGAACACCTCGTTGCCGCCTGCAAAAGCATTACCTATCTGCGGCTCTTTCTCTGGGCTTTGTTGGCGCTTGGCCTGTTCTTCGGTTGTTCCTTGGTTATTTCTTGCTTGTGAACCATCTGCTACGCCACCAGTAGGCGACAGATAAGCAGCGCTAGCCCCTACTGGGTACCTGCCAGAACCTGGGCAAATACCACTTTTCCCCGATGAACTTCCGATCGTTCTCCGATCGCGCCCCGATGGTGACCGGGGATTCATCGGGGATCCATCGGGGATCGACCGTGTTTTGAAAGAATCAAGGCCGGACAAAGGCAGGCCTTGGGCAGAACGAAGACTTCCCCTGTCTTCGTCAACGCCCTGAAATCCTGCAACGACACAAAAGAACTGCCAAAGATCAACAAGGTATAAGGGTGATAATGCGAGGTTTGTGTATGTTATACAGAAAACATAGCTAATCTCCTGTTCCGAAAATGACGTCTTTAATAGATGCTAGCGAGACAACACAAATAATTAATATTTAAATCCCTAAATCAATATTTTCAAAAACAATCAAAATGAATCATAACAAGACACGTTGTGTTTTATTCATCCGACATGACGCCGACTGACCATCAAGGACGAGTATTTAATACAGAATTGAAAATAGCTCTGGGTATTCCTCGGGAAGTAAATAATATGCATGAGCATACATTGCTTTTAGGCGCGGACTACTCACGATTAAAAATGTTAACTATTGTTTCTGCTTGGAACAGCAGCAACTATTGGAACTCATGGAAATCTTTGAGGGTAGGCATGATAGAAAAGCTACCATCATAGCAAGCCAGCTGCCTGTCGCAAACTGGTATGATATCATCGGTTAGCACACGATCGCTGATGTAATCCTCGATAGGATCGTGCATGTATCACACCGTATTGAACTTAAAGGAGAAAGTCTAAGAAAAAAAGTAATATTGTCAGGTTATTGGCAATGACGACCCTTGAACCAAAATTAGGGTGTCAGTATCCCCGGAATGGGGTCAACATCCCCAGCATATGCACTTTATCACTCACAAGCACTATTCAAACTATAAGCCTTCTGCCATGAGTTGAAAACCAAAAAACTCCATGAAGCGAGCTTCATGGAGTCCTACATTTTAAGTTACGACTAGTAATAAATTATGGGACAATTATTTACTTTGCCAGTTCCTTTTCTAGCATTTTCTTTAACGCCGGATCAGAAGGTCTCGGTGCATCCACACTCACTATCTTTCCCTCTTTGTCAAAAACCATAAAACGAGGGATACGGTCAAACTTATAGTTATTCATAATCGAATGATCCCCCCATAACTGGACGCCAGTCAGCTTTTTTTCATTGACATAAGTTTCCCATTTTTGCCTCTTGGCATCGACGGATACACTCATAAACACCACATCTTTTCTCTCAAAATCTTTCTCTAACTTTTGGAGGGCGGGAACTTCCGCAATACATGGCCCACACCAGGTAGCCCAAACATCTAAAACCACCACTTTCCCTTTAAAATCACTCAACGAAACTGCGTTACCATTAATATCGGGATAAATAAAATTAATAGCTGGACTCCCTTTTTCTAGTGACATTAAAGGGGCACCTATATTTTGAGCCGTATTCTTCTGTTCCACAGTCTGAAAGTAGCTATTATATTTTGCAAAAAAGGCATTGTAACTATCGGCGTTTTTTTGTTTCTCCAATTCTTTTAACAAATACTGGCTTTTTAATTCAGTATCGGAAATTTGTTCTAGTACATAATTAACAAAATTTACCTGGTTATTCTTAAGGATATGACTTCTCTTCACTGAAGAATAAGAATTAAGATATCTCCAGGCATAAGGCAATTTCAATATAGAAGAGTCTAACAACTTTTCTTGTAGAATCTCTTTATGAAAGGGCGTAACATTTCCAACCTCTGGGTGCTTGAATCTACCACTGCTTAAGAATTGGAGTGACAGATACTTTATATCATTATGAGCTAAATAGGTCATTTCCTGATTGAATTTAGCGTTTTTGGTCGTTATCTGACGCAAATAGGCTCTATATTCAGGTACCCGTCTTTCTAATTCAGGATAAAAGTCGGTGAATATCGTACGATAACCCTTGTTTTTAGTAGCCATGATATCCATTTCTTTCACCAAGTTAAACCATTGATTGATCAGCATATTTTCCCGATTATTCTTACCCACCAACTTTATATCATATTCTTCAGCATCAATAGCTACCGAAAGAGTTTGATTAGGAAGCAGATAAATTCTAAAATAAGCTTTTAGGTCACCTATATAATAAAAACCATACTCGTCCGGAATAAGGGCAAATGCAAAAGAACCGTTTTCACCCAGCTTTGTTGTCGCGTATTCGACCAGCTCGCCATTAACTACGGTATATAAGTTTATTTTTTCTGCTGTATCGTGTTTATAGGAACCTTTAACTGTTGCATAAGGTGACTTTCCATATGCGAACAATGATAAAAAGATTGACGCAACTAGTGATAGTATATATTTCATATGTAAATAATTTGATTTTTAATGGTTATATGGAATATCCAAAGTCTTCTCATTGGTGTCTGTACAGGTCTGCTACATGGATATTTCATATGTATTTCTTTTTAAATTAATTGGACAATATATCCTGTATCAAAATGCTTAACGCAGGATCAGAAGGATATGGCGTATCGGCATTGATAATTTTGCCTTCTTTATCGATAAGTATAAACCTTGGAATGCTCTTTATTTTATAGAATTGACTGATCTCGTAACCGTTCTTCGCAAAAAGCTGAACCCCTTCTAAGTTTTCATGTTTGATCAGCTGACGCCATTTATCTTTATTCTTCGGTTCATCAACTGAGATGCCTACCATCACGAGATCTTGTCCATTGAATTCTTCTTTTAATCTTTTAAGATGGGGAAATTGTGCCCGACACGGTCCACACCAAGTAGCCCAGACATCTATTAAGACAACTTTTCCCTTTAAATCCGACATAGAAACGATATTCCCTGTATGATCCTCATAAGAAAAGTTATATGCAATCCTTCCTGGTTTTAAACCGTCCAATTCTTCGGCTATTCTGGCGTTGAAGTTCTGCTGACTTTCTGTTATGATGAATTTTCCATACTGATTCATTAAACTTTTGTATTCCTCGTAATCTTTTAGTCGGTTAACATATGCCAATACGCGATCGCCTTTTAAGGTATTATTGAAAATGTAAGAAAGATCTTGACTTAAACCTTTTTCTCCCGATTCACGCTGAACTCCATCCTTCAGCCGATCTAAATCTAATTGATCAAGAAAGGCTCTCTCGCCAAATGGATTCAAGTATACATCATCAGTGGATTTATACAACGTTTTTACACTTGACGCAAAATAATAGGGACTCATATTCTTAGTTCCCGAATCAGCGTAATTTCCTGTTTTTTGATAGGAAAGATATTGCTGATAGGTGTGAAGGCTTTTTATAAATGTATTTGCAATAAGATTTAAGTTTACAGTAACGATACTCTTCAATCTGCTATCAAATCTCTTATTACCGGATCTATTCTCTTTTAGCCAAGACTTGGTGTTGTTTGATATTTCCTCTAAAGGACGGCAAAAAAGCCAATAGTTATTTTCAAATACCGCTTCATTTAGGGTCTTAGTTCCGATGGGTTTTAGAAGATGATACCATTTGGTCAAAATGACATTTTCTTTAGAATTGGTTTTCCCTGTAAGCTCATATCCAGAGTCTGTGATGGATAGGGTCAATTCGTCGCCCTCTTTAAACCAAAAACTCCACTGATCAATTGGCGAACTTTTTTCAGTAGCTAACACATATAAACCTTCGTATTCGGGGTGAAACGAAAAACTAAAACTGCCCAAGGAATCGGGAGTAGAGACTCCTATTTCCACTGTCTTCCCCTTTTCAATTTTATACAATTTTAGGTTTGGGGTCTTTTCATACTTTAGTACTCCCTTAATAAGCGATTCTCGTTGTGCCATTGCAGAAAAAGAAATACCGCAGATAAGGAGTAAGATACAAAGCTTTTTCATTATTTTATGTGTTAATTCAATTGACTCTTGTAACAAGAAGAGCCAATTGAATAATTAGTTAGATAAACCTAGTAGGTATTATTGTAGGTAGTAGAGGTTACAGATGGTGAAATATAGATCACATCACCCACTGCTCCTTTTCCTTCAAGAACTACTTTGGGTTCCGAAGATAAATTCCCTAGAGTTTTCGTAAACATACGTACCTTGTAATTTCCCCCAACTTTCGTACCTACCATTATAAAATTGAAGTTATAAGGTGCTTCTCGCGTATACTTTCTATGTCTCATGAAAGTCACCTCTTCTCCTGCTGGAATGCGATATTGTAATTGCTCGAAGCCGTTTGAAAGATTTCTTGACCAAATCTCATTACCCGTACAGAAATAGATCATATTCTCATCGCCATCTAACAAAGCATATTGCGTAGCATTGAAAATTTTATCTGTGGTCTTTAGTGTATCATTTTCCAATCGTATCGTGCTTGCTCTTCCCCCTACCGCGGTCTCGGTAATTTTAGACACGATCTTAAGATTAGGATTTGTCTTATCCTGCAAAACAGCAAAGCCCGAAAAAGGTGAATAAAATGTCTTTAAACCCATAAACAACAATTTCTTATTGTTATTATTTGCGGGCATACTTGTACCAGCAGCATCTTGAATGGTGGTCAGATAACTTCCACTGCCGTCAGCTGACACAAATGAACTGCTTATCTCATCATAAAGTATAGGATTTCCTCCAACCCAAGAAGTCAAAAAGTAATTGGATAATCTATAGGGGGTATTTAAATTGTCCCTTATTTTCTTAACTCCGAATTCTCCATTGCTATAAACACTATGTAAACCGCCATCATTCAGAAAATAATAAGCAGACATCCCTAGACCAACAAAGCCGGGAAGCTTTTTAGTAGGAGCACTATGAAACAATTGGTTAAAGTTCCTTACTTCTTTAAGGGTATTAATATCTACTACCGTAGCATCTTTATCCGAAACAACAAATAATCCTCGAATGAGAACTCGCTTTCCATCAAGTGGAACGCTATAGTTATTATAAAAATTCATGATTAGTGGATTTCCATCTAGACTTCTGCCATTAACAGTGTTAAATACATTTTCCATTTTTGATTCCGGAACTATAGTACTTGGCGTAAAAAACAAATCCACATCGGTTTTACCTGCATCTCCTTTCGCAACATACCACCCTCGGGTAAATTGAGTGATTACACTTAATTCAGATGTCACATATTTAGTGTATCCAGTATTTTTGTTGGCTACCCTAAACAACAATTTCCATGAATTTGCGGGCTTCCGGACTAGGTAATCTAGGTTTTTAGACTTCGATAAAGTATCTAATCCAGCAATGTTTGAATTATAAATTCCCCACATAAATTCAAATTCAGCATTGGGGTCTGTAGAAGTGACTTGTGGATCTAGTATTATACGATCTATTTCAGAAACTTTTGTATAACTACTTTCGATTCCTTCTACGGTAATCACCTCATGAGGTAGAAAATCAGTATTGGTTTTATCTTTCAGACAGGAGGAAAACAGTAAAACCAAAACACTCAACATATATATTCTTATCATTTTTTTCGATTTAAAAATTAAGGAAATACGATTAACTCCCGATTCTCATCCCTCAATGGTTCGCCAGGATGTTCAATATTATAATTAACCACAGCTATACTGATAACTGACTTCCAGTAACTTAAAAGACCATTATCTGTACGTATAGATTTTATGAACTCGTCATCCCATTTTTGACCAGTCACATCTATTATAAACTGATGTTTTTTAATACTGTAGTTTCCTAAATGATATTGAGTAATCGATGCGTCCCACTGAGTTGGTTGACTTAGTCTATCTGTCCATTCCACTTTTCGCCATAAATTATTAGTTTCCCCTAGTCCAAAATTATCATTAGCAACTAATTTAAGTTTCAAGGATACAGTGCTCTCCTTTAATGAAGGTTCTCTCAATAAGACTATTGGGACAGAGGCACGAACCTTTCCTGCATTAATCACATATTCTGTAACTACAGTTGGATCCGAAAAAGCTTTATAATGTTTTCCAGGAATAGCGTTCATTACACCTGGAATGTCCTCCTGTACCAATTGAAATGATCGATCATGTGCACTAACTCCTCCACTTGCATACAAATCAAAAAACACAGTATCTTGCTGTATCTCCTTACCTTCATAATAGAATGTATAGCGTTTCAATGAATCTGACAACCTGTAATTATTATCGTAAATTCTCGAAACATCCGGTCCGAATTGTAACCTTGCAATATCCTGAAAATACATGTATGGATTTTTCTTACATGAATAGATCATCGTAGATATACATGCAATTAAAAAATATGAATAAGCTTTCATCTTCTAATAAATTAATTAAGATTAACAGTTTCAGTTTTGGGCAATGGTACGAGGTAATTTACGGTTACACCTGCTGGAAGAAATAGAAAGTTAGAATTGCTTGCATTTAAACGTTTGTACGCATAAAAGCTTTGCCCCTCGGCATAAAACTCTTTTCTATACTCCTTCATAATCTGCATTTGACGTTGAATCGGGTCATCCGCTAATGCCGTCACCGGAACATTTCTTGCAAAATAAAATTGGCTCCACAAAGCATTAGCTTCTATATTCGGCGCAGTTTCTGCTGCAATTAAAAACAATTCACTAAGCCGAAGCATAGGGATTTGTTTTGTATCTATATCCGTATTACCGAGTTTCTCAAGAACTTTATACTTTTTCATTACATAACGTCTGGCTTGATTAGCCAAAGTTATTTGTTCCCAAAGATAAGCCTCTCTAATATCCATTCCTGTATTTCCATAGAGCTCGTTCTGTATGGTAGTAGACGAGGCTCCTTTATAGAAATTACCGGAGGCGAAATCAGCTGAATATTTTGAAAAAAGTTTGAAATCATATAGTCCAAAAATATGCTCACCTGTTAATAAATAATTTTGAGTAGTCATATCGGTAGAAGTACCTAATTTAAATAGAGCCACGCCATCTTTATTTTTTGCTTCAATAACAATTTTCGCGTTTTCATAAGCTTTTTCTTTATTACCGAACCATAAATAGGTTCGCGCAGATAGAGCTTTTACGGCATAATAATTCATTCTTATTGTACGCTTAGACAAATATGAATCTTTTGCCCCTTGTACATTTTTTTCCAAAATGGGATCTCCTATGTGTAATAATTTTTCGGCTTCTTCTAAATCTTTCAATAAAAGATTTTTGTACTCATCGAAAGAAGTTAAGCTATTCAACTTGTTGGATAATGTAGTAACATAGGCCAATTTATTTCCATTTGTTGGATCACTAGGTATCGGGCCGAACAGCCGCAATATATCCAAGTGACAATATGCGCGAATAGCTAGACTTTCCCCTTTAATTACCTCATACAAACCTGAAGTTTTGAAAACGTCTTTTCTTTTATCAATTTCGCCCAGAATAGCGTTTACACTCGAAATTACTTTATACAATTGTCCGTAACTGCTCGCTAATGCATTTTCAACACCTTCATCGCTATAGTTAAATTGACCTAATCGCTGATCTGTCGTATTGGCTGCGACATCCCAACTTGATACTAGCCGTTCAATCCTATCATAGCTTAATGCCTTCCCATAAGCATTATTATCCTTCATCTGAATATATACACCAGCGAGAGCATCTTTAAAGCCTACTTCTGTAGCAAATAATTTATCTTGGGGTGTTTCAGTTCTTGGCGTAACATCCAAAAACTTATTGCATGAAGTAAATAGCATCACTCCGATCAATAAACACCCTATCCATTTCATATTTTTCATGTCTATTTTTTAAAAAGTTGCATTTATACTCATTGAGATTTGTCTAGAAAAAGGATAAGAAGTTCCTCGTTCTCTCTGTATACTTGATAGCTGAAATGCATCAGCCATATTCGCGGATATATTAAATGCATTGAGATTCAATGATTGCAAAAGCTTTTTTGCGGATACCTCGTATCGTAAGCTAATATTTTGACAAGTCAATACATTTTCGTCCTGCACAAATCGAGAACTTTTGTTAGTAGCTGTAGTATTTAAAAGGCCTTTAAAAGCAGCATGATCTCCAGGCTTTTGCCACCTATCATCATAAACCCGTTGATCGACATTAAGTCTATAATCACTTGATTCTACCTTGTTCACTAAGGTTGAATTATATTGCTGCCCGCCATAACGGTATCCGAAAGAAGCATTTAAGGTAAGTCCCTTATACCTCAACATGGAGCTAAAATTACCGAAGTATCGTGGTTCAGTAGTGCCCATTGCCTTCACATCGTTTCCGCTCCATGTATAAGTGGGCCTACCCGAGGCATCCATAAATAGTTCTTTTCCATTACTAGGATCAATTCCAAGGGAAGGAACAACCCAGATGACATTGCTTGAATAGCCCTCAACATACATCATGCCTGGACTACCAGCTCCATCCTGAATCACCTTCTGAGCATCTTTTAGCGCTTGCGAAGTTTCAATAACTTTGTTCCTATTTTGAACCACTGCTCCTGTAACACTCCATGTAAAACCCTCATTACCTTGGTTCAATATAAAAGCAGTTACTTTTAATTCGAAACCTTTATTCCGCATTTTACCTATATTGGCAATGTAATTAGGAAATCCGTTCGAAGCAGGCAAATTAACCGAAGAAACTAGGTCTCGTGTAGTCTCGATATAATAATCACCTGTCACCCGAAGGCGTCTTTGCAGAAATTCCGCATCGATACCTATATTATTTTTTAGCGCTTGTTGCCATCTTAATTCTTCGTTCCCCAAACCCAATAAATAGGCACCATTCCAATTATAATAACGATCGTCCGTATAGTAACGATAGGTAGCTAGAGCCTGATAGGCACTGAAATTTTGTGAACCTGTAATTCCTGTAGATCCTCTTAGCTTTAAGCGATCGATGAAACTATTATCCACTAAAAAGGACTCTTCATGAACATTCCATCCAAAACCCATGGACCAGAATGGTGCAAAACGCTTCTTTGATCCAAATTGTGATGACCCATCAAAACGAAAAGACCCATCTATAAAGTAGCGGTTATTATAAATATAATTTAGATTTCCAGTAAGCCCTATGGAACGCGTTAAACTTTCTGAACCACTGGGCTTTCCTCCTGCAGGAAATTGTAAAGCCATCGATATAAAATCAAAATTGGGATTATTAAAACCTTCGGCCAAAAAACTATAGCTTGAACTGTTAGATTCTCGAATACTATAATCAAGACCCGCAAAAACAGTATGCTTATCAAAGTTTACAGTATAGGAGGCATTTAATGAGCCGGCATAGCGCAAACCATTACTGATACCATACGTATAATCTCCCTTCCTGAAAACATCATTCTCTACATAATTGGCGAATGCGGTATGATCTGCGGGTCTAAACTGGTCAGTCTGACCTACTGTCTTCGTTATCCCCACTTGACTCCTTAATAGTAAACCTTTAAGTATACTCCATTCCACACTGGTATTGTTTGTAATATCCGAAGTCCCAGATTTATCAAAAGTATTCAACGTAGCATTATATAAAGGATTACCCCGCAGAAAGTTAAAGCTTCCACGATATTCAGTAAAAATTTTCACAACATTACCATCATCATCGAATGGCTTCCGATAAGGATTCATTACAGCATAATCAGCAAAGGAACCATAAGGTGAATTACTAGCATTAGCTTGCGATATCTGTAGATTATTATTGAATTTAACGTCTTTATATAAATAGGATAGAGAGATACTCCCATTAAAAATCTTCCGAGCGGACTCCTTCATTACCCCTTGAATATCATTAACCTGAACAGAAGCAGAATATCTTAACGCTTGGTCTCCGCCCTCCAATCGCAAATTATGCCGTTGGCCTACACCATTTCGCAATGGTATAGCAAGCCAATCGGTATTAACTCCACTGTTAACCTCATTAACCCAATAATTATAATAGTCTTTCAATTGTACATCAGTCTGCACATTAACAGCATCAAAATAACCTGCCTTCCATTCCAAATCCAATTTTTCCCGTGCATTCAGCAGATTGTAATCGGAAAGATCAGGTGCTTCAAAATTGACATCTCCTCGATAGGACACGCGAAGCTTTCCAGCCTTTGGCAACTTAGTCGTAATAACTACTACTCCATTGGAACCTCTTGAACCATATATAGCGGTTGCAGATGCATCTTTCAAAATAGTAATACTTGCTACCTCATTTTCATTGATGTCTAACAGCTTTTGCAACGTAGTTTCAAAGCCATCTAGAATAATCAAAGGTGTATTGAGAGCAGCTCTTGCTTGATCTTTTAAATCTCCTGGCCCAATATCTCCAACATTGGGAATACTGGAATTTCCGCGAATCTGTATTTCAGGCAAACGATTTGGATTAGAACCAAACGCATTGCTTTCAATAATGTTAAAAGACGGATCGATATTTCGAATAGACGTTACGAGATTGCGGGTTCCAAAACGCTGCAACTCTTCGGCAGTAATCGTCGTAGAAGCTCCTGTAAAACTTTCTTTCGCTTTGTTAAATATACCTGTCGTAATGACAACTTCTTCTAGATCGTCGCTCGATGGACTCATCTTTATAGTACCCACATGAGCCTTAACAGGAATTTCCTGCGCTTTATACCCCAAATAAGAAATGATTAACTTTGATTTCTCATCGACTTTCTCAAAGTAGAAGTCTCCTTCCGCGTTTGTTATTGCCGTCCGGCTACTTCCCATTAACCGGACCGTCACACCTGACATTGGCTTCCCCCGCTCATCGACCACTTTACCCCTTACATCGATCGCAGCCAAAAAATCTTTTGACGATAACGCAATCATCTCTTTGCGTTCAATATCCTTTATCGTAATCGTTTTTCCATCGATAGAATAGGTCAATGGTTGATTGAAGAAGCAACGCTTTAGAGCCGCATCTAAACTAACTCCGCTGACTTGAATATTAACAGGTTTAGCTTTTTCAATGAGCTCAAGATCATAAATAATATCATAATGGCTTTGCTTGCGGATTTCCCGAAGTACGTATTCCAAAGATGCATTCCGCTGTTTGAGTGTAATATACTGTCCAAAAGTAGCCGCACTCACCTGCATGAGACATACAAGTAGAAAAATACTGACTGATTGCATAATTAATAGGAATTTATAGAGGTGCCGCTTGGACATTGCTCCCTTATTGGTACATATTTTATACATTTTGTCGTTATTATATAACAAACCTATTGATCGACAAGAAATCGTTCAAATTGTATATTTTCAAGATTTTTATATAGGTTTGTTATGTTTGGTTTTTGTTACAGGCCAATTGGTTTTATAGATATAGGCTTGTATCGGTTAGTAAATCTAATTTTATTAATCTTTGCTAAACTGAAGCCGGAGGTGTTCGTAGCACTTCTGGCTTTATTTTAGACATATGTAAGGTATTTATTTACTCACGACAACCCTCCTTTCTGTACTTCCTTTTAGAGGCTTTTCAATTTTAAAATGAACCTTCCCAGTAGATTCTATCAGTTTTAATACGGCAGCAATATCATTGTCCCTAGATACCCAGCCGCCAAACTTTAGATCTTTTGGAGCAGACGGTTCGTACACTATTTCGACATTGTACCAGCGTGCAACACGTCGCAAAGCCGATTGCAGATCTTCTCTAAAAATAAAATCGCCATTCTTCCAATCGACAGCGTTCTCTGGATCGACCTTAACAGTTTTTATATTGCCCCCCCTTGTAATGGATTGTTGCCCTGGTTGAAGAATGGTGGAATTATTAACCCTTTCACTCTGCACACGAATAGATCCTTCGAGCAAGGTTGTCTTTATACTTTCTTCATCGCGGTATGCATTGATATTAAAATGTGTACCTAACACACGCACCTCTTGATTGTGGCTCGTCACTACAAATACTTGCTCTGTGTTCTTGGCCACTTCAAAATAGGCCTCACCATCTAGCTCTACGCGTCGTTCGTTGTGAATAAAACGAGATGGATATTTTAAGGTGGTACCCGCATTGAGCCATACCTTTGTACCATCAGGTAATGTGATTTGATATTGACCACCATTGGGTGTTGATAAGATTAACATAGCCATGGGTTTCTCCTTATCGCTCAAAAAGTCTTTTGGATAAACAGGACTACCATCACTATAGTTAATCTGATCAGTGCCGACCACAATACCTTCTTTTTGATTACTCAAATTAATTGTACGACCATCATCCAAAGTCAAGATAGCTCGATTGCCCCCAGGTTGAATGCTATTTTTAACCAACAAATAATCAGTGCTTTCAACGGGTTGATGGATGAAATAAAAATATAATCCGACACTAACCGATAACAAAACCACAGCAGCTGCGGCGATCCTGCGCCATATGGACCGACCTGACTTATTCGACCTATGGAAAGACGAGGATTGTTCAGGCCCTGAAGTCTCTCTTTGCACAGCAAGCCACATAAACGACTGGGCTGCCTCGAGCTGCTGCGTTGTCAACCGTATTTTATCTGCTTCATTCCACTTCAGATAAGCATTCTCCAACCATGCTATTTCATCTTCGGTGCAATTGCCCGCAATATATTTCTCTAAAAGTATTCTAAATTTTTCTTCCTGCATTTTTAGGTTTATATATGCTGTATATAGAGTAATACAACTCAAGAAAGGTAATTGGGGATGCGGATCTAAAAAAATACTTATGTAGATCAATTATTAAAAAGAAAACAGATAATTAATAAAAATCTGACTTTAGGTTTTAAGATTCTTAAGGCCTTTTTCATTTGATCGGCTACGGTAGATTCGGCGATCTGCATCTTCTCAGCGATTTCCTTATTAGACAAATGCTCTTTATGTCTCAGCTCAAACACTTCACGCATACGCGGTGGTAATGCTGCTATTTCTGCCTCAATAAGTGCTGCAAATTGTTTTTCACGAATGAGGTGATCTGTGGAAGCAGTATATTGAAGATTTATCTGGCTAAAGAGATCAGCATAATTGGTGACAACTTTCTTATGCTTTATCAAATTCAAAACACCATTCCGAACCGCGGTATATAGGTATCCACTAAGATTATTCTGCGGATCCAAACTAGCCCTTTTGATCCATAAATTGATAAACATTTCTTGCACCACATCCCTGGCTTCTTCCTCGTTGCGCAACTTATTGTAAGCATGGCTATATATCAAGGCACTATAGCGATTAAAAATTTCTGTAAACGCTGCATGATCATCGGCCTGCATGAGCTCCGTTAACTGTTGATCATTATAGTGTGTATGCAGTTTCATGAAATTGGTTAAATAAAATCACTTTTCTTTTCGAAATACGAATGTATTGAATAATTTTAAAACCTCCTAATCAAGCACGACCGAAGTAAATCTACAATAGATCATAAATTTACAAAAAATAGGAATAAGCACAACTCTGTATAGCGTCACAAATTAAATCTCCGTTTAGGTAGAAACCAAGTCTACATTATTATGATGAATAGATTTTTTTATACGCGCTTTTAACCTTTGCTGTTTCATGCCGCAAGGATAGTACGGATGAATATGCTTTCAGAAACAGTCAAACAGGTATTGTGGGTAAATGGAAATTAGTTGAAAGAAGAACCGACAATGGCGGAGGAAACATTCATGTTGCAGATAAAACAAGTGAAAACCGAATAATTTCTTTTGATTCAAAAGGCAAAACTACTGATACTCGCTTTTCATGCGGAGGCGAATATACTTTTACACCAAAAAAGGAAGGGAATGACGCAAGCCGTAACCTGATCATTTCGTCTGCATGCACAGCTGCAACCGAACCCGGCAAGTATTCTGCTACAATAGTAGACAACAACTATCTAACTATCGGTGACGGGAGTTGTATTGAACTCTGTGTAGATGTCTATAGGAGGCTAAAGGATTAGGTTTGAAATTTATTTTGCGTGTAAAGGTGAATTTTGGTAGGTTTGGAAATGGATTCTGTAGTTAGAATTATCACAAATCAATTAAAAGAAAAAACAAACATACTCTTTTTAATCGATAGCATAGGTGCTCTGCTAACCACGGTTTTATTGTTTTTGGTATCAAAAAATTTCAACGAATATATTGGGATACCGAAAACGGCTTTGGCGTACCTTGCGTTAATAGCCTTTTGTTTTTGCATTTATTCAACAGCTTGTTTTTTTCTCTTAAAACAAAATTGGACACCTTTTTTAAGAGGTATTGGCATTGCCAATTTGTTTTACTGTATTCTAACGACTGGTGTATTAATACATAACTCCCCCTTGATAACAACTATTGGATTAGCTTATTTCTCGGTAGAAATAGTGCTTATTTGCTTCTTAGTTTACATTGAACTGAAAGTCGCATCAGAAATTTCCCGCCGTCGCCCCGATCTTTTCTAAGAGCCATAAACCTATACTGTAATCTTGGCAAGTTACTCGCAGCAACAAATTAAATCAAAAATTCTGATCGTTGAAAACACAGGAAAGCGTACAGAAGCAAAGCCTACCAACTATACTAAAAAAACACAAAATAAAGTGGCTATATTTATAAAAGCAAATAATTGATCATGACAGAAAATAATTCGCAGAACCTAAAACACGAGCAGATACAATACATCGAATTTCTATCAAAAGATATTGTCCAAGCAAAACATTTCTATACCCAATGTTTTGGTTGGAAGTTCACAGATTACGGTAAGGAATACACAGCGTTCGAAGGTGACTATGTAGATGGTGGTTTTGCTCAGGGAGAACCGATAAATGGGACCGTACTAGTCGTACTCTATTCGGACGATCTTGAAGCGACTAGAAGTAAAGTCATAAATGCCGGCGGAACTATCGTAAAGGATATTTTCAGTTTTCCAGGGGGTAGACGTTTTCAATTTACGGATATGGATGGTTATGAACTAGCCGTCTGGTCCTTGTAAATAAGAGCTTAAATCACACCTATGTTCAATCTATTTAAAAAGAATAATCCTTTTCCGCGAGAAACTACGCCTGGGAATATATATATTTCGGATAATCGGCTTTTTTATGAAGATCATACCTATGAAGAAAGTGTTGATCTGTCCATATTAAAATATGCGTATGTTGAAATTTTGGCTGAAGCCCCTTACCTATTTCTATTCGACTATAGGCAACACTATATTCCTGCCCTGCAACAGGGGTTTTCTAAAGCCTATCTCCAATTGTCTAAACGATTTGGCTTTGACGATGCATTATTCTTTAAAACTATAAATAGCAAAAAGGAACAGAAAAACCGCATTTGGATCGGCAATAAGACTGCGAACTATCAAATATTACCAGAGCAGCATACGGATTATGAAGATGGATTTGAGATACAATCTACTCCGCTCCTATTTGTTTCTTGGGATACCACTTATGAGGAGTTTTTGAAGCTTAATATCGGCCAGCTGTACCAATCTGAATTTGACACGACTTATTTTAAAATCAATTACCCTGTTCGGATAGGTTCTTTACTAATAGATCTACTGGAGTTTTACTACGATGCCGATGAACGCCAGAATATCGCTATCCAATCGTATTTCACCACTTTATATACGGGTTCAAACAGTGATGAGAGCTACTACCAATTGCGTGAACTCTGGATGGAGGAAATCCCTACAGTTATTGACAATGCAGGCTATGAACGCGATGATCAAAAATACCTGACGTTTGATCTGGACGGAATAGGCTTGTCGATCTGTTATACCTATGATGTGAACGGTCAATATGACGATGGTGGCACATCACTGACGATTAACAATTATAGGGATTATTCGGAGAGTGTCTTAACGGATAACTTAGCATTAAGTATTGAAACGACACAAATTCTATCCTTTGATACCCTGTTAAATTTTCAGCCGGATTACAAAAGTAATGCTAATGTCATCGCGATACCTCTAATAGTAGTTGAAAAAACCGAAACACGCAATGCTGTATGGCTCGCGGATGATAATACATTTGGCTTTACAGGAGATCAGTATGCCATCCAATTTAACCGTAAAGATGTGCACCAACTTATTATACAAAATGTGCTCCCAGCCAAAGGCGGCGGTTATGTAGAGTTGTCTGTTAAACTAAAGTCTAATGGTTATATAACGATTTATTATGGCGAACAGCATGCTTTGGATACCTACGTACAACAATTGCAAGAATTCTTAGGTATTGAAGTGGAGGTACCCGAACCTTATTACAATTGTTAGACAATCCGTACCATGTTAAAGTTACAAAGTCAGATTGAAAAGAAGGATAACTGGATGATATTCCATAAATTTTGTATCTTTAGATTATAAAATCTTTTTATGGAAGCCAGTAAACCAATTGTCAGAATATCAAATCTTCAAAAGTCATACGGATCAAAACAGATACTCAAGGGAATAAACCTTGATATCTACCCAGGGCAGGTAATAGGTTATATCGGTCCCAATGGGGCTGGGAAATCTACTACAGTAAAAATTTTGGCAGTTCTGATCAATGATTTTGATGGTGAGGTTATAATCAATGATATCGATATTAGGGAAAACCCGCTTGCTGTAAAAAGTCAAATAGGCTACGTACCGGAAAATGCAGAACTGTATGACGTATTAACCCCTATGGAATATCTTGATTTCGTAGGTAAGCTATACGGCATGGAAGATGTACTAATTGAGCAACGGGCGCAGCAATTGCTGAAAGCATTCGGGCTAGAAGGACAGGCTGACAACCGAATGGATACATTCTCTAAAGGTATGCGTCAAAAGATACTATTGATATCAGGTATCATCCATAATCCGCAGATCATTATACTGGACGAACCTCTATCCGGATTGGATGCGAACGCGGTAATTATTGTCAAGGAGCTCATATCGCTATTGGCTAAAGAAGGCAAAACCATATTTTACTGTTCGCATATGATGGATGTCGTTGAGAAAGTGTCGGATCGTATCCTGCTAATCTCAGCGGGCAATATTATCGCTGATGGTACTTTTGAGCAATTGAAGACAGATCAATCGGATTCATTGGAGCAAATATTCTCCAAACTGACTGGTAAAGAGAATGGAAATCTAGAGGCATCAAATATTATCTCAGCAATTCGTTAATACTAGGATGCAAAAACTAACATTAAAATTTATTTTGCTTTTCAGCAAACTATGGGCAGGTATGGGTATCAATGTCGCTCAACTAAAGCTAATAATTGAGACAAAACTGACCATAGATGACCGCAGTCCTATAGCTTCTTTCGGAAATAATAAGAATAAAAAGAACTCCAAGTATACCACTTGGTTTCAGTTTTTTATCTTTATGGTGATGGGCTTTATGTTCTTGTCATTTGTCTATACTATCCCTGACAAATTCTTAGCAACATCGTTGTTTTTGACATTGATATTATCGATGTTGTCACTATCGCTGATTACGGACTTTTCTACAATTCTACTGGACAATAGAGACCAGTATATTGTTCTACCAAGACCCGTGAATGACAAAACAGTAGCATTTTCAAGAGTGTTGTATATGTTGATTAAGATATCGACACAATTATTAGCCATTTCATTACCCGGTCTTGTTTATATCTTTATCAATTGGAATATGTTACCTGCTGTCGTTTTCTTGATTCAACTGGTAGTAAGTAGTTTGATTGCGGTGTTTTTTGTTAATATATTTTATTCTTTGTGCCTACGGTTTCTGTCCATTCAAAAGTTCAAAGATCTCATCAGTTACATTCAGATATTCTTTTCGATATTTATCTTCATCGGCTATCAAATTGGCCCTAAAGTGATGAGCAGTATCTCTGAGGGAGAAAATAGTGTGCACAGTATCAAACTGCTTTGGTTTTCTCCAGGCACGTGGGTCGCTTCATTTCAAGGTTTATTGCTACAGGATTTTAGCGTATTGACGATATGCTTTGCAGCTTTAAGTATACTCCTTATTCTAGTAGCTATTTCAGGTTCGTCGAAATTATTCTCTAAAGATTTCAACAGCAAACTAGCGCTATTGGCTGGTGGCGATACTCCAATAGCAACACGTAGCAAAGACAGTACAGAAAAAATTCCTTTGTATAAGAAAATCGAAAAAACATGTACAGACACGCCTTTAGAAAAAGCAGGCTTTTCGATTGTATGGTTGATAACCGATCGCTCAAGAGAATTTAAGATGCAACTGTACCCCACAATGGCTTACCTACCAGTATATTTTATATTTCTATTTTTACAAGGGAAAAAGGATTCATTGGCCGAAAAAATAGATAACATTAATGAATCGGCCTATTACATAATGATGTTCTACTTCTCGCTCTTAACGGTATTAACAGTATTCCAATTGGTGACCAAAAGTGAAAAATATAAAGCTGCATGGATATATTATGCAGCCCCCATCCAACAAACTGGTGAATTGATGTCTGGTGTATTAAAGGCTTCATTTTTGAAGTTTTTTATACCTTTCAATCTTCTTTTTTTGATTATATGTGTGCCCCTCTTTGGTGTACATGTAGTCAATGACATTCTATTAGCTACGGCCATCGGAGGGGTAGAATGTGTTCTAATCATGTTATTTTTGATCAAATCTTTTCCTTTCTCTCAGGCAAGCCAGAATGGCAAAAGCAGAGTATTAGTTAATATGTTTATTCTAGGACTTTTAGGATCTGTGGGCTATCTACATGTCTTGATTAATAAACATGAACTTGTGATTTGGGGTGCTGCCATTGTCGTTTGGATTGTGTTTTTAATCATGATCAAAGTTCTAAAGAAGGAAAACTGGAAAAGCCTGGCCTTTGATGTAGGATAAACACCATCCAACAGCTAGACAGCACAAACAACCCCGTGGCTAATAGGTAGAAAGGGATAACATGCCTTATCTGCCTTTACTTTATTACATTCTCAGCTTGTGCAATATGCCTGATATTGTGATAAACAACAACCCGGAACGTATCCCCTAACCTTAGTTTTATCCATTTTGATATAGAAATAGCTGTCTTTACTCTTGTCAAATCCGTGTGCTGCGCTTGATGCAGTAACCTCAACAGCTGTTGCTGTTGATCAATAAACCTATCCAAAACAGTTATTTCCAACGAACTATTCAGAGGATTCATATTCTGGAAGGTCTTCATCTTATTTAGCTTCTGACGTGGCAACATCGCATTTGAAAAATAGTTACCCAACAGCCCTGGCCTGAACACACCTGATTTCACATATTTTGACTTCGCTATCTGCCTACCTATTTCCGGAATATAAAAATCGCCGTAACGATTTAAATGTTCAATACACTCTAAGACACTCCAACTTTGCGCTGCTTTTTTACATTGTAAAGCCTCCATTGGTACGTCCTTGAACGCCTGAACACGAACTATATTATCCCGGGTTATATCCGTCAGTTCCTTGATCAATTCTTCTGCATTCATCATACTTGTTTTTCATCAAAGATCTATATTAAGAAGTCTTAAAACATTGACCGAAATCAAGACTTTTTTAATCTCGACAGCGTCTCTGGTGCCATTCTTAAATAGGAAGCTATATATTTATTAGGAACCTCTTGAAATAATTGTGGGCTCCTTTGTAGAACCCTATTATATCTTTGTATTGGAGAAGAAATCAAGATGTCTTTTTCTCGTTCCAGCTGTTGTACAATGAGTTGCTGCTGAACAATACTCCAAAGCTCTTTCAAGTGGCTATTTGAATTCATGAGATTAACATAGTTGTGCTTTGAGATGACCTTTAGTTCTGTTCTTTTGAGGGCCTGAATGTAAAAATCCGTAGGTTTTCCCGTGATAAAACTATCTAATGCCGTGATAAAGTTGTTTTTATATCCAAAACGGACGATATGCTCTTCACTTTCATCTAGAATAAATACCTTCATACTGCCTGCAACTATATAATAAAGATTGGTATCTATAGTGCCTGCCGTATTTAAATATTCATTCCGTCTTACTGTAATCGATCTGTCCCAAAGATTTTCTCTTTCTACCTGTTGGTAAATCTCATTGATAATATCCATTTTTAATAAAAAGTAAGCTAATCAACCTTATTGTAAAATTAATAAATAGGTATTATAGGATCTTGATATTTTGCAAAACGACCCGGATAACTGGTTCTGTATTCATCGCATTACAAAGAAGCACGCATAAAGCGAAGCCAGTTGCCATGCGCTATTTTAGCTTGGTCATCTGCATCATATCCTCTCTTTTCAAGAATAGGAAATATCTTCTGGATATCCGCTATTGTTTCTAAATCATAAGGGCATTGTTCTCGTCCAAATGCGCCATCTAGATCACTGCCTACTGCTACATAATCTGTACTGCCTGCAATCTGACATATATGGTCTATGTTATTGGCCATGATTTCCATGTTACAGCCTGTACCTATTGGCGTCGACAGCCCTCGTACCCAGTTAGGCACCATCATCCAGGCATCTAGTGCTACGCCGATTACAGACTTCCGATCGATCAATGCTCGGATCATATCATCACTGAACTGCCTATTATGATCCACGAATACTCTACAATTATTATGACTGGCCCACACCGGCCCCTTATAGCGATTCAGTGCATCCCAAAATGCGTCATCATTAAGATGCGTAGTATCTAGAACCATACCAAGACGATCCATTTCCTGCAGTAAAGCAATTCCCTCGCTATTCAACTTTCCGCTTGCATCTGTACCGTTTGCGTACCTCCCCGGGCCATAATGAGCAGGACCGATAGCTCTAAGACCGTAAGCATAGGCTTTCTCTACATAGCTTATATCGACCAAAGAGTCAGCTCCCTCTAGACTAAGGATATACCCTATAGGTTTATCTGTGTTGGGCGTTCCATCCGTCCACAGATTTATGTGTTGAACCAGCTGCTCTTCGGAACAGATCATCCGCATAAGACCTTCGTCTTCCATAGCCCTATACCAAGCCAATTGTCCTTGGGTCTGTGCCCAAGCCTGTGCTGCGGAATACCAACCAGGAAGTGTACTACCTGGCTGGACAAACCTTGCGATCTGGGTAGCAACAACGAGACCGATATTGCCGCGATGCAATTCTTCAAATGTTACTGTGGCTTTACTGCGGTCGGGCTTATCCTGCAGATGTGCTTCTCGCGCATTAAGCTCCGTAATAGATAGACGCAAGTCGCGATTCCATTCCATAGCATTCATACTCAGGTCTAGATGTCCGTCTATTAAAAAATGTTGTTTCTTGTTCATTATACAGTTAAATATTAAGCTTTCTATTCCGACCGACCACCTGCCATGTTGTCTTGTTACGGTGTTTTTGTATAACCGACACACTGCTGTAGAGGTTGACAGTGGGACAAATGTGTGTCGGTACAGCGTACAATTCAGTACCTATCGGATATTGACTGCTATCGTCTACGGATAATACGAGATGTTCTTCACTCTGAAATAACACCTCAAGACCATCCGCATTTAAAAATTGGACTCTTGGAAGCGGTGGATCTGAAGCTACGGCTTTATAGCCTAAATCGACACAGATACGACCTGGACTAATAATGGAGATAACTCTAGTCAACAAAACTGCGGCATAGACAAATGGCTGCTCAGGGATACGCTCCCGGTATCCCCAATCCCAAAAAACGAAAGTACCAGGACTACAAACCACATCCGAACGCTTAGCATGGCTAGAAAATGAAGGACTCCCTCCTATGACCATTTCTAAGGAATGTGCATTTCTTTGTTGCAAATAGTCAAAGGCTTGTTTTAACACATTATAACTAAGTTCACTCTCCTGCAGACGAATGTCCTGGTCAGGATTGCAGATATGTCCATCATAACCGTGTACACCTTTCAATAGCAAGCTGTCATACTGACAAATGCTATCCCACAACCGAAAAACATCAGAAATAGCTGCTCCTGTACGTCCCATACCAACATCGATATCCAAATAAACGGATAACGATAGCCCTTCATAGCCAGCCTTCTGCCCTAAGGCTTCTATGCTTGTCACATTGTCCAGAATACAAGAAAAATGTGTATTGGGATAAGCTTTTATAAGTTGAATCCATCGGTCTAATTTAGGCCCTACTGGTTGATAGGCCATCAAGACGTCCCTGGCATTGCTCAATGCCAACATCTCAGCTTCGGCTATTGTAGAACATTTGAACTGTTGTATGTCTTCTTCAATCATCATCTTACAAACCTCAACCATCTTGTTGGTCTTTACATGCGGCCGTAGACGACTACAGGCCCCATTAACAAAACTCTTGATGAACTGTATATTCGCCCTGATGCGTTCGGGATAAACCAAAAGTGCAGGTGAATCAATGCTCTCTACGTCTATTACTTCATACCAATGTTGCATTTTCTAGTCCTGATGTAGTTCAAAAAGAGCCTCTATCTCTACGGGAATATTATCGGGTAGGGATCCGAACCCTACCGCACTACGGGTTCCAATGCCATTCTCCTGCCCCCACACTGCTGCAAATAGTTCACTACAGCCATTGATAATATACGGGTGTTGCTCAAATTCGGAAGTGCAGTTGACCATACCCAAAACTTTGATCACTCTTTTAACCTTATTCAGCGATCCTAGGTTGGTCTTTATTGTAGAGAGCATCGTCAGTCCGACTTGCCTGGCAGAATGCTTTCCTGCCTCTGCATCCATGTCTCGACCAATACGACCGATAATTAAACTTGCATCGTCCTGTACTGGACCATGCCCCGATAGATAGAGATACTTACCATCAATCACATAGGGCTTATAAACTCCTTTAGGCGCTGGCGCAGGAGGTAACGACAACCCTAACTTTTCAAATTGTTCGTCTGCATTATACATCATCTTTATATTTTTTCTTTGAATTATTACTTATATAATAAGGGACATTAACAGGACTGCCATAAGTCCAACAACCGCCACGATAGCTTCCATCACCGACCAGGAGCGTAATGTATCCTTCACGGTGAGCCCAAAATATTCTTTAAACATCCAGAAACCAGCGTCATTGACGTGCGAAAACATAAGGCTCCCTGCTCCTATGGCAAGTACCATTAAATTAGGATCTATAGGTGATGAATGTGTCAACGGTAATAATACTGTCGCGGCAGTCAATGCTGCAACAGTAGCTGAACCTACACAACCTCGAATAATTGCGGTAATGAGCCATGCCAAAATCAGGGGATGTATAGCTAGTGACTGTAAGCTTTGTGCTAACTGTACGCTAACACCACTTTCTTCCATTACTTGCTTAAACACACCTGAACCAGCTATGATCAGTAGAATCATTGCAATATCTTTGACAGCCTCAGCATAAACCGACATTACATCGCGAATAGACCGTCCTTGGTTAATTCCTAAAGTAAATGTCGCAAAAATGATAGACAGCAACATAACAACAGATGGTGAACCAAAAAAACGAGTAAGCTCGTGGGCAAGACTATTTGATTCGGAGATAACATATGGAAGCACTGTAAAGAGTATCAACAGAAATACGGGCAACAGGGCTGTAATAAAACTAATGCCTGTACCTGGCAGTCTGTATCTAATCTCAACCGTACTTTGCTGAACGGGTTGAAAAAAATTAGCATCGGTACTTCTGATCTTTCCTAAAGTACGACCAAATAACGGGCCACCGATAATAATAGCTGGTACAGCTACTAATAGACCGTAAATTAAAGTTAGTCCCATATCAGCCTCAAACAGCACGACAAGCGCCACAGGGGAAGGATGTGGAGGGATGAATCCATGCGTAACAGATAATGCGGCAAGCATTGGCAATCCGATATAAACCGCCGATAGCTTATACTTATAGACTATCGAAAATATTAAAGGGACAAGCAGTACAAAACCAACCCCATAAAAGAGTGGTATACCTACTATAAAACCTGTAAATGCCATTCCCCACTGTAAATGCTTCACCCCAAAAAGCCGAACCATTACGGCGGCTATATTTTCAGCAGCGCCACTTTCTGCAATTATTTTGCCGAGCATAGCACCCAGTACGATAATAAGTGTCAGTCCTCCCATGATGGCAGATATCCCCTTTTCAAGTGTTTGGGGAATCTGGGACAGCGGAAGACCAAGAGCAATAGCTGTTAATATAGATACCACCAAAAAGGACAAAAAGGCATTGATCTTAAAATAGCTTATACTAACGATCAACAGTAACAAGCTGAGAAGTACGATTATAAATATCATCTAGTCTATAACAGTTATTGTGGTTTACAAGCAGTCTATCAGAAAGCTTTTGGTCGATTATCCCTCTAATATAGTAATTTTCAAGACAATCCATCAAAAGACAATAAATTAAAAACAGTTAAAACTTGTCAGATGGTAAGTTGGCTTTGTTTCTGTGTATTTAAATTTGCTTACATTAAAGAATTATATCAACTAGTGCGCCGACTGAGCGTTATTTTTACACAAAAAACTAAATAATGGTGAGTATTGAACTTGTAAATTATATAAAGGCTCCTGCTTCCTTGATCTATCAGGTATTAACTACGGAAGAAGGTCTTGCTAAGATCTGGACAAAAAAACTCATTGTCAAACCTGAAGTGGGTTTTATCAACGAATTCGACTTTAATGAAGCCGAAATAACAAAAATGAAAATTATTGAGCTACAAGAGAATAGTCGAATTTACTGGGAATGTGTCGATTCCGACAAAGAATGGATCGGCACTCGAGTTTCGTTTGACCTTTCGGAACGGAATAACCAAACAGCAGTAATACTGAAACACTCAGATTGGCGTGCCGTGACGGAGTACTATCAATGGTGTAACTACAATTGGTCGATGTTTCTCCAGCGATTAAAAACACAATGTGAGAGCTTGGTCCAATTTGGTAGTTAGTCTATTTTCCTAAATATATCCAAAGGCATCTTAATAGTTTTAATAGTCGAGATCAATTAATAGATCGTATTTTATGCTTTCATAATTTAATATCCGACGCATTAAAGCCATCTGTCCGCACAGATAATCTTCTCTCCCAATACACATACCGATAAAGTTCAATTTATCTTCTTCGATAAAGGGAATTCCCATACCCATAGGAAATGAATCTGCTAGCTCCTGATCTGTAACAGATAGTAGCTTGGCATATACCTTAGGAGAGACAGAATGAAAATTCGTCATCAGCTCTTTCAAAGTTGGGTATCGGTTGTTCTCGTCTAATGCTTTGCCCATGAAGAATAGATCGTGATTTGGATCTGTATCTGCCAGCCCTAGAACATGAGCCATGCCGTAACGCATATTGACAAAATTTCCCGTCATCCAAATAAGGTGATTGGTACGTCCATCTATCCGCTTAAGCGCATCTTCTTCTGATATGCCATTCAATACCTGTAAAAAAC
The DNA here is from genome assembly GCF_011007405.1 of Sphingobacterium sp. xlx-130. NCBI lineage: Bacteria > Pseudomonadati > Bacteroidota > Sphingobacteriia > Sphingobacteriales > Sphingobacteriaceae > Sphingobacterium > Sphingobacterium sp. xlx-130. The sequence continues at coordinate 25,652 of NZ_WFKN01000009.1, forward strand.
TTTGGGTGTGCATACGATAGGCAGGGATAATAACCGACAACTTTTGAGATATTGCTGTGTCCATGATCATTTATTTTAGTTTTATACTAAACCAAAGTTAGGTAAGCTTTGTTTGTGAAAACTTATCCCAGGACAATTTCTTCAGGAGCTCACTTACTTCTAAACAAACCATTTTGACATGTATCTTAAACAATATTGCTCCAAGGACGCTCTTGCGACACTTCCCATAATTCCCTGAAGAAAGTACTATGCATTCAATCCTTAATTAGCGCCTTAATCTACGGGTTTTATCTTGACTTTCTATTTATAAGTTTGTAGACTTCAAACCACAACACGGAAATGGAAGCTATCCCTATCGAAAGAGCGAGCTCATCAATAGATAGACTCGTCACAGAAAAGAAATCCGATACGGAGCCAACATACAAGATCACAAGAAGCATCGACAATGTAAAGAGGGTAATGGCTACCAACAATATATTCTTATTTTTAAAACTCTCTAAAACACTATAATAGAAAGACCTGTTAACGAAACTCAATAATATATTCGCAAAAATCAATGTGGTAAATACCATTGACCGCGTCTTTTCTTCATTCCCCCCTAGTGATACAGTATACTGGTAAGCAAAAAGTACACCTATCGCAATAATCAACCCCTGAACAACGCTCATACTAAGTTCTTTCCAATTTAAAAAAGTATCTGTCATGTCGCGGGGCGGAGTCTGCATCGTATTTTTTTCCATGGGTTCGTTTTCATACACGATAGAACAGGTGGGGCCCATCACAAGTTCCAAAAAGATAACATGTACTGGTGTAAATATCTGCGGAAATACCCAACCTAGGAAAAGCGGTAGCGATACCGTAAGGATAATGGGAATATGAATCGAGATAATATACTGTATGGCTTTCTTGATGTTAGTGTATATTCTTCTGCCTGCCGCTATTCCTACGATCAACTTGCCAAGATCATCATTAGTAATAACCAAAGACGCCGCAGCCTTCGCAATCTCTGTCCCCTTATTCCCCATGGCTACACCAATATGAGCAGCCTTTAATGCGGGACCATCGTTTACACCATCCCCCAACATTGCTACGATTTCCCCCTGTCTCTTCAAGGCATTGACTACAGCGAGCTTGGCCTCTGGAAACATGCGGGTAAACAACACATTTTCTCTGGCTGCCTCTTCGACCTCTCTATCTGAATAATCCACGAGATCTTTTCCTTCTAGCACATTGGATGCATTAAGAATTCCAGCCTGAGTGGCGATGCTACGCGTGGTATCGGCATTATCCCCCGTGATTACCTTTACCTTAATTCCAGCGTCGTAAATCTGTTGAAAAACTTGGTTAATTCCCTTTTTGGGTGGATCATAAAATACGACTAAGCCTAAGAACTCAAAATCAAAATCCTGTTGTTTGTCTGGAAAACCATCTCCTTGAAAAGTCGATTTTGCAACCCCTAGGATACGGTATCCCTGCAACCCTAATGTTGTTATTACCGACCTTGTTTTTGCTTTCTCAAGATCATTTAAATCACAGACCTGAAGAATGGCTTCGGGGGCGCCCTTAGCAGCTACAATACGCTGTTTGACATCGTTTTCGAAAAGATGCGTCATCATTGGAGGCTTTCCTTCCAAAGGGTACTCGTGAAATAATCTATAACTCATCCTAAGGTCTTCAGGTCTGGTCTCCTGATATACTCGGTGCAGGGTCTTTTCCATAGGGTCAAATGGTATGGGTTCGCTGCTCCACATTGCATAATCAATCAATGTCCCTAATCTAGCATCATTGAACTCATGAACATCAAAAATCTTGTCCGACTGGAAATCATAAAGATGCTTCAATTGCATTGTGTTTTCGGTAATGGTACCCGTTTTGTCTGTACAAATGACAGTGGTACTACCTAATGTTTCGACAATCGAGCTTCTTTTTATGATGACCCCCTGCTGCATAAGTTTCCATGACCCGAGTGCCATAAATGTCGTAAATGCTACAGGAATCTCTTCTGGAAGTATAGACATCGCTAAAGTAAGTCCGTTTAATAGGCTTACCAATACATCTCCGGTACGATAATAATTTACCATACAAACAAGAAGGAAAACGACTATACCTGCAACAGCCATAGTTTTCACAAATTTGCCAATCTGTACTTGTAGAGGAGAGGCCTCCCCCTTGATGTCAACAATTGAAGCTCCTATTTTACCGATACGTGTTTCTTTGCCTATCTTCTCTACTTCGAATACCGCCAATCCCGATACGGCGATCGTGCCGCTATACACTTTATTATCCTCACTTTCCGCATTTTTAAACACAGAAAGACTCTCCCCCGTGAGGGACGATTCGTTGACGGAAAAGTCATTGCTGTGAACTATTCTACCGTCAGCATTGATAATCTTCCCCTCTTCAGTGATGCACAGATCACCCACGGCAATTTCATGTGTGGGAATCGATAGGACCTTCCGATCACGGATTACCCTACTTAGAGGTTCATTTAATTTTTCCAACGCTTCAAGCGCCTTCTTACTCCTATTGTCCTGGTAGAACGAAATTGCCGATACAACCACTATAGCTACCAGCATAAATGCTGCTTCACCGTAATCTCCTATCGTCAGATATATAACAGAAATTGCAATTAATAGGATCAACATAGGTTCCTTGAAAATATCTAATAGCATCTCAAACCAACCACTCCTACGCATACTGCTCATCTGATTATAACCGAACGCCTCTCGGGAGCGTTTTATCTCTTTCTCTGATAGACCTTGAAATTGTTCTGGAATATTGTAAGCCATAATTTATTAATAAATTATTTATAGATTAGATGGTTGGTAACTTTAAAATCTCCTTGTATAAACTTAATCAAAAAGCACTATAAATCCCAAAATAGAACTACATTTTGATTTAGGAGATAGAATGTAAGATGAAAACACAAGGAGACTAAACCTAAAAGGAAGGCTAAAATATTTAAATCTCAAAAAAATATATACCTTGATTTAATTAATTTTTTAACATTCATTTAACTTAGAAACTCACGCATTACCATTTATTTAATGTATTTTTACAGAAAAGCTAATTTAATTTGAAACTGTAATTTAGCAATCAATATGAACACCCCATTTAATATTTAATGAATCAATCCATCAAATTCAGCAATGTAAATACATTGTTTTCAAAATCTCTCAAACAAAAAATAAACCATTATTTCAAAGACACTTTACAGAAAAAAACCGGGAATAGAAGGATTTTTATCAAAGCCGCAATTCTCTTAATTACTTTTGTTACGTTATATAGTATTTTGGTATTTGTACAGCCACATTGGTCTATCAGTATTTTGCTGTGCATTCTTTTTGGCTTCAACCTAGCGGCAATTGGCTTTAACATCATGCACGATGCTGGGCACAATTCTTTCTCTTCTAATAAAAATCTGAATACTACGCTCTCTTATACCCTCAACCTTTTGGGGGCTAATATCTATTTCTGGAAGCTAAAACATAATATTGCGCACCATACATATACAAATATAGACGGTGAAGATCATGATATTGAAATCAAATTCATGCGTATACACCATGATCAAGAATTAAAAAAGCATCATCGTTACCAGCGCTTCTATTTCCCGTTGTTATACGGAGTATCTTACTTGGCTTGGGTATTTTACCAGGACTACGAAAAGTACTTTAGACAAAAAATGGGTATTACTTCAGAAAAATTCCACTTTCCACTCAAGGAGAAGCTTATTTTTTGGGCGAGCAAATTTCTTCATTTGGGATTGTTCATTGTCGTTCCTATTGTATTAGTAGGATGGCTACCTACCCTCATTGGCTTATTGGTGGCGGGTGCGGTATGCGGAGTAAGCCTAGCAACAGTATTTCAGTTGGCACATGTGGTGGCTCATACAGAGTTTAAAACTATTCATGAATCTAAAGTTGAAGAAGAGTGGATGATACATCAGATCCAATCTACGGCAAATTTTGCTACTAAAAGTAAGGTTTTAACCTGGATCCTCGGCGGGCTAAATTATCAGGTAGAACATCATCTGTTCCCAAAAATCAGCCATGTACATTACCCTGCCATTAATCGCATCGTACAACAGACCTGTCGAGAATATAATATCCAATACCATGAATTCAATTCATTTTGGACTGCGTTCAAGTCGCATGTTGGAGTTATTCAATCGATGTCTAGATAGAAATAGTCCCCTCAAAAAGCCTTCATTACAAAATGAAGGCTTTTTTGATGCCCTCTTGGTTCGAATATATCCCACGAACCTCAAACACTAGCCTAAAACTTCTTTGGATTGCCCCCCCTATGGGTTCTCATCCCTGCGTTCTTGAAGTAAGAAAATTTGGTGCTCTAGAATATAGAGGAGCTGCAAACAAGAAAAGTCCAACGAAAGTTGGACTTTTCTTTAGTCTCAGCGGAGAGAGAGGGATTCGAACCCTCGATACAGTCATCCCGTATACAGACTTTCCAGGTCTGCTCATTCAACCACTCTGACACCTCTCCTTAGCGGAGCACGAAGATACAATTTAAAGTCAGTTTTAAAAAGAAAAATCAACTTATTTTAAATCTTTTTCTCTAACTAGCTCTGCAATAAAAAAATAACCTTTTTTATTGCAAAACAATACAAAATAAAAAAGACCAACTTATTCAGTTGGTCTCTTTTATACTGTAAACAATAACTACGCTTGTTCCTGCTGTAATCCTTGTTTGTAGATCGCCTTTTTAACTTGGATGCGACGTGATACAGATTTCTTTTCGAATGCCTGACGAGCACGAAGCTCACGTACTACACCCGTCTTCTCAAATTTCTTCTTGAAGCGTTTCAATGCTCTATCTAAAGATTCTCCCTCTTTAACATTAATAATAATCATAGTTCCTGTATACCTCCTTCCGTTTGCAAAATTCTTTGTGGATGCAAAGATATGCTTTTTATCTTAACATATGAAATGTTTTTAAAGCAATTTCCAGTCTTCTACAATTTTATCTAAAGGATTCGCTACAGAACATAAAGCGGTGTGAATACCCAATGTAGCGGCCGCTTCGAGATGTTGTGGACTATCATCAACAAATAACGTACGATCTGGTACGAGGCCCATCTCGTTCAGTACTAATCTGAATATTTCCGCATCTGGTTTACGCATACCTACTAAATGGGAATAGTAAGTCTTTTCAAAGAATGCCGAATTATCTGCAACCCCATACTTGTCTTGAATATGTTCCATACAATATGCGTAATGAATCGCATTATTATTACTCAGTAAAAAAGTTCTATAATTTTCTTTCAACGCCAGTAATAGCTCATGCTTACCATCGGGAACTCCAATCAATAATGCATTCCAAGCTTCGTCAATATCGCCGTCGGTCAACTTAAAATTATTCGTTAATTTTCGAATGCCATCTCTAAATTCAGACGAGCTGACATTTCCCTTGTCAAATTCGTCGAATAATGCGATCTGTCCATGATGAGCGAATACTTCGCCTGCATTCGCTATACCTAATTGAGTAAAAGCCTCTTGTGACTTCACGAAGTCAATCATGAAAATTACGTTACCGTAATCCAAAATAATATTTTCAATTTTTTGCATAGAAAATTTTGTTTTCTCGTTACAAATATCGATAATTGCATCGTCAAAAGGGAACAACGTTGCACTTTTGATAAACAAAAAAACCGCGCCTATAGCTCAGTCGGTTAGAGTAGAAGACTCATAATCTTTTGGTCCCTGGTTCGAGCCCAGGTGGGCGCACAGAAATCCTCATAGAAATATGGGGATTTTTTGTTTTATTTCGGGACAAGTCAAATTTATGTAGATTTGAAAAAACAATTCTAAATCAATGAAATTAGGACATATACTATCTATATCCTTCCTGATGCTGCTTTATGGCGCTCATGCCCAAAATTCAGAGATAAACCGGGTTACTACCCATGATCGAACTACAATCATATGCGATCCTGTCACTGCAGCAAATCCCTATCCGTCTTGGGGAATCTTTCCGGATAAAAATGCTTCCATTCGTAAGATGACAATGCACGTAACTCTGGGGAGTCCCGACAGCATAAATACGGCACACTGGGATTACCTAGACCACATTATCCTGCGTCGTAAAGGTGGTACTAATGGACCAGAACTCAACTACGAACTTGGCAGAATGTTAACACCTTATGGTAGTATATTTAACAAAGGATGGAGTTGGAAGTGGCAGGTAGATGTTACGGATTTTGCTCCCTTATTACGAGATAGTGTCGAAATAGTATATATACATACCGGCTATGAAGATAAAACGGTAGGCTGGGCGCTTAATATTGACTTTGACATTTTGTATGGCCCGCCAATAGTAGAACCATTCGGTATAGAGCCTTTATGGAATAAAGCTTATAAATATGGTGATCCTAATGAAAGAATTGAAGAACACCTCTTACCTATAAATTATGAATCGAAAAAGGGTGCTGTACTAAGCCGTATCCGTATACAACACACTGGGCACGGCATGGATAGACCTCGGGGATGCAGCGAATTTTGTAGCAGATGGCGTGAAATCTCCTTGGATGGCACAGTGGTAGATAAAAGAGATATGTGGAAAAGGTGTGGTGATAACCCGCTCTACCCACAAGGGGGTACCTGGATCTATGACCGAGCATACTGGTGTCCGGGGGACCTTCAAAAACCGGACATTATCGATATCTTCACCAAACCGGGCAAGCATCAAGTTTCCCTAATGATGGAGCCTTATGTGGCAACAGGAAATATTCAAGCTACAGAAAACATCTCTTCCTTTTTATTCCATTACTCAGCGCCTAAACAAAAAACAGATGTTGCCGTTGAAGCTATTATGGTGCCCAGCGATGAGCAACGCTTTTCGAGATTGAATCCAGCGAGTTCAGGTCCAAGAATCTCTTTCAGAAACCTAGGGGCTGATCCGGTGCATTCCTTGACTATCGTCTATGGTACGAAAGGTTTTCCAGACAAAATATTCCATTGGAAAGGTAACCTGCCATTCAATCAGGTAGCCGATGTCCAGTTACCAGGTGTAATCCAGGAAAATGATGGCCAAAACGTATTCCATGTAACACTTAACAAACCAAACGGTAAGAAAGATGCTTGGACAGGCGATAATTATGAACAAACCACTTTTACGGCACCACCAAGACTCCCTTCTACATTTGTGCTTCAATTGCTCACGAATAAGAATCCAGAAGATAACAGTATATATCTTATCAACGCTCAAAAAGACACTATTTATCAAAAAATGGCAACGCAGTTAGCTGCAGAAACACTGTATACAGACACCATACGTCTATCAAGGGGGAACCATTCGCTTACGCTAATCGATACTGCTGGTAACGGTTTGCAATTTTGGGCCCAACCTCAAAAAGGAGACGGTCATCTTCGATTGTTTGATATGGAGGGCAACCTGATCCATGCGTTTGAGAGCGATTGCGGTAGTGGTGAGATGTTCAGTTTTAAAGCCACGGATGGATTTGCTATGGATACCACAACCGCAAGGCATGCATTCTCCTTATATCCAAGGTCGGTAACTGACCAAACACAGCTTACGGTAGTATCGAACAACCTGAGCGATCTGACCGTACAAGTCACAGTCGATGGTGTACTATGGCAAAAACACGACTATAAAGCGGTCAAAAATGCTACTTTCAACTACGACTTAACGCACCTTCCGAAAGGAAGAATCGTAGTCGAAGCCTTTACAAACGGCATCAGCCGATTCAAAGGACGATTAAATAAGCGATAGTTATCCATTTTAAAAAGTGGTTTGATTACTTTATCTTCTTAAATAATATTAGATGTCAAATCCATAAATATGATGAAGCAGGAAGACTCCTGCTTCATTAGCTCTATATCTTCCATAGAATTTTTATCTATCAGCAATAAATCGAAGTCCTATCTCCCCGATAAATCCTTCTCTGCATCATGTTTAATTCTATTTCTATTGTCTGCAACAACAGATTAACTATTCCTTAAATTCAAATTAAACTAATCTTAACATCAGATTTCCACCTTTGCAGCAACTTCTTTAATCGCTATTAATTAAATCCCCTAATGAAGAAACATCCACTTCTTACCACCACTTTCTTGTCTGTCTACCTTGTAATTTCAAACTTCTTACAGGCGCAGGACATCCGTTTTGTTAACGGCAGATTTAAGATCGTCCAGTTCACAGACTTACATTACGTAGCCAATGCGGAACCTTCTATCAAATCCATACGTACAATCGAAGCTACGTTAGATGCTGAACACCCTGATCTCGTAGTCTTTACGGGAGATATAGTCGTCAAGTCTCCTAGCAAACAAGGTTGGGACGAAGTATTACAAACTGTCATCAGTCGTAAAATCCCCTACATCGTGACGCTGGGTAACCACGACGATGAAAGTGAAATGACACGTCTGGAAGTTGCATCCTATATTTCAAGGAAACCATATTTACTCAATAACACAGCAAGTATTCCAGGTGTGGACGGTGTACTTAACGCTAGTCTGAATATCATCGGAAAAGATAATAAAGCACAGTTTACCCTTTATGCCTTAGACTCCAAGGCGTATTCCCAATATAAAGAAATCAAAGGCTACGACTGGTTTGGCGCCAATCAAGTAAATTGGTATCGCGCCGAAAGTGAACGTATAAAGAAAGAAAATAACACCACGCTTCCTGCCTTGGCCTTTTTCCATATCCCATTCCCTGAATACGAAATAGCATTCAACAACCTAAACCACTCGCGTATCGGTGTACGCTATGAAAAAGAAGGAAGCCCGATTATAAACTCCGGTATGTTTGAAGCTATGCTTCACCAAGGGGATGTTGTCGGTACGTTTGTAGGACATGAGCACGTCAACGATTACTTGGTGGATTACTACGGTATTGCACTTGCTTATGGCTGTTTCACTGGGAGTGAAAACACCTATCTACGGCATAAAAATGGTGCTCGTATCATTGAGATTAAAGAAGGTGTCAAGGGATTCCACACTTATATTAGAGAGTCAGATGGAATGATTGTGTACCCTACCGACTATCCATTCCCAAAGAAAAAGTAATCTTTATGGACATGTCCACTTCTCTAACATCCTGCGATGATCGACAGTTGCTACATTTAACAGCTCAGAAAGACCTAAAAGCTTTTGATGAGCTGTTAAAAAGATATGAGTACAAGGTATTTTCCTTCTGCCACAAATTACTCAAAGACAAGTGTCTTGCTGAAGAAATCACACAAGATATCTTTGTACAATTGTGGCAAGAGGCCGACACCTCCTTCCTTATCCAATCCCTACCCGCCTGGTTATACAGGCTATCAAAAAATAAAAGTATCAACCTTATCAAACAACAACTTGCCCGACTGAAAAGAGAACAGCTCTTTTCAGGAGAGCAGGATCTTATTGTTGAAGGGGCTCCTTTGGAAGAGTCCAATAGGCGTGAAGAACTCATATCCTATTTTTTACCTCTTTTGCCTGAAAAGACACGTCTCGTACTAGAACTCAAACTGTATGAGCAATTAAGCAATGAAGAAATAGCGAACCGTTTGGGCATCTCTGCTCACACCGTAAAAAACCATCTCAGCAACAGCTATCAACAACTTCGCTTACATATTTCACGGCATCTTATCGCTGCACTATTGACCTTTGGTCAATTTAATTATTTCTTAACCCAAGCTTAACGCAACTATGTAGGATGAAAAGGCCATTGGCTTTGTCATCCTTATAGATGAATAACAAAAAAAGACAAGATATTAAGAAATCCGTTTTACGAATAGTATGGCGGCACACACCTACCTTACCACGTACAGCAGCACAGGTTCGCGCACACGAGCTACGACGAAGTCGCATACTCGAACGCATTGCACAATCGCAACAGATCCGTACACTACCATTCTGGAAACAAGCAAGATTTCAGGCTGCCGCATCAATAGCCGTTCTGTTTTCTGCCTTAGTCTATTTTATCGGCTATCAGTCTACTCCAAAAATAGACCAATATCATATAGTCACTTCTGCGATCTCACGTAGTATTACACTTCCTGACAGCAGTATCGTCACATTGGAACCTTACTCCTCTTTGTCTTGGCAACAAACCGGAGATCAATTTGATCGCCTAGTATCGCTAGTAGGTGAAGCCAGATTTGAGGTGACCCGCAAAATGAAACAAACATTCACCGTCAAAGGTACTCATCTAAGTGTACAGGTATTGGGCACCGTCTTTACCGTACGCGATATCAGGGGTAGCAAAGATCAAAAAGTACATGTAGACGAAGGCAAAGTAGCTGTAAGCTTAAATAATACCACAGGCAATAAGCCCTATACCCTTGTAGCCGGTCAGGAATTGGTACATACAGAGAACAAAACGCAAATTTCAGCTATTAGACAGGTTAATACAAACAACAAGCAAAAAAAACATATAAAACTCCTAGCATCCAACCTAGAGCAGCTGGGCATACAGTTGGCAGAAGCGTATCGTATCGAAGTACATGTGACTCCCGGAATCCGACAAAATGGTGCCCTTACAGCTGAATTTAAAGATATGGATCTGGATCAGATACTAGCTCTAGTAAGCAAAACCATCAAAATCAACTATAGAATCGAAACCAATAAAGTGTATATAACTCCGAAATAATAAGTAAAATGTAAACTCTATCAAACAAAAAAAGGCGTTGGCATAGTGCCAAGCCTTTAAGATACCATAAGCTGCAATCCTATGGTGTCGCCTCCCATAGCATTAAATACTTAAGACCGTATTAATTCAAAATTAGTGAATTTATCCGAAGCAAACAATCCCTAAAAAGGACCGCTACTTCGGATCGCTTCAAAAAGAATCAACTATTACAATGAAAGTTAATAAGCATTTCTTATACCGAACAATATTAGCGACTTGGGTACTCCAAGCGGTACCATACTGCATCCAAGCAAGCTCCCCTTCAATGATACGGAGCGCCGTGGACACGATCGATCAGACTAAAATATCATTAAATATTTCCAATAAATCTCTACAGGAGGCAATACGGCAAATTGAAGCACAAACAGGATATAACTTTGTCTTCAACGCCGAACAAATAAACACAAGAAAAGACATCTCCATTCAAAAAAGTGGTTCGCTGAATGAAGTATTGCGATCCTTGATCCAAGCAACAAATTATGATTTCCAAGTTTCGGGGCAACATATTGTCATCAGTCCCAAGGTCGTCAAACAGCAGGTGGTAATCCAAGGCTATGTTAAAGACAAAAACGGTCCACTAGCACAAGTATCGATTACTGCTTTAGGTCATGGCTCAAATTACAGCACGGATGCCAATGGTTACTTCAAGTTTAATCTACCTAATGGAACCGATAAACTGAGTTTTAAATACATGGGCTACGAACCGATCACCATACACAACTTGACGCCTTACCTCAATGGCAACTCTAACCTACATGTGACCATGCAGGCACATAACGAAAATCTGGAAGAGGTAGTGGTCACTGCATTAGGGATCAAAAAAGATAGTAAAAAATTGGGTTATGCCGTACAGGAAATAAAAAGCAAGGACCTAACGAGCATTCCGAGCAACAACTTTGCTTCACAACTCAGCGGTAAAGTTGCCGGTTTAACGGTATTCAACTCGCCTAACCTTATGCAAGAGACTAAAATCAGTCTTAGAGGTAGTCAACCATTGATCGTAATCGATGGAATTCCGGTAAACTCCAACACGTATGATATCGATCCAGATGACATTGCCAATATTACAGTCTTAAAAGGAGCTACAGGTTCTTCGTTGTACGGATCTAAGGGGCAAAATGGCGTCATCCAGATCACGACCAAAAAAGGAGAAAATGAAACGGCTGTAGAATTCAGTCAAAAATCTATATTCCGAGCTGGGTGGATCGTCTTTCCAGAAACACAAAATAGCTATGGTAACGGTGAGCAGGGTAAATACGCTTATTTCGATGGTATGGGCAATGGTACTTTTGACAACGACTTTGTATGGGGACCAAAACTCGACCAAAAAGACCCGAACACGGCAAGTGGCTACTGGGAAACACCCCAATGGGATAGCCCACTCGATGCGCAGGGTAATCGTATCCCGACCCCATTTGTATCCAGAGGTCGTAAAAACCTAGAAAATTTCTTGGAAAACGGCTATACCCTGAGCAACAATGTGAACATATCCAAATCTACTGATCGTAGCAATATACGTTTAGGATTAGGGTATGATTACACCAATGGCGAAGTACCAAGTACGGAACTCAAAAACTACAACGCGTCATTACATGCTTCATCACAGATTACGGATAAGTTCAAGGTTAACTCTTCCTTCCAATACAATAATCAAAATTCGCCCAACTTCCCTAGAACAACATACGGCAATACGCATATCCTATATGGCATGTTGATATGGGCTGGTAAGGATGTCGACATGCGTGATTTCAAAGACTACTGGCTACCTGGCCGAGAAGGTTACGAGCAGAAATACTTCAACTACTCGTGGATCAACAATCCTTACTACATGGCTTATGAACAAACCCAATCGCTGCGCCGTAACAAGTTCTTCGGTGTAGTCAGTGGCGAGTACAAGCTGAATGACAACTGGGAAATCAATCTGCGTCAAAGTGCAGAAATTATCGGTTCGACTGCGGCCATGAAATATCCTTTTGATTTTATCGGTGCTAATGCCATAAAAGGAAATTACGAATTAAAAAACGACAATCTCTATGAATACAATTCCGACCTATTCGTCAAGTATAACAGGACATTTGGCAAGTTTGCTATAGACGGGTTTATAGGAGCTTCTATCAATTTTAGGGAGTCAAACTGGCAAGAATCAAAAACCCAAGGACTACAGGTGCCGAATATCTATAACCTGGCAAACTCGGCAGGCCCCGTATTGGCAAAAAACAACCTTACAGAATACGCTCGTAATTCCGCATTTGTCTCTGTGGATTTGAGTTACGATGACAATTATTTCTTGACATTATCTGAGCGAATCGATCAATCCTCCGCCTTACCGATTGATAACAATACCTATACTTACCCTTCTGTATCAGGATCAGTCATCCTTTCCAATCTACTTAAGATGCCGAGTAGTCATTTCCTGAAAGCTAGAGGTTCTTGGGCTCAGGTACGTGCTGATTTAGCACCTTATCAATACCAGACATTCTATAACCCAGCTATAACCTACAATGGTTTAAATTCGGTAAGTTACTCCAATATTTTAGGTAATGTGCTTCTGACACCACAGATGACCAATGGTGTCGAAGTCGGATTGAGTGGATCCTTCTTCCGTAATAAGTTGACTTTTGACGCTACCGCTTATCAATACATCGATTCAGAATCTATTTTCGATCAGGAAGCCTCGCTAGCTTCGGGATTTGCGAAGTATAAGATCAATGGCAACCGTTTTAAAAGACACGGCCTGGAATTGACCGCGGGATTGAACCTAGACCTATCCTCCCGTTTGAAATGGAATACCATATTCAATTGGAGTACTAATCGGACCATACTGGATGCCGTACACGGTGGCATGGACAATCTATCGGGTATAAAAGTTGGCGAACGTATGGACTCTTACCTCACCAACAATAGCATGCAGAAGACAGCGGATGGACAACTTATAATTGGCGCAAACGGCTTGCCTGTAAAAGATAATACCCTTAAAAATCTAGGACACACTGGGGCCGACTGGACCTTAGGATGGACCAATAATTTCACCTTTGATAAAAGTTGGAATCTCTCCTTCTTATGGGAAGCCCGTATTGGAGGGATTGATCAAGCCAACCTAAACCGTCAGATGTGGTACTCTGGTGCTCACCCAGAATCGGTCGGATCAGAGCGTGAAGCCTATAATAGAGGCGAAAAATATATTGCAGAAGGAGTCAATGCTACTCCTGAAGGATACGTAACCAACTCTTATGGTACTACCTACAAAGACTTTGTAGAGCAATATTGGTATAGACTAAATGGCGAATCTAACGTCCATGACCTATCCTTCCTAAAACTGAGAGAGGTGGCACTAGGATATACATTGACACCGCAACAAGTTCAAAAGTTGGGCAGATTCTTCAAAGGAGGTTCTTTTAGCCTAATCGGCTCTAACCTATTTTTGATAAGTGACTTTCCTTTTGCAGATCCTGATATTGGCAATGGCGGAATAGTCGGGAATCAATTACAGTTTCCTTCTACCCGTAACATCGGATTTAATGTCAATTTAAAATTCTAATCGTAACAACCGTGAAATATCCATGTAGCAGTAACTGCACAAACACAAATGACCGCGAAGCAGCATGCACGCTAATTACAACAATTCTTGCATACTGTAATTTGGATATTCCATATGGACGTTAAAAAATAAACCGAGTGAAACGAGCTCATTTATACCGATGAAAACAAACACGCATAAATAATTATACACATATGAAAGCAACATTTAAATATATACTTACTGGCCTGTTCGTAGGGAGTACCTTTTTATCCTGTGATGTCGAAAAATACAACTTAGACCCAAACAGGCCTACCGTAGTAGAACCGCAGGCGATCTTGCCCAATGTCATATTCCAAAGCTTTAAGAACAGATATCCTTGGCAACCAGGATTGACGATGCGCCATAATACAGCCATATCCGATAGACAGGCATTCCAGACCTACGAATGGAGCAATGGTAACTGGGATGAATTTAATATCCTTCGCGATGTACAGAAGATCCTAACTACACCTACAGCGACTGAAGCAGATAAAGCCATCGCACATATCCTTCGCGCCTATAACTTCCTTTACCTGACACGTATGTACGGAGATATCCCCTATTCGCAAGCCCTAGCTGGCGAACAAACAGGCAATCCTGTATTCTCGCCTGCCTACGACACGCAAAAAAATGTGCTCCTGGGCATACTCACTGAGTTACAAACGGCGAATAGCATCTTGTCTCAAACCCAGAGCCGTGTCAATGGAGATATACTCTATCAGGGGGATCTAAAGAGATGGCAGAAACTTGCCAACTCACTTGCTTTGAAAGTCTTATTAGCAAGCTCTAACAGAGAGTCCGATACAGATTTGAACATTAGAGAACGCTTCAAAACAATCATCAGTAATCCAGGACAGTACCCCGTATTTAGCAGTACTCAAGATGAGGTAAAAATGGCCTACAGCGATTATGAATTTATCCGTTACCCTATGTATAATGATTACAATGTGCAAAACAAGCGATTTATGGGAAAACAGCTTACTGAGTTAATGAAATCCCTGAAGGATCCACGCCTATTTTTCTATGCGCAACCTGCACAGAATTCATTGGATAAAGGATTGACGGCCCAAGATTTCGAGGCTTACCAAGGTATCGATGGCAGCTTATCAATGCCAAAAGCTACAGAACTCGCATCAACGGGAAACTACAGCCGTATTCATGTTCAAAACTACACCATATCTGAAGTTGGTAAGCCATCTCTAGCTTTTAGCTACACCGAATTGATGTTATTACTGGAAGAAGCTCGATTAAGAGGATGGTTCAGCAGTACGGAAAACTACTACGCAAACGCCATAAAAGCATCTTTTGAACATTATGGAATTGCCACAGAGTCCGCCTCCTATTTACAAAACAACCCTTTAGCACAGGATGTTCAAAAAGCACTACAACAAGTCTATGCACAGCGCTATATCCTATTCTACCACCAAGGAGATTTTGAACCCCTATTTGAGTACCACCGCACAGGCTATCCACAGCTAACCTTTGGTGAGGGACAGGCTACATCGAGCATGCCCTACCGCATGATGTATCCGCTATCGGAGCAGAACACCAATACGGTCAATTTCGAACAGGCTCTAGCGCGCCAGGGTATGAAGACAGACAATATCATGCACAAATTATGGATCTACAATTAAATAGAAAATGATAAAGCGACTTACACTATTATTTAGCATACTACTATCCAGACAAATAGCTGCTGTTGCGCAGTCGGATCTTCCGCAATGGCAAGATGGTAATCTGGATATTCTCATATTCAAAACCGGCCATGGGGATGCTATATTTACAATCATGCCTGACGGCACGACAATGCTTACTGATCCAGGAGAACTTGATCTATCAGATGCCAGAACATGGTCTCCGCGTAACTCGGCAGCTTATCCCAATGCTTCAAAATTTGCCGATCAATGGATCGCAGATTACATTGAACAGATTAACCCTAATACAAATAAAAAACAGGTCGACTACGCTTTCATTACCCATTTTCACGACGACCACTACGGTATGATCTATCCTGGAGCACGTAAATCGATCCTGGGTGACTATCTGCTGTCAGGAATCACTGGTGTAGGTGAACAAATCCAATTTAAGAAACTTATTGACAGAGGGTATCCTCACTACAATGTACCTTTTAATTTAGCCCAATTTTTAGAAAAGAACAACAAGAAAGAATATCAAACGCTAATGAACTACTTCACTTATCTAAAGAGCGGCCAAGCGAAGGGAATGGTCGTTGAGGGGTTTAAAGTAGGTGATGATAAACAATTCCGCATGCAACATGCGGCTCAAAAATACCCCGGCTTTAAGATTCAAAATATCTCAGCAAACGGTTATTATTGGGAGAGGACCTCAGGAAAGGTACACAACGCCTATGCGGAGAACAGCTCTTATATCCCTTCAGAGAATGGGGTGAGTTGCGGCATTCTAATCGAATATAATGGATTTAAGTTCTTTCATGGTGGCGACACCCCCGGTGTACCGTCTATAGGTGCTCCAAGTTACTACGATATGGAATCCAAAATAGCACCTTCAATCGGTGAAGTCGATGTAGCAATAGCTAATCATCACGCCGGAAGGGACGTACTCAACGAGACCTTTATCCGTACACTTAAACCCCGTATATGGTTTCAGGTGGTCTGGTCTGCGGATCAGCCCGGTCCTGAAACACTTCAGCGAATGCTCTCTACACATCTTTATCAAGGGCCTAGAGACCTATTCGCTACCGATATATTGCCATCCAATCGTGTCGTACTTGGTGACATTGTAGACCGCGCCTATAAATCTACCGACAAACACCTCTGGCTCCAGGTAAAGGGAGATGGCAGCTATCTCGTACATACCTTGTCCACTAAAGCTGATAAGCTTAAATTGGAACAGACATTTGGTCCTTATCAGACTAAAAAATAAAACATTAGACACCTATATATTACATATTACTCTTAGTCCTAAGACGCACTGCGCTTAGGACTTTTTCTCTTAAAGTAATCTCTTTTTTGTAATATCTCCTTAATATCAAATTGAACCTCAGCTTCACTCAAAGAAATGTTTCTACATTTCCTCTATAAAACATTCTATTGGCTGAGGAGAGCTACAAAATTTAATATTCGAACGCAATTAAATTGCGTATAGAGGCAAATTTACGTAGGTTTGAAAACAGTAGGATTCGCGAATTCAAGATGATGAACTTATTACGGTCTAGATTTTTTTTACTTTCATTATTCTGTCTGTACTTGCTAGAGGCCTATTCTCAAGAACTTACCGGCGTAATCCTACAAAATAAATTCCGATCAGATCTCGTGACCTACAAACAATTCGAGGTCAAACACCGTCGGTATGTCGATACTAAAAACGTTAAATTATCATATCTCCAATGGGGGGATACTTCGGCGACAGAACGGGTATTTGTATGGCTACATGGTAGTTTGAGCAATGCCTATGAATTTATGCCTTTTGCTCAAGATATGACCAACCAGGGGTATCGGGTCCTATCTATCGATCAGTATAATGCCGGCAAAACAGAAGCACCCTTTTTTGACGCTTCGTTTGATGACCTTTGTTCAGACATTAAATCTCTATTCGATCACCTAGAGATTAAACGAGTAGTAATTGGTGGTTTTTCTCGGGGAGGATTCCTTGCGACCAACTTCTACAAATTATACCCAGATTATGTGGACGCCCTAATCCTAGAAGATGGTGGTTCGGTAGACTTCGATCATAGTTATCTCCATTTAGATAGTTTGGGCCTAAAAGAAAAATTACAACAAGTCAATGTACCTGAGGACATCAAAGAGAAATATTTTGGTTATCACCGAAGCAAATTTGAAGCCTACAAAAGCCTATATAATCCCGAAGAAACCAGTAATCAGTTTCAGATTCTCAGCTATATCAAACCGCAGGGCTCTTCATGGGTTACCTATCGTGGACAGCCTGAATACTACCATATGCAAGACAGCCTCCATATGTCTGAGGTCTTATTCAGCAGTCCTAAAGTCAGTAAATACGCCGCTTCTATCATAAACTTACGTCCTGCAGAAATATTTCAAAATCTCAGCGTCCCGGTGTTAATAATGGATGCCCGTTCGTCCAAGGATCCGATCCCAATTTATGAAGCAAATAGGGCATTAGTTGCTCAGCATCCCAATTTGATCAACCATCAAGTATTTGAAAATATAGAGCACAATATACATTATGCCAATCCAAACGGTTTTATAAAGGCGATAATTAGCTTTCTACAGTCCCAACCTCGATAACTGTAGTCCCTATGTCATTTATTTACAAAGAGGCTTATCGATCACAAATAGTTTTTTTCGCTCTTCAAAATAATGTAATTTTATATATATGAGTCTACTATTTACCCCTTTGGCATTAAAAAACCAAACACTATCCAACAGGATCGTCGTGTCCCCTATGTGTCAATACTCCGCTGTTGACGGATTTGCTAACAGATGGCATCTTGTTCACTTAGGCCAATTTGCGATAGGAAAGGCAGCTTTAATCATTCAAGAAGCGACTTCTGTTACTGAGGATGGTCGCATCTCTTACGGAGATCTAGGATTATGGAAAGACGAGCAATTAGTACCATTGAAAGATATTGTTGACTTTGTCCATCAGCAAGGCAGTTTGATAGGTATCCAACTCGCACACGCAGGACGAAAGGCCTCTACAGAAAAACCCTGGATCAGCAGGAAGCAAATCAGACCAGATCAAGAAAATGGATGGCAGACCGTAGCACCGTCGGCAATCCCCTATCATATAACAGAAAATGCCCCTGTAGCTCTTAGCATTACACAAATACAGCAACTCATAACAGCTTTTAAGGATTCGGCCTCACGGGCGGTACAGGCAGGATATGATATTATCGAGCTTCACGGTGCACACGGTTATTTAATCCATCAGTTTCTATCTCCTTTGACCAATCTTCGCACCGATGATTATGGTGGTTCATTTGAAAACAGAATCCGTTTTCTAGTCCAGATCATTGAAGCAGTACAAAGCGTATTACAGCAACAATCCCTGTGGTTACGTATTTCCGCTACCGATTGGGCCGATGGAGGTTGGAATCTACAAGAGTCGATTAAGCTGGTCGAAATCGTCAAGACCATGGGTGTTGAAGTGGTAGATGTATCATCAGGTGGTGCGGTCCGACATCAGGAGATTATGGTAAAAGAGAGTTATCAGGTTCCTTTTGCGCATCGCATAAAAGAAGATACCTCGATCCTAACCGGGACAGTAGGCTTAATAAGACGAGCAGAACAGGCTGAGCAGATACTTGAACGAAAACAAGCAGACCTGATTTTGATTGGTCGTGGATTTTTACAAAACCCGCACTTGGTGCTTCAATTTGCGAACGAACTTGGTGTGAAAATTCCTTGGTCACCCGCCTACGCCCGCGGCCTTGAAACAATGTAATAGGACATAAACATATAAATAAAACAGACCTATAATCTTTCGGGCACATCACTTTGCAAGGCGGCTGGCGTTAATTATCGGCATACACCTTAACTTATAAACTGCTTCCAAGACTGTATTTCAAATTCGATCTTGGGAGCAGATATAGTTTTCCACACCCTGATACGAAGTATATTTTAGCTCCGACAAACTTGTATCTTCGCAACATTACGCTAAGTTCATGTTTACATTTGCCAGCATACTGATCATAATCTGTCTTGCCCTCATAGGGCTCGTGCTACGATACCATTACTTAAGAAATAAAAGGCAAGATGAAGATAAAAAACTAACGTTAGAAGCTGATGTTAATGCGTTCAGCAAACTCTTGAGCAGCCATTCATCTGATATACAAAACATCTACCAACAGATTCTCCCCTTTGAAGATCGCTATTGTTCAAATACGGATTTGGCTCGAAAAATAGCCTATATTGAGCGCAAGCTTCCACTCCTTGCCTTTAAAAAGAATGTTCAGATAGATAATCCTTTGTCTATATCCTATCAAGCGATATACACTTATGTAGCCGATAGCCAAAAGCTCAGAATAAACCACAACACCTCCTTTCTGGAACGGGAGAAAAATAGGTCTAAAAAATATTTTCAAACCTTACTTTCCCATCCTTTGGACAAACAGCAGATCGATGCTATTCTTCATGACGATGACAATACCTTAATCATTGCTGGAGCTGGATGCGGAAAAACAACTACAGTACAAGGGAAAATAGAATACCTACTCTACAGTGGATTGGCTAAACCAACGGATATACTCGTACTGTCTTTTGCTAAAAAGAATGCAGATGATCTGAAAAAAAAGCTAGCTCATTTAGGTGTCACTTGCCGTACTTTTCATGCCCTTGCCTATCAGATTATTAAAGAAGATGAATCTGACCCCGACATTCTACCTCCAAATGAAGTTGATCGAGTCATCGTAGATATACATCAGCGTATGTGCATGGATACAACGTACTTATCTTCATTCAACGATTTTGTGCTCAACGGGATCCGTCCGGTCCTAAATAGTGGTGATTTTAAAAGCTATGCTGCTTATATTGACTATCTAAAAGACAGCGAGTTTGAATCCATACAAGGACTACTCGCCAAGCGCCAATTTTTCTTGCATGGACGTGATAGGCGCATGACTGGTGAATTTGTAAAAAATGGAGAACACTGTTATATCGCAAATTTTCTATTTCTACACGGTATTTCCTACAGTTACGAGACTCCGTTTACAGCCTCATTGGATTCAGGCCAAGGAGATTCTGTAAATAAACAACTAAAGAGATATAAGCCTACATTCACCATCTATCTCCATGGTTATGACGCACAGCAGATCAAAACCTGTCCATCTCCTCAAGATCACCTGATCTTCATAGATCATTTCGATGTGGACGAAACGGAAGATACCTTAATCTGGCGTAACAACATACACCAATCCTGTGGTAGCAAATATGTTAAGTCCTATGCCCAAGAGTTTAAGGACAAAACTATTGAAGAGAATTTAATCAATCATCTCTCAAAATACGGCATTGCACTAAGACGAAAACCCAATGAAGAGGTCTACAAAATCTTAGAAGAGACCTACGGCAAGGAAATAGATGCAGTCCTCAAGTTAATGCAGACCTTCATAACGCTGTTCAAATCCAGTGATCAGACCTTCGACAAGTTAATGAAAAGTAACCGACAGCAATTCAAACAGGATATAGCGTTACAAAATCGCAATGAACAGTTTTTCTATATTATCAATCGCATATACCTCGCTTATCGAGATAAACTAAGACAGCTCAAAAAGGTAGATTTTGACGATCTAATTCACAGTGCGACACTAAAGGTCAAAAGCAATCGGTACCTACACGCTTACAAGTATATCGTTGTCGATGAATTTCAGGACATCTCGATCAATCGCTGTAAACTCCTATTAGCATTGAAGAAACAACGCTTTTGTAAATTATTTGCTGTAGGAGACGACTGGCAATCCATTTACCGCTTTTCTGGTAGCGACCTGACTCTATTTAATCGATTTGAAGAGTTCTTTGGTCATACAATCGTTAAGAAGATTGAAACGACCTATCGATTTGCAGAACCCATGATCCATATTTCTTCACGTTTCATATTAAAGAATCCCAATCAAATAGAAAAGACATTGCGAAATCCAGACAATCGCAAGACAGAGGCTTTCTTCGAATTCACGCAGGATGGTGTAGCTCACCTTAACCAAGATTTGCTCCATGTATTACAAAAGCTTTACAAGCAATATGGAGAACAGCTGCAATACAAGTCTATACTGCTGTTGGGAAGGTATCAACATGATATCAATCGTATTATTGAATCGCAAAATATACATGTCGTAAAAAAACAATCCTATATCCATATTCATACACTTCTTCGCGATATTCAGATCGATAAACAAGGAAATACCATCCGTAACAATCAACTACAGCTAGACAAGAAGGTTGATTTTCAAACCGTACACAGTGCAAAGGGACTTGAAGCTGATATCGTCATCTTAATAAATTGCGAAGGCGGAAAATATGGCTTTCCTGCAGAACTAACTGACGATAAGGTATTAAATCTTCTATTATCGGGTGACGACCAATACCCAAACAGCGAAGAAAGACGGGCCTTCTACGTCGCTATGACCAGAGCCAAGGAAAAGTTTTATTTTCTATTGGATAAAAACAAGCAATCCAAGTTCATCCGTGAGCTTCACCTCGATTATGTCGGCCCACTAACCCCATACACTCAACAATGTAAACAATGCGGCGGCGAACTTCGATTTATCAAGAACATATCAAACAAAATAGGCGAATCTCAAATGTATGGCTGTACGAATTTTAGGTACGGATGCGATTACACAACGTTTCGTAAATCGACAAAAGAGAATACAGCTCTTTCTAAAGATAGTCATTAAGACACTGATGATCCCGAAATCCTTGGGTAGCAAAAACGATCGACCCACAATCGGATATAGCACGGCTGGGTTTCGCTCCTACTCTATTGCCTATCAGGCCATTTTTTTGTAAGTTTGTGAGGTATATGGACATTATGAAATATTTAATAGGCGTACTTTCCCTACTGGCACTGGCATCTTGTAGTAGTCAAGAAAAGGAACAAAAGTTGGAGCAACTGGATAAAAAATCGGCACGAGAAGTCACTTTAAAAACAGTTGTAAAAGGAGATTCTGTACTGCACATTACGACGCAGCATATCTGGTACAACGGAGAACAGATCGCTGCAAAAAGCGATACTATCATTACTGCCGCTGCACCCAACACCTGGGATGGTGTAGATTCTACGAAAACACTGAGCAAAGTTCCTATTTATGTAACTGTACAATAATGAGAAAATCATCAGCAAAAAATATCCAGCTGGTACTGATCACCTCAGTATTGGCATCATGTGGACAACCGCAGCAACAGCAGGCGGATGGAAAGCAACGCGTATATATGCGGGCAGACTCTACCGCAGCCTATACGGAAGTCACGGACAACTACCGTCCTGGACATGGTACTGGAGGTGGTATGGGATCTTCTCTACTCTGGTTTATGGCATTCAGGCATATGGGAGGCGTATTAGGCTATGCCAATAACAGCTTGCATCCACAGTCAGTATCCGGCACCAATGCAGCAAAGGCTGCAGCTTTTAATGCACAACGAGGTGGTTTTGGTAAGAGTGCGACTACTACCCCTAAAGCATCGGCTGGATCATAATGCAAGTAAAGAAGCTACGTATAGATCCCAACTGGGAATCTCGATTGGAGTCTATTGGATACGGATACCACAGCATGGATGGGGTCCCCTATTGGGTCGATGATTATTACTATGAGATAAGCAGCAAAGAGGCTGATCTTATCTATAAAGCGACCAGCGAATTATGGTCGATGTGTCTAGAAGCTGTCGAGTATGTGATCAAACACAAACGTTATGATCACTTTCATATTCCTCCATTTATGATTCATCACATTGAACGGACCTGGGAAAATGATGAACCCTCCATTTACGGAAGATTTGACTTCGCTTACGATACGACGAGTGGCGCATTGAAAATGTTAGAGTTCAATGCCGATACACCAACTTCATTGTTTGAAACCGGCATAGTGCAATGGTATTGGAAACAACATTACTTTCCGGAGCTCACTGATCAATTCAACAGCATTCACGAACAATTGATAAACAGCTGGGGCGAACTAAAACCTTATCTTAAAGGGGATATTTTGCATTTTTCCTGTGCAAAAGAAACCCTAGAAGATCTAACAAATATAGAATACCTTCGGGATACAGCAATCCAGGCAGGATTACAGACCAAGCTAATCTATATAGATGATATCGGCTGGACAGGACGCGATTTTGTAGATTTAGAAGGCGAATCTATTCAATCTATATTCAAATTGTATCCTTGGGAATGGATGGTTCGTGAAGATTTTGGCGTACATGTAATTAATGATCTCAATCAGACACAGTGGATCGAACCTTCTTGGAAGATGTTGTTATCCAATAAGGCGATACTGCCCATCCTGTGGGAGTTATTTCCCAATCACCCCAACCTGCTTGCCGCCTACTTTAAGGAGCCGGACTATTTAAAGCATTTTGTAAAGAAGCCTATTCTCTCTAGAGAGGGGGCTAATATCGAGATGTACTACGATAAACAGATGATCTATTCTACGGAAGGTGAATACGGCGAAGAAGGATATATTTACCAAGAACTAGCCTCCTTACATCGGGAGGATACTGGATTCGCCATAATAGGTAGCTGGGTAATCGGACAAGAATCCTGTGGTATATCCTTTAGAGAATCAGATATGCCGATCACAACAGATCAAAGTAGATTTGTACCGCATATCATAAGACATTAATAGTAAAGAGCACAGATAGAAAAACCAGTTCTATTATTCCTTTTAAATTCGACTAAAAATGTAAATTCGATTCTAATTTAGAAGGTATGCTTAAAAATATGCTCTTGCTCGTCGTATCAGGTTTTTTCCTACTGTCTTGTGACACACGCCAAGAAAAAAAAGATCTTGTATGGTATAATGATCAAGTAATCGAACAACTTGAACCTCAAGGGGACTCCGTCTATAGGATACAGATCGGTATTATGGCTTCTTCCTTTTGGTTAGAAGAGCAGCACAAAGAACTTGAAAATTATCTTTTTTTACTACGTAATAGTTTAACACAACGCGATAGCCTAAACATTGGGGTCGAAAAAGGCAGCAATAAAATCCTAATTGTTGAAAAAGCGAAATAGTTTCCTTTAATAAAAAGGGATTATGAGATATAAAATAGATTTAACGAGAGATTGATGCTAATTTCAAATTAGAAGACATGGATAAAAAGACATATTTAATCTTTGGTGTGAGTAAAGGACTCGGAAAAGCAATAACGCAACAGCTACCCGATACAGCCGATACCATATTCGGTGTTTCAAGAAGTGAACCCGATTATTTAGACACCCAGAAGAACATGAAGTGGATCTCGATGGACCTATCCAATCCTTCTATATCCGCACAAATCCTAAAAGAGCAGCTGGAGGATCAGAAACTAGACTACTTCATATATAATGTTGGTATCTGGGAAGAACAGGCTTTTTCAACAGATTACGATTTCGAGCATGTGTCCGAATCCGAAATAGTCTCTATTATAAACACAAATATTACATCCTGCCTATTGACGATACAATCGGTCATTGCTAACCTGAAACAAGCTAACAATGCTAAAGTGATTTTGATCGGTTCTACATGGGGACTGGACAACCATAACGGTAAGGAAGTAGCGTTTTCTGCTACTAAATTCGCCTTAAGAGGAATGATACATGCATTAAGAGAGAATCTACGCCCTTATAAAATCGGGGTATCCATTTTGAATCTAGGATATTTAGCTACAGTTGAAGATGAACAAAACAATGAAGAACTTATTCCCCTTGCGGATGTCATCAATGCCCTTCGATTTATAACACATACCTCTAATGCAAGCTGTGTCAAAGAGATCAATATGCCCGCAATGCAAGATCTAAATATCTAGACAATCGAACGCTTTCGTCTTGGCTTAACTCCTTTTTCTATAATCTACTGCCTGTAGCGTGCCATCTTCGCGTTTGATATGTGTTTCCGCTCCAATTACGATATCTGTATTTTGTGCCGAGACACATAACCAGCCCTTTGCCTGTTTTCGAGCGACAAAAAGAAATATATTATTCCGAGCACCTGCCTTACCGTGCAAATCGGTCTGTCCTGAGAGTTGCATCCGAGCATGTACCACGGCGATATCTTCAGAAAGATACTTTACTTTTACTTTTCCCAATTTCAATAAAGAATCCTTAAAAATCACTGTCAATCCGTAGTCATGGGCTTTACGAATAGCCTCCCGATTGTCCCACCAAATACCGACCACATTAATAAAATCAGCATTTTCTTCAAATAAATCGGCGATATAATCAGCTCGACGTAAGTTCCAGGCTTCAACGAATAAAACAGGGATATCTTCCGGATTTTTAACTTCAGGCGCGATCATCTTCTTTCTATGGGGCTAATGTCATTGACACTGAATATACGCTATTTTCGGCAAGATATAAAACGGGCTGTCTCGAAAAAGACAGCCCGTCGTAATGTTACCAAGTAACGATTAAATCCGCTAAGATTGGGAGATGATCCAAATCATTCAAGTGCGTGAATGGAGCAGATACATTCATTATTTTAATGTTGCTACTCGTTACGATATTATCGATACTCCTGTTAGGTACAGCTCCAACCCGACCTTCAGCAGCATTTGTACCTACCGCAGTACCGAACCAGCCTTGTACGCCCCCATTCGCCATATTAAAGCCAGCTTCTGTAAACTTCAACTGCACCTTATCAGCAGCATTCATGTCCCCCATACAGATAAAGTATTCATACTTCTTTAACTCAGTCAATAGCGCATCAATCGAACTGTTATGCCATTCCTTTTGCCAAGGAATATGTGAAGATATAACTGTAATAGTCTTATTTCCCACTTTCAGATCACCTAACACAGCATAATAATCGCCATCCCACTTCTCTTGGCGTATATTTTCCAAGGTATAGTTCGTTGCGATACCGTTATAAATCCACTTATTCTCCTTCCCAAAATAGACGTTTTTATAGAACGGTTTCAACAAAGCCTCCTCGGCTACTACGGTACTATCTTTATCGAAATAGCGATTCCATTCATTTACAGCAAATACATCAAGCCCCTGTTCGCCAATCCAGCTTTTCCAGCGGAACAATTCTGCTTGCATCATCTTCCCATCCCCCTGAAATCCGCCTAATCGACCTTGATTAAAGTGTCCTAAGTTATACACCCCTACTTTTATACGTAGGGGTAAGTTATGCTGTAATTGCCCTAAAGCTGTAGTACAAGTTAATGCACAAAGTCCAAACAATCCTGTAATCTTTCTTATCATATCTTTATTTATTATAGCGAATAGCTAAATAACCTATCCCTGTTGTTGTTGCCACAGACAACGGTTCACTTGCATAACTGCTTCCATCAGAAGCGAGGTTCTTTTCGACAACCAATCGAAGATATACCTTTGATTTCCCTAACATTGCCAATGGAAGCTTGACATTAATATTTTTGTACGCTGCTAGCTGGTGTATATTGGTATTTGCAAATAAAGGAGCATCCGGAACCGTATAACTCTTTATTTTGGTCCAAGTACCGTCCATATTACCATGTTCAGACCATTCTACTTTCCAATAGCGCGGAGCCCCTTTTCCAGTCCCCCCCACAAGATTATTTACGGTAAATTGTAGTGAAAGCTGACTTGTATTAATTCCCAGCGTAGAAAAATCTATCACAAATCCTTCTCCTCTATTCTTTTCATAATTCCACCATGTATTGTTAGCCGTAATTGCAGCATTGGTCACAGCTCCTTTACCATCAGAGTTAGTGTTAGCTTCCGTATTCTGTTTACTGCCTGAGCCTGTCAACACACCATTTCCATATTGATTTGTATTTCCTAAATTCTCTTTCCCGACAGGTCCCAGATAACTAAAATCTAAATTTCTACCTAGGCTCACCGTATTCGTAGAAAAGGTTATGCTACCATTGTTACCTAGCGTAGGTAAGGCGATACCATTCGTAATATTCGGATATTGATACTCGGTAAGCAATTCAGAAAAACCACTATTCAATGCAGCATTGATTTTAATATCCTCTTTAGTCAAATGACGGATCTGATATCTTCCGATATTTCCATAATCTTGCTCCAAATTCGCATCTTGATACTCAAATCGTGTGAACTTTTCATGCACAATGATACCAGAAATTGTCCCTGATCCAGAAGGTAACATACTGCCATCTCTACGATAGCTGGTACGCGTATTCGTTAACGTAAAGAAGTCATCTCCATTTTTATCACGCATCAGCAAAGGGTATTTACCGATTCGATGTGCCGCGAATAAAGTAGAATAACCTTCATTGATCGGTGTAAAGGAACCCTTTCGGATCGGAAACTCCACATCTTTCAAGGTAACAAAGGTATAAAGATCGTCATCTGTAAGGTCTTTCATATACTTCTGCTTAACTGCAAGCTGACTGAAAGTGCCTTCCTCCTGTTTCATCACCATCGTCGATGTTACACCTGTTAGCGTGTAACGGTTTGGATTAGCCTCGCGTTCTACTCCAACACCTTTTAACAGAATCTGCACCTTACCATATCTCTTGAAGATATTGTCCGCAGGCGTACTTGTTATGATACGAAAGCCGTAGCGTCCATCCAAACTCTGCACATATACTGTACGGTCATTTTGCGTATAGTTAATGGCTGTTGGCGTCGTTTGAGGAGCATCCCCCACGTTTGGATTACCAGCATCACTGACCACATGCCCTTCGATAAACAAATCAGAAGTTATCTTCTCTCCAGCCCATACCCGTACCTCTGGAAAATCTGCTTGGGTCCCGAACTTGTTCTGTGCATTTGCCTGCAACAGATATAGCGTAGACACATGTTCGATATCCCAACCGTCTTTGTAAGAAAGGCGAACCTGTACATTGCGCAGCTCTGTCTGCGAAGTATTCGGTTTGACTGTAAAGCTAAAATTTTCAGTATTAGGATCGTATGCGAAATCCTCATTTAACCAAGCTTCGGCGTCCGGTGTAGGATAAATAACCTTTATGGTCATATCCTCCAGCGGAATATTGGTTTTTAGCTTGCCGACTACCGCTCCTCCGTCACCTAATACTGTTGTATTCAAGGTTGGAAAATTCAATACAGGCTGTATGGTACCGTTTTGTTTAACCATGACGGTATCATAACGCTCGCTTTCTGCTGCATACAGCGCAACTACAGACTTACGCGGAAATCCAACGTTAGCTTCATGATCCAATAGGAAGCTGGTGTCTCCCTTCATTTTAGTATTACTTAGCTTTAACCAAGACTGTTCCTGTGGTAATACCACTTCAAAGTTCCCATTGGACAACACTTTAATCTCCAGCTGACCAGCAGTAGCCGGAATTGTATACTCTTTTTTTGCAGCCCCAAGTTCTGAAAACTTGAGATATTCTGCATCATCTTTTTTGCATGCTAAAGCTAACAACAATGAGCAAAAAGCAGCAATATATTGTAATCTGACCATCTTTCTATCTTAATATTAAGGTATATATTTAACAGCGACTGCTCCCAAGCGTACAGTTACTATCGGTGATGACGCTGTAATTTTTCCACTCTCTGCACCATTTGGCGAATCCACTCCACAGACATCCTTCTGAGCTTGTAACTTAACATAAACGTTTGCTTTGCCCAATAACTCATTCGGCAATTTGAAGGTAAACGTATTCAGACCATTCGCCGTATACATATGGTTTAGCCCCCAACCCGCCAGCGGACGGATGCCATAAGTAGAATTCGGAAGTACGCTGTAATTGACACCATCTAAAGAGTAAGCAATCTCCCAGTAAGTTGGCACATTCAAAGTTGCAGCTGTTCCCGATCCTCCACCTTGGCTGAAATTGAAAAGCAACTGTCTTGCACTTATACCAGCTGTCGAGAATTTGAAGACAAAGCCTTCACCCTTATTTGTCGTAGCGTTCCACCACTTCGTATTAAATTGGGCTGCAGAGCTTGGCACAGCTTTAGAAGTCGGATCAGTATGGAAGATTGGGTGCGCACCCACCGAAGAAGCCGCCCCCGCTACTGTACATCCCATCTCACCACTACCAACTGCAGGCAGGATCTTATCTCCACTTTTCTGAATAGTTCCGTTGGCAGAGAGATTGCTTGGATTCATCCATTTCCATTCGACTATAGTATTAGCCTTTTCTGTTCCATTGAGCTTAATATCGGATTGCGTTACGGGTCGGATCGAATAACGACCAATTTCACCGTCTCCATAACCATACTTAATCAATTTGTGATGCACGATAATACCAGAAAATGTTCCTGATCCTGTAGGCAATGTACTGCGGCTCCACGAAGCAGCAACATTTACTACCGCCTTCAGGCTACTGCCTTGGTCATCATAAATGGCTGTCGGCACGGCATCGACATAAGGCGTAGTCGTCCCAGCCTGATTCCAGTTAAAGATAGCTGCATACCCCATATTTACATTGACATAACTACCATAAGGCACCGAAATGCTGGTATTCTTTAACGTGACATAAGTATACATATCACTGTCGTTTAATTCACCTATCGCTTTAGATTTTGTCGGTAGGCTAGTTGCAGTACCGGCTTCCGATTTAACAACACTACCCGCGACGAGCCCTTTGATGGTATAGCGTGTTGGATTAGATTCTTTCAGCAATACTAAACCATCTACAGAAAGAGTCACTTTACTATAACGTTTCAAGGTATTCGCCCCTTTAGTGGCAAATTTCAATCTTATACCAGAGCTTCCTTGTCCGTTTTGCACATAGGCAGTTTTAAGCGATTCATCGTAATCAATAGCATTGAATGACTGATTGGGGTTCAACTCCATATTTGCATTCGCTGCATCGGAGATTACAAAAGCCTCTAAAACCTGGAGTGGCGTATTAAGCCTGACTTCCCCTTTCTCTGTTGGAATCAATGCTTTCAGGTCCTCCATTGTTAAGTATTCAAAGTCATCTGCTGACTGTTCGATCTGGTGAAGGAAATTGATATAGTTGGTGCCATTGTTCGTGTAGGTCAACTGCACTCGAGCGGTGCGTCTTTCACCAGAATTATTCTGCCGAACAGCAATCATCAATAAACTATCATTTGCTAATTCTACCTTTTCAATCCAATCTGCTCCCTGTTCATACGTGATTTCATGTGCAAAGTCGGGAAACAATGCACCGACATTCCCTTTAACGATAACCGTATCGATCTTCGCATTCCTTGTCAACACAGACACCTGCTTGCGGGATACCAATACAGGATCCTGCAAAGATTGGTCTACATCTGTGAATACGGTATACTCCTTATCAAATCCGTCTATAACCGTTAGGTATACCCTTACTGTACGGTTTCTTCCTGCGTTGTTTTCCAAGGCTTTAAATTGGAATCCATTATCTGTAAATGAAGCTTCAGTAATCCATTTCTCTGATGTCTCATCATCATAGAGATAATCTATCTTTATATTTTTGACATTAGACTTCAAGTCATTTACAATTGGTAGATTAATCTGAAAGGGATTCCTGGTGATCGTATATTTTGACTTCGAAAAGCGGAACGCAGCATTTAACCCAGCTTGGATTATCTTTACTTCCTGTTTCTCCTTACCTTTTGATATCACTAATGTAACAGAACGGGATACACCAAAATTCTGGGAATAGGAAAATAGGATATCCGAATTCCCCGTCCCCGACATACGGTCCAATGCCAGCCAATCCGCATCTTCTTTGATCGAAACATTCCAGTCACCATCCGCATATACCATAATCTTTGTCTTTCCCTCCGTGGCTTCGAGGTGCATTTCGTTGGTATTGACAGACAATGAAAGTCCCAAATCAAACATTCTCTCACACCCCATCAAAAGGGTCAAAAGAATAAGTACGAGACTTCTATGGATAAACATGTTATATATTGTTATCTTATTCATTTTTGTATTATTCGAGCGTTAAAATACTAGAGTAGTAAATGAAACATCATAGGGGGGTGATCTGAATACACCTTAGTAAACTCATCATAGATAGGCATAGCTTTAGTCACTTTCTTCAATATCGGCTCCGTTCCGAATATAAAATCGATTCGTCTCCCCGGGTATTGAAAATCATACTTGGCACTGCCATCTTCTTTATTGCCATGTAAGTAATGGATAGCATCAATATATCCCGCACCCATGATTTCATCTATTGCCCAATAATTGTTAGTCGTTACAGAAGGAGCATAATCTCGACGCGATACAGAGTTAAAATCACCCATAAACAGCCAATCCTTCTCTGCTGCGAACTTCCGAATCGTACTGTCCAACACAATCTTAGCTTCCTGCAAACGATAATCATTTCCCAGATTATCACCGACGGTCTTCCAATAAGCCTGCGGCCAAAAATGGGTAACGACAATATTTAAGTCTGTATTTTTAAGTCTTGCAAAAATAGCCCCGTGCGACACATTCATGGTGATTCGACGCCTCGATTCGATCGGATACTTCGACGTTAAAGCTACTGGGTAATTATCTGTAGATTTAGGATTCGTAATCACATAATTATGTCCATATCTCTTAGCTAATTTTTCCAGCTCCTTCTGATTGAAACCATTGACCTCTTGTAAAGCTAACACGTCGGGAGCTTGGGACTTGATCCATTCCACGAACTTATTATAATTGTTTGCTTTATCATTTTTCATTCCCTCCAGAATATTGTAACTGATTACTTTTAGCGTATCAGGCAAATTCAATTCTTCGGGGCCAGGCACCTCAATTATAGGCTCAACCTCTTCCTTATCTTTACAGGAGACCATCACTAGTAACAGGACCGAGAAGAAAAGTATCCCTAGAAAAGTGGGTAACCTAAACCTCTTCATCTTTATATGTATATTAACCTTTTCCATAAAATTCATAAGCTTTGTTATCCAAATTGTTTCCTGATTTCACGACTTCAATGTCAGGGATAGGATAGTATTCATGACAAGGCAACATATTATTTTTCAACGCAGCATAATCGGTGTAGTCATACGTAGCTTGATACCATATCCCCCATCGTACCAAATCATACTTGCGTTGATACTCACCAAGCAATTCCCGACCTCTCTCCTTTTGAATCTCTTCTCTCAACAGATCCCAGTTCTTAAATTCGTAGTTTGCTAGTCCAGCCCTATTACGCACCATATTTAGGTATTTGATAGCGTCTGTTTGATTTCTAAGCTCCATATAATTTTCGGCCTGCATCAATAATGCATCGGCATATCGAAATACACGCTGATTATTTCCGTCAGCAACATTATACATGTTATATGTCCAGAATTTAGTTCCTAACCAAGGTCTTGTAGCCGTGCTCTTAAATGCTACCCCTTTGTATTCCCAAGCCATATTAAGATTTGTTCTCAAATCCTCACCGCCCCGGCGCATCACACTTTGAAAAAAGAAATTATTGGGCCGAAGAGGTGACCAGGTTGTAGAAGTAGAACCGAGTTCAGGTATCTCTACACCATCATAAATAGCTCCCGTACTGCGTGTAGGCATACATATAGCTCCTGAGTTTGTCGTCACCTGTAACCCTGTTTCAGAATAAGTAAATTGCACCTCAAAAATGGACTCCAGAATATTCTTGTTTTTCAGGGCAATATCCGCCAACGGGTATTTGTTGAAGTCCCCATAAATAGCTTCGACCTTATCCATGGCATCTCGCGCCACATCCCATTTCTTATTCCATTGAGCGAGCTTGCCGATCAGCATCCATCCCATGGCAGCTCCAGAGCGATTCCCCGGTACATCATTGGTGCGTACCTGTGCAAGGTGCGGAACATATTCCTCTAGTTCGGCAATCAAATAATCTCGTGTCGCTACTGCCGGCATTCTGCCCATTTTGGAGATCCTATCCAACACCTCAGCATTTGCTACATCTTCCGTATAAAAAGGTACATCGCCAAATGTTGAGGTCAGGAACCAATAATAATAAGCACGCATCACCATCCCTTCGGCCAACAATCTATTTTTGGTCTCTTCGGGTAACGGCGAACGTTTAATCCCCGCTATAATCGAATTACAGTACATTACACCCTGATAACCTAGATTCCACATATTTTGTCCAAAACGAGGCAAAGCAGGCGATATATCCAATTGCGCATCGAGCGTACCCGATGCGATATACATCAGATCTGTGACACCTTCCGTCGCAATTAGATAAGTATATGAATAAATCGTTTTTAGAGGAATATAGGTAGAGTTGAGACCAGAAATACACTGTGCTTCTGTTAAGTAATAATTATCTGTATTCACAAAAGACGTAGGCTCCTCGTCTATAGAACACCCTGTCCAGAGTAAACTGCTAATAAAAAATATAAATAGACGTTTCATTTATAAACTTTTTTGATTTAATACCTTATTTGAATACTGCCCACGATAGTTCTGGGCTTCGGATAAGCTCCAATATCAACCCTTCTTAAAGTCGATGTATTGCTCGAGGATGAGACGTCCGGATCGAATCCATTGTATTTTTTCCAAACAAATAGATTCTCTCCTGCAAGCCCAAACTGTACATCTCTTAATTTGTTGTTGGTCAGTTTACCCAAATCCCATGTATACCCTATCGATACACTTTTAAGTCTCAAAAAACTAGCATCATAAACCATACGGCTTGAAGCTATATTATCGACCGAACCAGCCCGAGGTAAGTCAGAATTTGGGTTACGAACAGGGTGCCAGCTATCTAACATATAGGTATACTGGTTGGCAAAATTGCTTCCATTTCCCATCCATTGCTCGGAGATATTATAGATCTTGCCTCCCAACGAGTAATTTAGAAAGACTCCAAGCGTCCACTTATCGTACCTAAAGTTGTTTTGTAAACCTCCATGAACCAATGGATCGGCATTGCCGAGATAGATCAGGTCATTTTCGTTAAATACACCATCGTGATTAGAATCGATATAACGAGCTGAACCTAAGCGGTACTGCTGAGCTGAAGCCGAGACATAAGATTTTGTTATTTTATTTCTATCGATTTCTTCCTGCGACTTCCATGTACCTGCGTACTGGAATCCCCACAAGGCGTTCAATGGATAATCTTTCACATAACCATACATCATATAACTGTTATTACCGGATGCAGAATATGCACTTACATAACCATAGTGACCGATATCATCTACCTTCTGCTTATTATGCGAGATAGAAAATGTACTCGACCATGAGAACTTATCTTTTTGCATATTTCGTGTCTCTATACTAAACTCGAGTCCTCTATTAGAGGTTCTTCCGATATTTGCAAACCGAGTAGCGTATCCGGTGTGTCTCGGTGTCTGAACATCAAGCAATAGGTCTTTTGTATAAGACAGATACGCCTCGAACGTCATATTCACTCTATTGTTGAATAGCACAATATCTGTAGCCACGTTGTACATATCGGTTTTTTCCCAAGACAACTCTTCCGATGCTAGACGGGATGGGTAAAACGCAACAGGCTGGGAACCATTAAAAAGGTAACCACTAGTTGACGAGGAAAGGGCCGCCAAAGACCGATAAGAAGAGATACCATCATTCCCTGTACGTCCAGCACTCGCTCGTATTGAAAAGTCTTTGATCCATTCTGAATCTTTTAAAAAATCCTCATTGCTTACTGTCCATTTTAATGCTGCTGAAGGAAAGAACGCCCATTTTTCATTCTTTGCGAAGTTGGAAGCTCCATCTCTACGTCCTGTTACCGTGAGGTAGTATTTGCTCTTATAATTGTAGTTAGCCCGTGCTAAATAGGACATTGAAGTCTTACTTGTGTTCCCCGACCCACCGACATAATTTTCCTTATCTGGAATCGCATTCATATTGTTCCAAAGAATGGCATCGGATTGATATCCCTCTCCACGTAGCGTGAGGTTATCATCCGTAATCTTCTGACCCACAAAACCGGCTGTAAAATCAAAATGGTGAATATCATCCCATTTTTTCAGGTAGTTCAAAGTCGTCTGACTCATCAGATTGCTCTGTGTATACTCGCCTCTATACGCCATACCTCCCTCATTATCTGCCTTAGCCGGTAAGCTTCCTGGTTCATATTGAAAGCTGTGACGTCCATAGGAATAATAAGTCAACTGCGAATTCAATTTTAAGTTCTTTACAGGTTCTATTTCAATATATCCTGTATTGGTAATGCCATCATGCTTGATATTATTTATCACATCTGAATCAAGGATAGATCGGGGTGAATTGAACTTTTGTCCAGAATACCACAGATCATTAAAATTATCATAAACCTTGATCATCGGATTCAAATAAATTGCACCACTCCACCAATTCGTCCCCCCTATAGTTACCAGATTTTTATTTTCATCTCGCTTCGTATAACTATACTTCAATCCCACTTTCATCCATGGAAAAAGCTGATAATCGAGATTCAATCGTCCTGTAAAACGCCCCAAGCCACTCTCTTGGATAATACCTTGTGTATTATCATAAGCAATAGAAGCGTAGTAACTACTTTTATCCCTTCCACCAGATAGAGAAAGATTGTGGGTGTGATAGGGAGCAATACGTGTTATTTCGTCCACCCAATCCGTACCTTTCCCTAGTGAATAAGGGTCAGGATAAGGATAGGCCGACATAGGAGAATTGATCGTAATATCGCCGTAAGGATCAGCCGATGTAAACAAAGCATAGTCATTACGATACTGCGCATATTGCGAGGCATTCATAATATCTAACTTTCTGGGCAGCTGAGACAAGCCGACAGTACTTCGCAAGGTGATATTGTCCTTTCCAGACTTCCCTTGTTTTGTCGTGACAATAATAACGCCATTACTACCACGCGTACCATATATTGCCGTAGCAGACGCATCCTTTAACACAGATATGGATTCAATATCGGAGGTATTAATATCCGTCAGGCTGCTCACCGCATCCATTACACCATCGACAACAATAAGAGGCTCATTACTAGCTGTTATAGACCGGGTACCGCGTATACGGATTGATGTCGTTGCACCTGGTTCCCCTGTAGTTGCCGTAAATTCGGCCCCAGGTACACGCCCCTGTAACGCCAGATCGACAGAAAGTACAGGTGCATCTTTAACATCTTCCATTTTAATATTTACAACTGAGCCTGTTAAATCCTTTTTCTTAACTTGTCCATAACCAATGACGACAGCTTCTTCCATATCCGTGACTTTTTCCGTCAATACCACTTGAAGTGCCGCGATACTACTTACGTTGACCTCTTTTTTATCAAAGCCCAAAAGAGAAAACTCCAATACCGTGGGAAGGGTCACTTCTAGACTAAATGCTCCTGATTCATCAGTACGGGTTATTTTACCGGTAGATTTATCGCGTACAGTGACATTGGCCAATACCGCTCCTATACCCATTTTGGTGACACCTTTTAGAATCTGTCGTTGAATAATTGCCCCACTCGCGTTTACAATCTCTTTTTCATCCTGCTTTGGCAATAGCACTATACTCCGTTCTTTGCGCTTAAAATCCAACTCATAAGGTCCCAGTAATTGCCGTAGTAATTCTAGCGCTTCCATATCCACCAATTCAACATTGGCAATCGTACGATTAGGTAGGATTCCCTGCGCATAGAATACAGTGTACCCGCTACGTTTTTCAAAATCTTTCAATAGAGTGGCCAAGCGAACATTCTTCCCTTTTAGCGTAATTTTTTGCCCAAAGGTACTCGCACTAAGGTGCATGGAGGCTACTAAAATCAGAATCCATGTCAATTTCATATACAATGGAATTTTCAATTTAGGTAAGTTAAAGGCATAGCATGCCCCTAACCTTTTTTTTTCATACATTTGTTAATAGGTTGAGAGTAATAATACATTCAGTTTCAATCCAAAAATGCCTTTTGGCATATCTTGCAGGGACGGCTCCAACGTTCCTGCTTTTTTATATGCTAAGGCTTGCGTAGCATTATTTCATGACAGTTATCCTCCTTCCATGCACTTTAAATGTTACTAGGTCGGTCCACTCTATTAATTGTAACAATTGTTCAAATTTTTCAAATCTTGATATACTCCCCGAGTATCGAACTTGAGACATATCGCCTTCAAAATCCACCTCTACGTCATACCATCTCGCGATCTCATCCATCACTTCATAGATAGATACGTTGTCGAAAGCAAACTTTCCCGAACGCCAAGCAATGCTGTAATTAGGATCTACCACCTGCACGGTATTTGCACCCGTAGCTACCGAATGAAGAGCCTGTTGGGAAGGAGTAAGAATCTTCGCTTTGGCAATACCCGTATAATGCATAGCTATACGGCCTTCTATCAGTGTAGTTTTATAGGTAGAGCCGTATGTATTGACATTAAACTGGGTACCTAAAACCTCTATTTTCTGCGTGCCACTCGATACATAGAAAGGCACAGCAGTATGCTCACTTTTTTGCTTAGCCACTTCAAAGTAGGCCTCTCCTTCTAGCTCCACGGTCCTACTGTCTTTTGCAAATTTCAGCGGATACTTAAGTTTGGTGGCGGCATTTAACCAAACTTTAGAGCCATCTGGAAGCGTCAGGCTATATTCTCCACCTCTAGGAGTTACAATCGTATTATACAGTTCTTTCTGAGTGGCACCGTTGTCATCATAGGCATAGCTTACGCTTCCATCCGCACGCTTGAAGATATGTAATCCTTTATCCGCCAAAACGGTATCGGTGGTAATTTGGTCTAACTCTATAAAGCTACCGTCTTCAAATTGAATCCGCGCTTTGTTACTCCCTGGTAGAATTGTATCAGTAGGCTGTATAGATAGACGGTTTTCCATTTCGGTATCGTTTGTATACCACCAAAGCGCCCCTACCACGCCAAACAGGAGAAATGCTGCTGCCACAGCTATCTTATACCAGCTATTTCTAAAAAAGGATTTATGCGGGTAAAGTATCGGCTTAATACGTTGGTCATCTGTTATATTTTGAAAAACACGAGATTGAATAAAGTCATCCTCTACATAATGTGGCGGTTCAAATTTATCATCCCATGTTTCAGACAACATACAACGTCCTTCTTCTGTATCCAGGAAGTGACGTAATCGGGAGAGATTCTCCATATCGAGCGTTCCAGCACGATACTGCTTTAATAACGCATATAATTCTTTCTTATCCAATCGTTGTCAATTTATACTTATAAACGAAAGTCAAAAAGAAATGTACTAGTCCTAAATGTGTTTTTTTTAAAGAAAACTTATAATACCTAAAATAAGAAAAAATAGATTTTCTGTAGCTTGAGGCGTACTAGCTTTGTTGCAACCTGCAAATGGTTTTTGACTGTATGCCGTGAGATCCCCATACTTTCAGCGATATCTTGCTGGGGCTCGTCTTCCAACTTAAACCGGCGGTATATTTCCTGTTGCTGGGGTGGCAACGTCGCAATAATTTGTTGGAGAATACAATTTAGTTCCACAAAATTAATTTTCTGCTCTAAATGCAGAGAAATCGAAGACCATTCAAAAGATGCTTCCTGAACAGTCTTCGCTCCGCTTATTTTTTTTCTAAAAAAGGATATACACAGTCTCTTGGTAATAATGTATAAATAAGGATAAAGGTCGTTCGAAGTCCGAACTTTATCACGGTGCAGAAACAAAAGGGTAAATGCTTCCTGAGCAATATCTTCAGCATCCTCCTTTTCCGTCCCTTTGCTTAAGGCATAACGGAAGATAATCGGAAAATAGAAGTCAAAAGCTTTTTGAAAGGCCTTAGCATCTCCTAATATAAACTGCTCAAATTCAACACCTTCTAAAATACCGTTCATTACTTACATTATAATGTACCATCCGATGCCCTAATGGCTGCACAAACTAAATGATTTTGTATATCCTTCAAGTTATTTAATGATTAACAAATTGTTTCGTTATTACTTCTTGATCGTTTTATATTGGTCAGTAGTATATAAGTTGATGTTATCAATAAAAACTCTATTGGCAGCATCCTCTTGATGATCTCCTGTCTGAAACTGTAACTGTATTGTCGATGCTGCTGGCATAAGGCTCGGTTTTTTTACTACGAATGAAAACCGTCCGATTTCCCACATATTGCTCAATAGAAGTGCAGATTCGTAATCGTAATGGGCCAAAGTGACCATCTTGCTGGTTTTACCATCTTCAAACTCGGCTCCATTCAACTTTACCGTAAGCTTAGTTCTGTCCTTAACACCTTCTTTAGAAACGTATCCAACAGCGTCAAAGGTCAGTAATAACAGGCTGTCTTTCTCTAAGCCCGGAAATATCGGTGAATATAAACTACTACCTTGGTCGGCCGTACCCAACAGCAGATAACCGTTCATCCCTAAAGTAGATGTTGTATTTGAACTCGTCCAACCGACCTGCTTCTGTGCTGTACTCCATAGTGCCATAGGAACAGCTTTACTCAAATCTAGCGGTGAGCCTGAACCAAATTTCAACCAGGCAAAGCTTTCCTCAATACGCGTATTATACCCTTGGTTCAACCGAATAAATACCCCAGAATAAGCATCTCTGTTATTTATATTGAGTACACCGACACGTCTTTTATAGCTTTTTTCCATAGGCAACACGCCCAAGATAACACGAGATTTGTTTGTACCTGCGATAGCTTCCACCTTTTCCACCTTTAACCAGTTATTGGTCTCATTGGTTTCAAAAGAAAGTTGCAAAGCGCTGTTGCTCGCTACATATAAAGTGTCAAATCCTCCTTCGGCCTTCCAAATCAACTGTCCGGCTTTCTCTTCGAAGGTCTCTGTTTCGGACACCATTATTCCATCTATCAGCATTCCCTTTCCATCTTCCTTATTGCAGGACGAAAATGCGCATGTCATACCGATAAGAAAACACAATGGCGCAAAGCCTATATGTTTTACTTCAGGTTTTTTTAAAGTAATTAATTTCATATTTTTCGCTAATTTTCTGTCGAGTGGACCGCCCCAGTAGTCAGAAATTAGTAAAAACACAAAATTATCCTTTTTAATTGGATCACATGTTAAGTTAATATGAAGTTTTAAACTCCCTATAACTATCGTATTAAAACGTTGCTA
The DNA here is from genome assembly GCF_011007405.1 of Sphingobacterium sp. xlx-130. Taxonomy (NCBI): domain Bacteria; kingdom Pseudomonadati; phylum Bacteroidota; class Sphingobacteriia; order Sphingobacteriales; family Sphingobacteriaceae; genus Sphingobacterium; species Sphingobacterium sp. xlx-130. The sequence goes on from NZ_WFKN01000009.1 coordinate 66,378, forward strand.
AAAAAAGGTTTTGTCTAATTGCTTAATGTTCATCATGAACTAAATTAACATTAAATATCAAATCAAGCAAATTTTATACGCCCAAATCTGATATTGCTCCTGTTTATTAACTTTGTCGATTGTTCGAGATAATCGAAGTTAAGCAAAAAAAGGTTGATTATGCCTAGGGGCATACACTAATATTAAATCGAAGCTGAGCACACAATTCCAAGACCTGTTGCCTCATTCTTTGCCGCTTCTCCATACCGGATAGCACCAATTCCAAAAAACTATCGCATTCATACACCACATTTCGCAGCTGTTCATAATTGGATTTCCCTTCCAAAATATCTTCAAGACTAAACTTCTCATTCCCCTTGAATACCAATCCAGCAAAATGAGAAGAACTTGGAAATAACTTGCGTAATGTCATGTACAGGCCCAATAATAAATCCGAAGAATTGTCTAAGACTTGGTAACAACCATGTTCTTGTTGACTCAAATAAATCGATCGCTCTAGGTCACCGAAGCTTTCAGATTGTTGAGTCAACAGGTTGCATATTCCTTTCATCTTTATGATGGAATTGGTAATAGATCCTTCTCTCAAAAGGAATGTAATGTTTGAATCAAAGAATATGCTCATGGCCATCTGCTGTGTTTGTGTGTAAATCATGTCCAAATCATGCATCTACATGCTATACCATATTTTACGATTACAAAGGTAAGAACTCCCAAAGACTGCGTTTACGGGAACCCGTAAAGCAGACGCTTTTCTTTAAAATTTATTATTTCCACCCTCCTCCTACCGCTTTGTACACTTTGATGGGGCCAAAAACTGTGATTTTTTCAATTCAAACAAATTCAATTTAGATTCCAAAATGTCGCGCTGAGTAGTCAACACTTTAAGATATTCCGCTCTATTTCTAATAAAGAGCTCTTTGGAGACCACAATGGCATCGTTCAATATCTCCGCACCTGCTTTTCTTATTTTTCAACCTCCACCTGTAAGTTGGATATACCCGACATTTGATTGGCTACCTCTAAATAAGCATTAAGTACTACCTGCTCGTAATTGATACAAGGCTTGCAACTGACGAGCACGGGCCGTACCCCCAAGCAAATATTAATGGAATCAATCCTGCAATAAAAGCGAAGGATGTCATCAAAATAGGTTTCGATACTGAAAAGTAAAACAATCAAAAAGGTCAAGTACCCTTATTGACAATCTTTGCTAGAACAGATTGATAGAGCCGCAGCTGTTCCTCAAAAAAAATGATTGAATGCCAGGATAAAACGATCCAAGGGGGACATTTTTCGCTCTTTGCTGTGATTATTTATCAAAAGAAAGCACAGAGCACGGGGGTAATGTCAATGCTACAATACCGGATAGGATAATGGAAGTCGCCGCTGTTATCGAAAACTAGCGGTAAAATACGCCTACAGAGCACGACATAAACGCGACGAGAATAAATACCGAAACCATGAAGAAGGTAATGGCGATAATTGCTCCCGCAATTTCGCGAATCGCCTTTTTGGTGGTTTTGAGCAGAGATAAGTGTTCGGCCTCCATCTTCGCATGCACAGCTTCAACAACGACGATAGCATCATCAACAACAAAACCTATTGCCAGCACCAAAGCAAACAAAGTAATTAAGTTGATGGTGATGCCGAATACTTGCATCAGCACAAATGTACCGATCAATGATACAGGTACTGCTAGGGTTAGCGGAACTTTCATTTGTATTTTTCCGGTTTGTCCATTTTTCAGTATTCCTTCCGGATTAGGAAAGCGCGCACCAAAAGCAAAGCTTCCCCTTTCGTTATCAAATTCACTCTCGATCAACTCAATATTTCCTCTATAAGGGAACATTATTGGCTTGACTATTATCGGAAAGATTGGTTAACACAACAGCCCTTCGTCAATTAGGCTTCCTAGACGCAATTGAATACGATCTATTGTACCACTAAAAGGTGTATGAATCTCCGTAAATGAAGGATGTGCCCTTGCAATTGACAGTTCTGCCTTCGCCATTTTAACCTCATTATTGGCTAAGATATTCTTCGCCAATAGGGCTTCTGCATTTTGAAATTCGATCGCGGCCATATCAGCCTATGCTTTAGCCTTTTCAAACTCCGCTTAATACAAGGTTGGCACAATCTTAAAAAGTAATTGCCCTTGACTTACAAATTGTCCCTCATCCATATAAATTTGCTACAGAGCCCCCTTCTCTTGTGCTCATATCTCAATATTCTTTAGTGAACAGATCTGATATACATATTCTCGCACAAGAACCCCATAAGATCGCGCCTATTACAATAAACGCATTGATTTTCATCGTAATTTAATTTTTATTTTTTTTAAAAATAATCCGTCTTATTTTCGTCAAGTTCCACCTCGCACCCCACCCTCACGATATAGACTATTTGATTACCAGAAAAATACCTGTATATAAATCAGCCATAGCCCAACACATACCAGAGAATAGGGGGTGAACTTTTGAAAAATATCTTTAGGGGATAAAAAAACCGAAAGATACCAAGAGCGGCATTCTTCTCAGCGAAGGGGGATTCTAAATTAGTAATACAGGCTGTATTAGGTATCGATCTTGAGCTTGGACAGCCAAATGGTAAAACAATGGTAACATTCTTTTGAAGAAAAAGAAAAATTGAATCAACAGTCCGCCGTAAACAAGCAAGAAGAAAACGTGCAGTGAAGACAAATATTTCTTTACTACAGAAAATAAACCAACTTCACTTGTACCTTCAATAATAGATTGCTGCGTAAAGGGAGATTCTGTCTGTTGCTCGGCCTGTAACCTTTTAAAAGGTTTAAAGTGCGATGTCGTAACATGTACCGTTGGAGATGACTGAGCTATTGGACTGGAAAGTAGTAATAAAAGTGGACAGCAAACTATCCAAATTATCATAAGGCATCGAATTTACAGCTAGAAGGCAAATTCTAAATGCATTTAACATTTTTTTAACCAATTGAATTTCTATGGCATGAACAAGACTTTTAAGATCAATTCTTGCCCCCAGAAATGTTATATTACCCCGATGTCTTTACAGTAGGCAACGAGTTGTTCATTCTTAGAGAACCCGAGTAAATCCTTCATCATACCGAGTCGCTTCTCTACACTGCTTAAACCTGATGGCTTGATCCCCTTTTCCTGTAAATATTGGGGAATATTCTTCTGCAGTATTCCCTGAGACAAAAGAGAAACAACCTCGATATCAAGCACACTAAATTCATGCGTCTTTCGATCACGCATAACTTGCTTCACATCAGGAGATTGATATTTTCGATTATTAAAAATGCTTTGTAAAGCATCTCGCAAATGCTGTGCATCCCTTCTTGCTTTACGCACATAGGCATCAATATCGTAATTTTTAAAGAGTTCATCAATTACACTACTTCGATTTTCAGCAGAAAAAACCAAAACTTTAATCTGAGGTTGTACCAGCTTTACGGCTTTAATAAGATCGACCCCATTTGAAAGATGCTGGGCATTATAATCGTCTTCAAATGATAAATCGGTAATTAACAAATCATACGGTTCTCCATCACGGATCGCATTACGAATCCAAGTCAATGCATCATCACAATAATACACATATTTAGCTTCGGCAATTCCCAGTTCCTGTAGTGTCTTCTGTACCGAAATATTAGCTATTTCATGATCCTCGGCAATAAGTACCTTTTTAAACATACAATAGATATTTAAAGGACAGGAATCGAAATATGAACTTTCATTCCTCCCCCTTTCTCATTAACAAATGTGATTTTTCCGTCTATACTTTTCACACGATTGACGATACTATTTAATCCATTCCCCCACACAATATTTGAAGACAGACCAATGCCATTATCCGTATAATAGATATGAAGAAGATCTGTCGTTTGTTCAAAACGAACAACAACCCGGTCAGCTTCGCTGTGTTTGCGCATATTTACCATAAGCTCTTGAAGCACCTGATCAATCTCATTTTTAACATTAACCGACACAGCAGCCCATAGTTCCAAATCAATTCCAGCTAAAACGACCCTACGATTTTCGGTAGCAAAAGAACGCAACATATTCCCCAATGATTCACGATACAACTGCACGTCTGAACCGTCCGAAAGATAACCTTCGTAAGAGATGTCTCTCGACTTTTCATACATTCCTTCCAACCGATCCAATATACTTTCCCGATCTATATCATCGCGGTTTTCAATCTCAGCCATAACGCGATACAATCCGTTGGCAACCACATCATGAACCTTTCTAGAGGTCTTCAATTGATGTTCTTTAACACGATTATTATTTTCCAATAAAAGTCTTTGTTTGCGTCTATTGTACCATATATAACCAAATCCCCCCAAGATAGCAAATATTACGCCTCCCCCTATAGTCAATAGTCTTTGCATATTTATACGGTACAGTTTGTCATTAATATCCTTTTCAAGTTTAAGATTTGCGGACTTATCCTGCTCCACTTCGTAACGGATTAATGCAAACTGATTTTTTGACTTTGACCGTACCCTTTGCAAACTATCTCCTAGCTTTTTGTACCGATCAAAAAGTGACTTCGCATCGTCATCGGAACTAACAGCTATCAACTGATACAACGCTTTTAGCCGCTCATCAGGATTTTTGAGTCTGGTAGCTATGTCGCATCGCATTTTTGCATAGTGAAGCGCTGAATCTGGACTTTTATCTTCATAATACAAAGTAAGATGATTAAAACTAGAATTTATCCCCCACTGATCGTTCCTAGCCAAACGAATCCGTAATGCCCTATGAAGATCCGCTAAAGGATCGTACTTTTTATCCAACTTTCCACGTTCGACAGCATAGTTTGTTAATGATCGTGCATATTCATTATTATTCTTGTTTTTATTCTTCAATATTTGCTCATATATCTTCAACGCTTCGCGCCCTCTGCCCACATCTGACAATGTCTTTGCCTTATTATTAAAAAACACTTTGGTATCCAATGAATCGGTAGAATATTGAATAGCTTTATCATAAAAATTGAGTGCACTTTCTACGTCACCTAAAGCACTTGTTGCTCTAGCTAGGTTATTATAATTGGAACTTAAATAAGTTGCGTGGCTGAAGTCTGTACTATCCAGGTAGACATTTGCTTCTAAAGAAGATTCTTGCGAAGCATAATGATCTCCGACATCTCGAAGGATAAAAGCCATCTGAATTATAGATTTGGCTATATTGAAGCTGTCTTTTGCAGCTACCGATATACTTTTGATTTTTTCAAACGCTACAAAAGCACTGTCGGATCGTCCTCTTTCTAGATAGTCAAAAGCATCCCGATAATGCTTAGAAAGATCCAATGAAACCACAGGCTCCTGTTTAATCTCCCTATCCGAACAAGAACAAAGAATAAAAATAACCCAAAGTAGATACTTTTTTTTCAAGACCTCAAATTTTGTTTGAATCTACAAAAAAGAAGAGATCGGACAATATACGTGGTTCTTTATTTTACATAAAAAAAGTATTTGCCCACTACCTGTAAAAGTAATCATCAAGTAGATCATTAAATACCGACTCTTCACTTTTATATCTTCGAAGAATCCTTTCCCAGGAATTCTTCCCAAACTGAATCTCATTTCCAAAACTATCTTTGTAAATCCATCGATCAAAGATATCTTTTGATAAAGAAGCTTTCTCGCTTCCATCCGTGTATTCTAGACCACCGCTTAGATTCCGCGTAAATGAAGTTCTCGTATTCCCATACTCCTCCACAACATTTTCGTTACCAAAAATATCAGTTCCGCGCTCCAATTTATATCCCTTATTGTCTTCGATTTTTAGATTATCAAATATATCAATACTGAATTTTGCAGAATACGATGACTGACGCCTGTTCTCCCGTATCAAGCGAGCAAGCAGATCAGATTGTCGTTTCTTATCAGATAAAATGCCAGGGAACTCCCTTTCTAAGTATTTTTTTTCAAAATGGAGCTTGTTATTTTTGCTATCTGTAAACACCAGATCATCAAAAATATTACGTACAAGCTTGGCATTGTAGGATCTATCATTGGAAATAGACTCCAAATTACCAAAGATGTCCTCGCGGATTTGACGATGTTGAGCATCTACTGTATAGAATACAAAGAAAACAAAAAGCAAAGTAGGAAAAGCCTTCATAAGCTATTAAATTTAATCCTTTGACCGAATTGAGACCTATTGGTTTATTGTGTATCGCGTAAATAGTTATTATGCAAACAAAAAAGGTGATCCAAGATGACCACCTTTTAAAAGAATACCGATTTGCTATTAAATTGACTGCAAAACAGCTAGGCTTGTCGCAATGATACGAATCGCTTTTTGTAGTTCCTCCTCTGATATTACCAAAGGTGGGGCAAATCGAATTTTGTCACCATGAGTCGGCTTAGCTAACAAGCCGTTCTTTAACAACTCTACACAAAAATACTGCGCTGCATCAGGGTTACTATGTTCAATCACAATAGCATTTAATAATCCCTTTCCACGAACTTCTTTAACGTATTCATTGTTTAAGCTTCTTAACTCATTTCTAAATATCTTGCCCAACTTTTCGGAGCGTTCGGCAAGATTCTCTTCCTTAAGCACCTCCAACGCAGCAATAGCAACAGCACAAGCTAGAGGATTACCTCCATAAGTAGATCCGTGCTCACCTGCTTTAATACAAAGCATCACCTCATCATCAGCAAGTACCGCGGAGATAGGCAATACGCCTCCACTCAACGCCTTTCCTAAAATTAAGACATCAGGTCTCACACCTTCATGATCGCAGGCCAACATCTTTCCGGTACGGGACAGGCCCGTCTGTATCTCATCTGCTATAAACAACACATTATTAGCTTTACATGCCTTGTAGCAAGATGCCAAGTATCCTGAGTCTGGCACATATACACCAGCTTCGCCTTGTATAGGTTCTACTAAAAACGCTACCACATTAGGGTCTTGAACCGCCTTTTCTAATGCCTCAATATCATTGTAAGGAATCGTTACATATCCGCTTACAAATGGCCCGAAACCACCTTTTGCCGTTTCATCAGTACTGAAAGAAATGACATTTATCGTACGACCGTGAAAGTTTCCTTCCACTGTGATTATTTTAGCCTGCCCCTGATCAACACCTTTCACCTCATAACCCCATTTACGCGCTAGTTTTAACGCCGTCTCTACGGCTTCAACCCCTGTGTTCATGGGCAGTACTTTATCATAACCAAAATACCCTGTTATGTACTGGGTATACCCAGCCATCTTGTCACTATGAAATGCACGCGATGTAAGTGTCAATTCCTGAGCTTGATCTGTTAACGCTTTAATAATATGAGGATGACAATGACCTTGATTTACGGCAGAATAACCAGACAAAAAATCAAAATATGCTTTGCCTTCTACATCCCAAACTTTAGCACCGGCCCCCTTTGCTAATACAACAGGTAGCGGATGATAGTTATGCGCACCACATTTTTCTTCTATATCGATATAAGACGAAGACTTTTCTGGAATCTGATAATTGTAATACATAAGTTTATTCTTGTTTTAATTTGTGATTCTGCTCCAATAGGGACGAAATACAATTTAGAAATTTTATATTTTCTCAAAGCTAGAAAAATAATAACATACCCCGAAGACAATTTCCAAAATCAATAAAACCAAGATAAAATATAGAACCTTACAAAATTTTATTCGACTATATGTGGCAAAGATTTACTTCCCCCTATTTTTTGAACGCAGCTCCAAGTTCAAAATTATCTCTCTCTTCTTACTTTCTACCAGTGACAAATCACCCACTACAAAGACACCTTTATTATTATTAACGATATTTCTGATTCCATACACAGTAGATTCGTCACTAGGATCAGTAGCACCTTCATAGCGATAGAGATAATCAATTGTATACTCTTCGGCTGCTTTGAACAACTCTTCAAAAAGCACATTATAGTCAATAGTATATCCAAGATCTGTCAACTTCTCCAGTGCCACACTTGCAGACTCATAGTTAAAGATTGTTTCCATCAAAACCTCCTAATTTTTAAAATGATATTGTTTCTATTTAAAAAACAACTAATTCTGGAATCTGTTTAGTTTTTTTTGAAATGAAGGACAATACATATTAACTCCAAATTAACCTTCTAAAAAATCCACACCAACACAAAACATACTTACCTTAAAAAAGATATTGGAGTAGAATGCTTTAAAATGGCCCTATTGAGAGGCGTGTTTTTCAGGTGCTAAGAAGCACCTAATTCTACAAAACTTAACGAAGTCTTTTTTTTAAATGTACAGGTAGAGTTTACAAAAAGTCACCGAAAATTAGTAAAACATCAAAATATATTCGACCTAATATCCTCTAACAAGAAAAATCAAAAGCACTGATAAATATTTTTTCCACCATTGATTTTGCTTTGGCCAATAACAACGGTATATTTCTTCCTTCAATCACAATAAACTTTTATGAGTCCCTAACTGCGGCTCATAAAAGTTCTTGATGTCCTTAAAGAACAAACGCTTTCAGAAAAAATAGTACCTTTGAGCAACAAAATTTTGACAGTATGGCATATCTTATCCCTCCTTTAGCTAAAAATCCAGCTGATGCATTTTCTAGACTATTGACTGTAATGAATACCTTACGTGTAGACTGTCCTTGGGATAGAAAACAGACGATGGAAAGTCTGCGGCACCTCACGATCGAAGAGATGTATGAGCTTGCTGATGCCATATTGGATCAAGACCTTAATGAAGTTAAAAAGGAACTTGGAGACCTTATGATGCATCTGGTATTTTACGCTAAAATTGCAGAAGAACAACAGATTTTCGACATCACGGATGTACTAAATAATGTCTGTGACAAATTGATACATAGACACCCACATATTTATGGAGATACCAAGGTGTCAAATGATGAAGATGTAAAGAATAATTGGGAGCAGATCAAATTGAATGAAGGAAATCGCTCTGTATTATCTGGCGTACCGAAAACTCTCCCTGCTTTAGTAAAAGCCTATCGCATACAAGACAAGGTGCGTGGTGTAGGTTTCGATTGGGAAGATAAAGCGGAGGTATGGAATAAGGTGGAAGAGGAACTACAAGAATTTAAGCAAGAGTTTGATCTGCAGGTTAAAGAAAGTATTGATCAAGAAAAAGCAGAGGAAGAATTTGGTGATCTTCTATTTTCTTTGATTAACTATGCGCGACATATGGGAATAAATCCAGAAAATGCATTGGAGAAAACCAACAAAAAATTTATTCGCCGGTTTACCCATCTTGAAAATCGAGCAAATGAAAATGGTCTTCGACTTAGCGACATGCGCCTTGATGAAATGGATATCTATTGGAATGAAGCAAAGTCTTTGGGGCTGTAGCCTCCAAAATATAGGCTAGGTAAAACGAAATATTAGGAATAATTCCTTAGTTTTGCAGCATATGGAAACTGTCGTTAGCGGTATAAGAAGTACCGGAAAATTACACTTAGGAAACTACTACGGAGCATTGAGCAATTTTGTGAAAATGCAAAATGACTACAATTGCTTCTTTTTTATAGCTGATTTGCACTCACTTACGACTCATCCAGCTCCGCAAGATTTACAGTCTACAGTCCGCAATGTGGTCATCGAATACCTAGCAGCTGGGATTGATCCAGAAAAATCGACTATTTACGTACAATCTGATGTACCAGAAGTAGCCGAGCTCTATCTTTATATGAATATGAACGCCTATCTTGGAGAACTTGAAAGGTCTACTTCTTTTAAGGATAAAGTTCGTTCTAATCCAGACAATGTAAATGCGGGCCTATTGACATACCCTGTGTTGATGGCATGTGATATATTGCTTCATCACGCGACCAAAGTACCTGTAGGAAAAGACCAGGAACAACACTTGGAAATGACGAGAACATTTGGAAATCGCTTTAATCATCTTTATAAAGTAGATTACTTTAAAGAAGCTTTCGCTTTCTCTTATGCTCAAAAACTAGTAAAAGTACCTGGTTTAAGTGGACAGGGTAAAATGGGAAAATCAAACGGTGACGCAGATTGTATCTATCTATCTGATGCGCCTGAAGTGATCCGTAAAAAAATTATGCGTGCCGTTTCAGACTCTGGTCCGACTGAGCCTAATCAGGCAAAACCAGAATCCGTACAGAATCTTTTTGATTTAATGAAAGTGGTCTCTTCAGCAGATACATTATCTCATTTTGATGATTTATACAACAAATGTGAGATCCGTTATGGAGACTTTAAAAAGCAACTAGCCGAAGATATGGTAATCGCTACTGAACCTGTGCGTTCTCGGATCGAGGAAATATACAAGGATGAAGAGTACATTCAGAAAGCACTGAAGTTAGGTGCCGAGAAAGCCTCTGCCAGTGCACAAAAAACCCTTCGCGAAGTACGTGAAATTATTGGTATCAAGAAGCTCTTTTAAGAAGTTGCGACTAGGGGAAATACGTTTTTAAATTTTGACTTTTTAATTTTTATTTGAGCTATGCATATTGCAATTGTAGGAAATATCGGAGCCGGAAAAACGACATTAACAAAGCTATTGGCTCATCATCTCAACTTTGAGCCTCAGTTTGAGACTGTAGACGATAATCCTTATCTCGAAGATTTCTATAGTGATATGAAGCGTTGGGCTTTTAACTTACAGATTTTCTTCTTGAATAGTCGCTTTCGTCACATTGTAGAATTACAAAGCAAAAGCATAAATATGATTCAAGATCGCACGATTTATGAAGATGCGTACATTTTTGCGGAGAATCTCTATGATATGGGCTTGATGAGTGCACGTGATTTTGAAAATTACAGCAACATATTTCAGAGTATCATCCATTATATCAAACCACCGGATCTGTTGATCTACCTAAAAGCTTCTGTTCCGACGTTGGTCAATAACATCCAGACACGCGGTAGAGATTATGAATCGGGTATTCGTTTAGATTACTTGTCCAAATTGAATGACAAATATGAAAAATGGATTAACAACTACACGGAAGGCAAGCTATTGGTATTAGACAAAGACAACTTAGACTTTGCAAATAAACCGGAAGATCTAGGAAGTATCATACAAAAGATTGAAGCCGAGCTATACGGGTTGTTCTAAAAAACAGGAAAACCATAAAAAATATTTTTCACTTATTTGACCGTTTTGTCGTCATTTCGACCTTAGCGGAGAACCCCGAAGGGCTCAATGTAGTTATATCTAATGATATATATTTTTCTATAGATAGTTACATAGACCTCTCTACAAGGTCGAGGTGACGTAGGGGGACTTTCATAATCCGGCAGCTCCTGGATTATGAAAGTTTTTTTACCTTTGTATCAAGAAACATCAAAATACATATATGTAAAATTAATTTCTTCTCTTTTCAAAAACAACTTATCCGCTAACCGGATCTGTTATTCCATTTATCCTTTTAAAAGAAGAAATTATGCTTATTTTACAAAATGTATCCTATACATTTTCCAATAAAACTATTGCGTTCGAAAATATAAATTTTCGATTGGCCCCTCAGGAAAAAGCAGCTTTAATCGGTAATAATGGTGTTGGAAAATCAACATTATTGGACCTCATTAGCGGAACGACGCTCTCCTCTGCAGGCCAAATACAAATAAACGATAATACTTATTTTGTTCCTCAAATGTTTGGGCAATACAATCATCTCACGGTGTCCGAAGCTTTAGGTGTTCGAGACAAGTTAACTGCTTTGGACAATATATTGAAAGGAAGCGTTAAAGACCAGGATTACAGCATATTAAATAATGATTGGAATATTGAGGAGCGTTGCCAGCAAGCGCTAGACTATTGGCATTTACCCAACATCAACTTAAGGTCAACAATGAGCGATCTAAGCGGTGGCCAAAAGACCAAAGTACTCCTTGCAGGAATTGATATTCACCAACCGCAATTGTTGTTGATGGATGAACCCTCCAATCATCTGGATAGTTCCAGTCGCGCAAAACTATACCGTTATATACACGAAAGTAATCAGACAATGCTTATTGTAAGTCATGACCGTCAGTTATTAAAACTACTGAATATCACTTTTGAGATGACTCCAGATGGCATGCAGCGCTATGGAGGCAACTATGATTTCTATCTTACACAAAAACATCTACAAATGACCGCGTTGGCCGAAGATATCGTTTGGAAAGAAAAAGAATTACGGAAGGCCACAATTAAAGAAAGAGAGACCGCCGAACGACAAAATAAACAAGATGCCCGAGGTCACCGTAAACAAGAACAAGCGGGAGTAGCCCGTATCATGATGAATACGCTTAAAAACAAAGCTGAAAAGAGCACTTCAAAGCTTAAGGCTGTTCATCAATCAAAGATCAGCGACCTGACCAAAGATCTGAACTCGCTGAAATCGACCGTTCCAGATCTGGATAAAATGAAATTTGGCTTTAAAAATATCAATATGCATGAAGGGAAGACCTTATTTGAAGGTACAAATATCCAGATCATCAAGAAGAATGGACAGAAGCTATGGTCAAATCCATTACATATTTTAATCAGAAGTGGACAACGAATGGCTATACAAGGAGATAATGGAACAGGAAAATCCAGTCTGTTAAAAGTCATTCAAAAGCAAATCGTACCCACCGAAGGACAATGTATCTTCAACCATGAACATACGGTATATGTAGATCAGGAATACGCACTCTTACAGAATGAACTTAGCATGTTTGAACAAGCTCAACAATTTAATAATTCGGGCTTACAGCCCGCAGAAATAAATACAAGATTGAAACGCTTTTTGTTTCAACCGGATGACTGGAAAAAGTCGGTATCTATGTTGAGTGGTGGTGAACGATTACGCTTGACATTATGCTGCCTTACGCTATCGTCAAGGGTTCCCGACATGATTATTCTGGACGAACCAACGAACAATTTGGATTTACAAAATGTACAGATTTTAACACATGCGATAAACTCTTATCAGGGTACTTTGGTCGTCGTATCGCACGATTCGAAGTTTTTAGAAGATATACAGATCAAGGATTTCTACCGGTTATAAATAATGAATCTGCAGGATGTGGAAATCTATTAAAATGTGTAAAAACTAGATTCCCATTCTCTTTTTTATTGCTTATTTTCGTGGGAACTAATACAACAAGATGAATGGAGCTAACGAAGCTTGAAATCAAAGGTTTTAAAAGTTTTGGTGATAAAATCACGATAAATTTTAACGAAGGGGTCACCGCAATCGTTGGTCCGAATGGCTGTGGTAAGTCTAATGTTGTTGATGCTATCCGATGGGTACTAGGAGAGCAGAGTACAAAGACGTTACGTTCTGAAAAGATGGAAAATATTATCTTCAATGGGACAAAAACGCGTAAGCCTGCCAATCTAGCTGAAGTATCCTTAACTTTTAACAATAACAAGAGTGTTTTACCTACTGAGTTTACAACGGTAACGATCACCCGTAAACTGTATAGAACAGGCGAAAGTGAATACCGTTTGAATGATGTCAAGTGCCGACTCAAAGATATCACAGACCTCTTTTTGGATACTGGTATCGGAGCAGATACCTATTCCATTATAGAGTTGAAAATGATTGACGAGATTATTGCGAATAAAGACAATTCAAGAAGAAATCTATTTGAGGAAGCCTCTGGTATATCTAAATATAAGGTTAGGAAAAAACAAACACTTAACAAATTAAAAGAGACTGAAGCCGACCTGTCCCGAGTAGATGATCTGTTGTACGAAATCACGAAAAATCTAAAATCTTTAGAAAATCAGGCTAAAAAAGCAGATAAGTACTTCTTATTGAAAGAAGAATATAAACAGGCTAGTGTAGGATTAGCCTATTATCGGCTGGATAGTTTCAGCTCGGACCTGACCTCTTTAAGTGAAAAAGAAAAAGATCTTCAACAAGCGCTGCAAAATACCCTCGAACAGATTGATGGTAAAGAAAAGGAATTGCGTGTAGGTCGTGAAGAAATTTTAATCAAAGAGAAGAGCCTATCTACACAACAAAAGACTACACATGAATTCCAAAATAAAATTCGTACCTATGAGTCTGAACGTAAAATAAAAAACGAGCGTCTACATCATCTACAAGAACGAGATGCACGCATACAGACCGAGCAAAACCTTGACAAACAACAGTTGAGTCATGTGGATTACACCTTGAAAAGACTCAATGAAGAGCTATATGAAGAGCAGGCTAAGCTTGATGTATACCAAGATGATATACAGAAAAACAAAACGGAAGTTGAGGAATTAAGAGGTCAACAACAGACTGCTAAAAATAAATTGGACCGTTTTGCGGCGGACAATAATGAACTGCAGAATAAAATATACAAAGTAGAAAAAGATATTGCTGTTTTTAATATTCAAAAAGAGTCTCTCGAACAGGAATCACTTCGCAACATTACTGACGCGAGCAGTAAAGCCGAAGAATTGAATCAATTCAACCTATCGGTTAATGAATTGCAACTGAAAGTTGATGCTCAGCAAGCGCACTATGAACAAGTACTCGAACAAGAAAACGACCTGAGCAGTAAAATCCAGACAGCAGAAGATAAACTGGCTAAAGCAAAGGATGAATTAAGCAAAGAGTCTCGCTTGGTAGATGCTAAGCAAAACGAATATAATTTGACAAAATCTTTGGTTGACAACTTAGAAGGCTTTCCGGAGTCAATCAAATTTTTACGTAAAAATGCAGGTTGGAGCAAATCTTATCCCCTATTTTCGGACATTCTATTCTGTAAGGAGGAGTATCGTGTAGCTATTGAAAACTACCTAGAGTCGGTCATGAACCACTACGTAGTAGATACACCGCAGGATGCCATTCAGGCCATCAACCTATTGAGTGACGCGGCGAGAGGTCGCGCAAACTTCTTTGTGTTGGATGCTGTACTTCCTATTGAAACCACTCCTGCGGTGATTGTTCCTGACAACATGATCCCTGCTATGCAGGTTATCAAGGTAGACAAAAAATACGAAAAGCTATGCTTAGAATTATTAAAAAATGTCTATCTGTTACATGCTGATGATTCCAAATCTATCGAAGTTGAATTACCTTCAACAGATAGTATATTACTACACCATGAAGGTAAATTTAATAAACATAAATTAGGTTTGAGTGGTGGATCAGTAGGACTTTTTGAAGGAAAGAGAATTGGTCGTGCTAAGAATCTAGAGAATTTGGCCAAGGAAATAAAATCGCTAAATGAACATATCGGCAATTTGCAGCAAGTCGAGCAGGAACAGATTCAACTTATTGCTTCATTAAAACTGCAATCGCAAAAGGAGCTAATTGATGAGCTACGTATACAACTAGCCCGTCTTCAAAATGAATGGACATCTGTAAAGACGAAACAAGAGCAATACCAAGCCTTTTTAGCTAATTCACAGAACCGTAAAGCTGATATTGAGGCTCGCCTGACTCAGATATCCGAAGATCTTAATAAAGCAGAACCAGAGTTAAAGATTTTGCATGTGGAAAGTGAAGAGCGTCAAAAGCAGGCACAAGACCTTCAAAATGCATTTCAGGAGTTGAACGAAGTATTGACGGAAAAATCTACAGCTTACAACCAAGAGAATATCCGTCTGCACCAACAACAAAATAAGGTATCGGGTATTCAAAAAGACTTGGAATATAGAGAAAGCCAAAAAGAAGCTTTAGAATCCCGTATCAATAAAAACACGGCCGATCAAGAGCAGATTAAGCTCGACATGAAAGATGCGTTGACGTTTACAGATAGCAACGATGATGACCTCAAAGAGCTTTACGAACAAAAAGAATCGTTGGAAAAGGCTCTGCATGAGATGGAAGAAGTTTTTTATGCATTTCGTAAGCATCTCAATGATTTAGAAGAAGAGCTGACTGCACTTAGGAAATCCAAAGATCAGTATGATTTCTTGGTGACAGAGATTAAAGACAAGAAAACTACGCTTCAGATCGACCTTAACAGCCTGAAAGAAAGGCTTGCGGTGGAATTTAATATTGATATAAAAGAGTTGCTTGAGGGCGAAATGCCTGAGCTTACTCAATCTCAGGAGGAATTAGGTTCAGCCTGTACACGATTGAAGAAGCAGCTTGATGAATACGGCACCATCAATCCAATGGCTAAAGAGGCTTACGATGAAATCACGGAACGTTTCAATTTTATCACTAAAGAAAAAAATGATTTGGTAGAAGCTAAAGACTCCCTGCTATCGACCATTCAAGAGATCGACGAAAGTGCCAATGATAAGTTTATGGCTGCCTTTACTTCTGTTAGAGAGAATTTCATTCGGGTATTCCGTTCATTGTTCAACGAAGAAGATAGCTGTGATTTGATATTGAGTGATCCTAAAAATCCATTGGAGTCGGATATTGATATTGTTGCTCGTCCTAAAGGAAAGCGTCCTTTGTCAATCAATCAACTTTCCGGTGGAGAGAAGACACTTACTTCTACTGCTTTACTGTTTTCATTATACTTACTAAAACCGGCTCCTTTTTGTATATTCGATGAGGTAGATGCACCTTTGGATGATACCAATATTGATAAATTTAACAAGATCATACGTGAATTTTCTAACCAATCTCAGTTCATCGTTGTGTCTCATAACAAACGTACGATAGCGAGTACCGACATTATATACGGCGTCACCATGGTCGAACAAGGTATATCTCGTGTAGTTCCTGTCGACCTACGCGATGTCGCTTAAGACTTTTATATTGAACATACACCTAGAGATCCCGATTCCTCACTAAAGTTATCGGGATTTTTTTTGAACAAACTTTTTTTATTTCCAACCGTTCTATACACGTAACAACTGATAGATAAAATGGATAAATTAAAGAAATTTGAGTTGATGGAAAAAATCACACGCGAGCTAGAAGATGTTCGTAACAGCCAACAAGCAGTATTGGAAAAGATAGGAAAAATCGAGGTGGACAATATTGAGCTGGGAGATAATTTAATCGAGTCCAAGATGCCCGACATCTATCAACGTACAGCAGAAAACTCGGACGCTATACGTGAAATTCTAGACGCATTTCAGCAAAAAACAGAAGAGTTTGGGGACAAAAACAATGTAGACAAACTAAAAGAGCAAGATGTGATAAACAAATTAAAATAATAAAAGAAATCGGAGCTGAGTAGACGGCTCCGATTTTTTATTATTTCAGTTTACCATATAACGATACGCTTGTCTTTTGGTACATATAGCTTGTCACCGGCTTTGGTATCCCAAGCTTCATGAAATCCATCAAGATTGATTATAGGCCCAAAAGCACGATATTGGGCTGGTGAGTGTGGGTCTGTCTTTACTTGATTCACTACAAATTCGTCGGTTGTTTTTGTACGCCAGATAGTCGCCCATGAAAGGAAAAAACGTTGTTGTGGAGTAAATCCATCGATTTTACCTGGGTCTCCTTTGTCTTTAAGATACATCTTCATCGCATCAAAAGCCACCGAAGATCCACCAAGATCACCGATATTTTCGCCTAATGTAAACCGTCCATTGACAAATACCCCCGGTACAGGCTCGTACGACTCGAACTGCGCCACCAATGCATTTGCTGCTGCGTCAAACTTTGCCTTATCCTCTTTTGTCCACCAATTGTTCAAATTTCCATTTCCATCGTACTGCGAGCCAGAGTCATCAAATCCATGTGATAATTCATGACCAATGACAGCACCAATACCGCCAAAATTAACCGCAGCATCCGCCTTGTAATCGTAGAAAGGGGGCTGTAGAATTGCAGCAGGGAATACAATTTCATTGTACAGCGGACTGTAATACGCATTAACAGTTTGCGGACTCATCCCCCACTCGGCTTTATCGACAGGTTTACCTTGTTTTGCCAGATTTTGCTCAAAAGTCCAAATATGTATATTACGAATATTGTCTGCCAAAGAATTGCTGACAGCTAACTTGGAGTAATCCTTCCATTTGTCTGGATAACCGATCTTCACATTAAATTTAGATAATTTTTCTAAAGCCTTCACTTTTGTAACCGGAGACATCCAGGTTAAGTCATTGATATGTTGTCCAAAAGATTTTACCAGATAACTAACGAGCTCCTCACAAGCAATCTTAGCATCTTGTGGGAAATTGTCTTTAACATAAAGCTTGCCTAATAGTTCACCTGCGTTTTCATTAACAAACTCCAGCCCTCTCTTGTCCAATGCCCTTTGCTCCTTTTGCCCTTTTAACTTTTGTCCAAAGAAGGTAAAAGCTAACTCATCCAATTCCTGCGTTAAATAAGATGTGCCATCATTCATCACATGAAACTTTAGATATTCCTTAATAACAGGCATATTCTTTTCGTTAACAATCTTATCTAAATTCTTGAAATAGTTAAGTTCTCCTATGATGACAGTGTCTGCTTTGAAGCCCATACTGGTTAGATACTGTGCCACATCTACATTCTTTATTAATTTACCGAGATCTTTCACGGCTACTGGATTGTATCTTTTCTGAGCATCGCGAGACTCTTCAATGGTTTTCAAGTAAGAAGCAATAGACTTTTCAAACGCAACAACTTTGGGACCTTTCAGATCACGTGTACGCTGACCTACTTTTGCATATAATGTAGAAATATAGTTGGCATAGTCGTCTAGTATTTTGGTGTTGTTCTTATCAACCTTTTGGTAATATGAACGTCCTAAGCCAAGACCTCCACCTCCAAGATAGACCGCATTCATATTTGAGTTCTTCATGTGAGCTCCCACATATCCACCATAAAAAGGATTTCCCCCTTCGCGACCATAAGATACAAAATAGGCAGTCAGATCGTTTAAGTTTTTTATAGCGTCGATTTTGTTCAATTGCTCTTTGATCGGTTGTACACCAAGTTTATTTCTTGTATCAAAGTCGATAAACGATTTGTAAAGATCTGCAATCTTTTGTCCGTCAGAACCTATCGTAAAGTTAGTTTGTAATGATGATTTTAAAATCTTCAATACCGCTATATCTGTATTCTCGCGTAACTCATCAAAAGAACCCCATCTGGCTTTGTCTGAAGGAATTTCGACAGACTTCATCCAATTACCATTTACATAATTATAAAAATCATCTTGTGGACGTATTGCTTGATCCATCAGAGACAGATTAATAGCTTGGTGCTGCTGCGCAAAAGCTAACGCAGCACTTGTTAAAGCGGCTGTAAGTACAATTACTTTTTTCATCGATTTTATATTTATTAATGTTGTTGAAACTATGACAGACTTTAGGATTATACTAATTTTCAGAAATTATCTATTAAACACAATAAACAATATCAAATTCTGTTCACTACATTTGTAAATACATATTCTTGTCATGGTTTCATACACCTACAAACATAGCAAATCATCACTAAATTATAAGGTAACGATTTTATAATGTACATAGAAGTTGAAGGTAAAACCTACTACATCAGCATAAGTGAAAACGAAAGAGGGGTTTCATTGATAAGACAAGAAAAAGATGTCATACATATCGCGGTAGCGGCACGCCTATCGCAAGATGAATTGATAGCTTACCTCAAAAGTCAAGATCTGAATAAATGGATTGCAATGGGGAAATCTGTATCAGACACAATCTCATCAATCCAATTGTTTGACAGCTCTTTTACATTAATAGTCCATCAGGGATTAACGCATCCTTATATTAAGAATAAAACAATATATACATCAAAAAAACCAACTACACAACCAGCTCTTGACAGGCTTCTTGAATCTATTTTGCTGCAGGAAATCAAGCAGCATATCGGCTTTTGGGAGGAGTTATTAGATAGTTTGATTAATGTGATTCACCTTCGAAAACTAAAGATAAGTTATTACATAGCAAATCCTGCAAGTAAGAGGCTAACTTTTGAAAAAAAACTAGTTCATAAATCCAAAGAGTTCATTGCCTACCTGTGTTCAATAGCTGTCTTTGAATGTTTGGGAATTGAATATTCACGGAGAGAACAATTGGGAGCAAAACATGTTAAAGATTGGAAACACCAACAGCGGGTTTTCAAACATGAACAAACAGGGCTTTAAAGCTTCTTAAAAATAAAAGAGGGACACATGTGCCCCTCTTTTATTTCCTATTTTGATTGCTCTTCAGGCAATAAAATAAACTTGAAGAGGCGATCGGATTTTAGGTACTTCTCTGCTACTTCTTTAACAGATTGAACTGAAACCTTATTCAATTCATCCAGATAACGAAGGATGTAAGTAGGATCTTCGTTATTTTGGTAAGCGCTAGAAATCTGCCCCAACCAAAAACCATTTTCCTTTAACTGTAATTCTAACTGACGCTTTTGCTCAATTACAAATTTATCCAAATCAGTTTGTTTTGGACCATTTGCTTTAATCTTGTTCACTTCATCAATAGCGGAATTGATCAAAGACTCGTATTTATCTACACTCGTACCAAAGCCGATACTAAAGCTATAGCGCCCTTTTGGATATTTAGATGAAGATCCTCTAGCTCCTGTACCATACACCCCACTTTCGTCTTCGCGAAGGCGCTCCAATAAAGTAATGGATAAAATACTCTCCAATGCATCAAAATTCATATTCTCTTTCTCAGCGTACGCATAGTCTCCATAGTAGGACATTTGCACTTGCGCTTTGGCTTCTTTTCCTTTACGCACAACTTTCTCCACACCTTTAGCTGGTTCTACTATCCCCAAGTCTTTGGCGGATTCTTTTCTTCCCAGATTTGGTAGTGCTGCTAGATACTGTTCCAAGTAAGGTTTGATCTCCTCTTCGGTAAACGAACCTACAATCGTGAACGTAAAGTCTGATGCATCGGCAAAGCGCTCTTTGAAAATCTCCAAAGCACGTTTTTGATTTATTGTTTTGATTTGCTCTGGCGAAGGAATAGTTCTACGGACATTATCCGAGTACAACGTTCTTGACATGGCATCAGAGAAAACAAAATTAGGATCATCTTCTCTATTCTCCATTGAAGAAAGCGTACGTGCGATTCCGCTTTGGAACACATCATCGTCTAATCTTGGTTCGGTAAAGTAACCATAAATCATTTCAAATGCGGTCTTTAATCCTTCTTTATCAGATGATCCAGACAGCCCTTCGGAACGCTCTCCGAGATAAGGAGATACATTTACATTCTTGCCCGTCAAATATTTTCTAAGCTCAATTGCATTTAATTGTCCAACTCCCGAACCATTTACGAAAGCAGCTGCGTTGGAAGCTGTCAGGTATTCTGAATCGGAATATAGTGAGGTCCCACCTGGACTAAATGCTGAAATTAAAATCTGATCATTTTTGAACGTTGTTGGCTTCAATAATACTTTGACTCCATTGCTCAAAACAAGCTCTTTCGTTTGAATCCCAGCAATTTCGTTTGTCGACTTCACACTTCCTTTTACCGGTTGTTTGGCTAGTAACGGAAGCTCTGATACTTTATCTTCGTAAGCTGTCAAGTTCTCTTTATCGACCTCGGCTAGCCAAGCAATTACCTGTGCTTCTTGAGGAAGATTAGCTTTATCTTTCTCTGGTCCAAGAATGATAATATCCCGATTATTATCTACATAAAAACGTTTTCCAATGGCTTCGACTTCTTTTAACGTTAAGGTTGGTAATAATTGCTTAGTGATCTGATATCGATCCTCATTACCCAAAGCAGGTGCATCATTCAGGAAGTGCTGCAAATAAGTACCCACATATCCATCAGATTTCTTCTTGTCCCTTTCCTTATATACTGTCTCATTACTTTTTGCAAAAGCAGCTACAGTTCTTTTAAATTCAGACTCTGTAAATCCGAATTTCTGGAAACGATCCAATTCACGAACTGTCGCTTTAAGACCTTCCTCAAACTTTCCTGGCTTTGCCACGAAGGAAATAGAAAGATTATCTAATCCTCCAAAAAGTGAACTAATATTTATACCAGACTGAATAAATGGTGGATTCGGCTGCTGACTGATTTCACGCAAGCGCGAACTGATCATTTGATTAAAAATATTTTTCATCAACGACACCCTGTAATCACCGACCGTATTGACTTTTTCCTCGGGATGTTTAATAATTATCTGCCCCACTGTAGAAGGCATTTCCGCATCTGTTACCACTAAGAACTGATTTTTGTTCAGGAGCTTAACGGAATGTTCCGTACGTTTTTCAGGGTTCTTTGGTGTCTTCATGTCCGAAAAAAGTCGAATAACTTCTTTCTCCATCTGATCCACATCAATATCACCTACAATGATGATAGATTGCAAATCCGGTCTATACCATTTAGCATGAAAATCACGGATCAAGTCCGGTTTGAAACCCGTTACAACTTCTTCTGTCCCAATCGGCAAGCGATTGGCATATAATGACCCGTTTAGTAATACGGGAAGAAACTTATCCTGCATACGCTGTGAAGCACCTCTACTTCCGCGCATTTCTTCCATGATAATACCACGCTCTTTATCGATTTCCTCAGTAACTAACAAAGCATCCTGTGCCCAGTCACGCATCACCTGTAATCCATTTTTTAGTAGTTCAGGGTCGTCTGAAGGTATCGGTAACTGATACACAGTTTCTTCAAAGCTAGTGTATGCATTTAAATCCGATCCAAAACGAACGCCGGCCTTTTGTAAATAGTTAACGAGATCATTTTTTGGAAAATGCTTTAAACCATTGAAGTTCATATGCTCTAAAAAGTGAGCCAATCCACGCTCTTCTTCAGTCTCTAATATAGACCCTACTTTTAACCCTAGATACATAGTAACACGCTTTTCGGGCTCTACATTTTTACGGATATAATACTTAAATCCATTTTTCAACCGACCAACAGTAACTTCCTTGTCAAAAGGCAATTTATTTTGCCAATTTAAAGTATCTTGCGCTAAGATATGCTTAGCATCCTTTGCTAATAGTGAAATATGTGACGGTGATGCATCAACAGATGCAAAAGTAGCAGGCAATAAAAATGCTACAGCTAAAGGTTTTAAGAATCTCATTAATTTAAATTTGTTTTAATTTAATGCTAAATTAAAATTAAAAATTTAGTAAACATATTAAACAGTAATAATTTTACAATATTTAATTTTGTATATGGATTGGTTTACTACATTTAAAGATTTTAAGAGATACTTGGAGTTCGAAAGAAATCTCTCTGAAAATTCCATATCTGCATACTTGAATGATGTTCAAAAGTTGAGCGTATACTGTGAAGATCAACAACTCGATCTGTATTCGCTCTCGCCACGAGATATTCAAGAATTTCTAACATGGATGAATACTTTCGCCATATCAACTTTTACCCAAGCAAGGCTTCTTTCAGGACTTAAAGCGTACTTCAACTTCCTAGAGCTAGAGCATGATTTAGAAAACAACCCCGTGGAGTTGATTGAAGCTCCTCGCCTAGTCCGAAAAATCCCTGACGTGTTAAATCTTGAAGAAATCGATGCTTTAATGGCTGCGATAGATTTATCGACTCCAGAAGGCGCCAGAAACAAAGCGATCCTCGAAGTACTCTACGGTTGTGGCCTTCGTGTTTCCGAATTGATCGGATTAAAGATCTCAAATCTTTTCCTGGATATCGAATTCATTAAAATAGAAGGAAAAGGCAACAAAGAACGCTTAGTTCCTATTGGTAATCAAGCTATTAAACACTTAAAAATCTATCTAAAAGAAATACGAAGCAAACAAAATATAAAATCGGGACATGAAGATTTTGTGTTTCTAAACCGTCGGGGCGCGGCACTCTCTAGAGTAATGATATTTATCATCATAAAAGATCTTGCGGCTCAAATCGGCTTAAAAAAACAAATCAGTCCACACACATTTCGTCATAGCTTCGCCTCACACCTGGTCGAAGGAGGTGCTGATCTACGTGCGGTACAAGACATGCTGGGACATGAAAGCATCACTACAACAGAGATTTACGCGCACATAGACAAGGAATATCTACAGTCTGTCATAACACAGTTTCATCCGAGATCATAAGTTGATGCAACAATGTGTATTTTAATTTGCAACTTTGATGCAATTGAAATATCTTTGTAACACATGCAACTCCTCGTAAAAACAACTTCATTATTACTTACCATAATCCACCTGTGGGTTTCGGGGAGTTTGCTTTTACATAAACATACGGAATGCGACGGCAAAGATGCTGAAAACTGCCATCATCACGACGGGCTAAATAACCAAGATGAATGTGCTATCTGTTATTACATCCATCTCCCAAATACCACCTCCCATAGTTCTGATTTCCAACTGAGCTATATGCCGTCGTTTTTCTACATACCCTATAATATTTCTATCGATTCCATATTAGTAGATATTATTCGTCTTTTAATCTCAAATAAAGGCCCCCCGCTCCAATAATCTCTGTTTGCCTGTCATTTATTGTCCGCATAACTTTTTAAAACGAATTACCATCAAGCAAGGCTATAGCTATGTCCTCAAGGATGCTTTTTATCGAAAAATATTATCTATGAGAGGTGTTATACTTCTACTTCTACAAGGAGTTTTATATTTGAATACTCTTGTTTACGCCCAAGATTGTCCGTTGACTATCCACATTCAATTAATCGATGCGGAGACTGGGCATAACATTTCGGACGCCCAAGTACTTCTGAATGATCAATCTGCCAAGGTCGAAGGGCGGGGTAAATATATATTTAAAAAAGTCTGTGAAGGCAATTCCTCCATTTCCTTCTATCATAGGTCATATACAGAACACGAGATGTTTCTTAAATTAAGTCAAGACACAACAATCAGGATAGCATTAAATCGAATTGTAAAGCAGCTTGAGGAAGTAACTGTAACTGCTAACACCACTGATGCGAATTCCAGAAGCTCGACCATGCTGAATAAACAACAGCGAACAGAAAGCCAAGGAAAAAACCTAGCAGATGTCCTTCGTGACATTGCCGGTGTGAGTGTACTCAAAACCGGAGCTAACAATGGAAAACCTGTAATTAATGGATTATATGGAAATAGACTCCTATTATTAAATCAGGGCGTACGACACGAAAGTCAGCAGTGGGGTACGGATCATGCTCCAGAAATTGATCCTTTTTCAGCAGAAGAAATCAGCATTATTAAAAGTGCCGACGCTGTGCGTTATGGTCCCGATGCGCTAGGAGGAATTGTGAAATTATCGGCTGCGCCTATCCATCCAGACAGGTACGCGCTAAGTAACAGCTCCATTATCCTAAACAGTAACGGTAGAGGAATGACGGTAAATAGTAAACTAGAGGGGACACTAAACAAATTATCTTACCGCGCGGGTTTGACAACCAACAATCATGGCAACATGAAATCTGCATCCTATTACCTTGGTAACACGGGCAATAAAGAAATCAATGGAAATATGTATGCTGCCTATACATTAGGGAAGAATGTGATCAACATGTATTTCAGCCATGTTGGCAACACACTAGGGGTATTTCAAGGCGCCCATATTGGTTCAAAAGAAGATATCTTAGCACGGATCGCTAATGGCAGACCATTTGAAGAATATAGTTTTACCAATAAGATAGAAGCACCAAAACAACGCGTGACGCATCAACTTGGTAAAGTAGGATACAAACACTATATAAGTGATAATAGCCATATCGAGGCTCAATACAGCATACAACGTAATCATAGAAGAGAATTTGATCTGCGCCGTGTAGCCGAAAATGACTTACCGATGGCTGACATTGTCTTAAACACGCAGCAAATCGAGATCGTCTATAGTCGACCACTAATTACGACTGGTATATCAGGTAGTATGCAATTAAACAATAATGTACCTGGCACGGGCTCTACTCCCATTATCCCTAACTTCGAAAATCATGGTTTTGGTTCATTCTTTAGCTTAAAAATACCGGTAAAGAGCTGTTTGATAGAAACCGGTATACGATACGACTACAAGTATTTTGATGCAGCTGGCTATCGCTATAACTACGAGGAGATTAATCCCGACGGATCGATCCCTCAATATTTAATGACGGACCGTAAGGAGTTTCACAACATATCCGGTATAGCAGGCATTAGTCATCGCTTGAATTCTGTATTTACATGGAAAAGTAATGTTGGTCTAGCTTGGCGTGCACCTTCGGCAAATGAACTATACAGTGATGGGATACATCATGGTACAGGCACGTATGAAGTCGGAAATAAAAGCCTAGAGAGCGAAAAGGGATTAAAATGGGTAAACTCCCTCTTGGTTCACAAAGGAGCCATAAACGGTAATATCGATGTTTTTGCACAGGTCATTGACAACTATATCTATAGTCAACCCGTACCTGACTCGACAAGACAGACAATCCGAGGCACCTTCCCTCTATTTCAACACCAACAAGATCGTGCTTTGTTTTATGGTGCCGATCTGGCTCTAACTATGGAGATGCGTCAAAACTTACATTATAGTCTGAACCTATCTGTCGTAAAAGCTCGAAATATAACAAAAGAGCAATTCTTACCGAATATTCCAGCAACAAGGCTACAACATGCGTTGGCTTACCATATCAACGCAAAAGGGATACCCAGTTACATTAAGGTCAAGCATCATTTTCAGGCAAAACAGACTCGATACGAACCCAATTCCGATTTTGCCCCGCCTCCACCTTCATATCATCTCTTTGATGCTATTATAGCTTCTTCCATCAGTATGGAAAAGCACAGAAAAATGGAAGTACAAATAGGCGCAGAAAACATATTCAATAAGGCGTATAAAGACTATATGGATAGATTTAGATATTATGCCCATGCCTTAGGGCGCAACATTTCGGTAAAAATCAACTTTACATTTTAAAAAACACGATAGTGAAATATCCATATAATATATAGACTGCTCGAACTCGAATGGCCGCGGAGTAGTATATACACCATTCGTCACAAAACGTGCATAACGATAAGTTGGATAATCGCTATAAAAACTTAAAAATAAATCCACATGAAAAAATACATAACACTATTATTGATTTCAATTTTCACTTTTTCATCTTGCAAGAAAGATGAGCCTACTGCGGAAGTGGATCAAGAAGAAGTTGGTTCCGCAGAGATCTCTTTTACTGAAGTAGAAGGAGAAGCTCATGGCGACCATTACCATTATACAGAGATCGAAAATCCTGAAGTAGAAACGATAAAATTCTCAGGTAGCCCTATGCTTCCTCCAGTTGAAGAACATATACATCTGGTGGTTGGAAAGTCATATCGCTTTAATGTTAAAATAAAAGATTTTGCTGGACGAGAAACGCAACAGTCTTTTGTAGAAAAAGACAATCAGCATTTTGCTTTTATACTAGGTATCCCAACGGTGAGTTCCTTTGTAACCTATAGTGACGAAAAGAGCGATGATACAAAAGTAAAAGTCGGCGTACAAGGATACATTACAGTACTCAAAGAAGCCTCTACCTTCACTACAAGATATATCATGCGTCATCTTA
Source organism: Sphingobacterium sp. xlx-130 (assembly GCF_011007405.1). Classification (NCBI taxonomy): domain Bacteria; kingdom Pseudomonadati; phylum Bacteroidota; class Sphingobacteriia; order Sphingobacteriales; family Sphingobacteriaceae; genus Sphingobacterium; species Sphingobacterium sp. xlx-130. The sequence goes on from NZ_WFKN01000009.1 coordinate 93,666, forward strand.
ACCCGGGAGTAAAAGAGAAAATAAACCCAAAAACAGATTGGAACAATGACAGCTTCACATCATTTACCGGAGCAAACGACCTAGATCTTAAGTTCCAGCTTCACTTTACTACCGGAGAAAACAGCCACTAAATACAATAAAAAAGCCGCTTCAGCAATTGAAGCGGCTTTTTTATTGTAAGTGTCTTCGGCGGGGGTCGAACCCACATCTTCAGAACCGGAATCTGAAATTCTATCCATTGAACTACGAAGACAGTCCCGCAAAAATATAACTTTTATGTGAAACTAAAACTTTTTTTGCAAAACAATATCGAAACTTCCACCAAAGTGCTGAAATGCAAAATATTAGAATTTGAACTGCGAATTTAACTAATTAACAGGTTGGACTAATTTCTTAAAATTGAAAAAGCCTGAGAGAATCAGGCGATTTCTCAGGCTTTAAATATTAACCTCTAGACGAGGCAATCAACCTAAACCTAAGCAAAGGTAACATATATTTCTTTACCACTCCAAACCTTTTGAATCAGAAAATCCAAAAAAAACAACAACCCACTGAAAATCAGCGAAATAATTTAAAAAAACACTACATTAGAAAAACAAACTAATTACACTCAGCTTTTATATTTTCTAAAAACGTAAAGATAGTGTATCACATACACATATCAAAATGGATTTCTCCTATTTATTTTTCGGGCTGTACAACTACAACCTATCTAGCGGGTCGGAAAGATTGGATATGCATACAAAATTGACTATTTTTGTCAAAACATCATTATTAGCACTATGTTCACAGGTATTATCGAAACATTAGGAACTGTTACAAAAATTGAACAGGAACAGACAAATATGCATATATACATCAAGTCTAGTTTATCTTCCGAGTTGAAAATCGATCAAAGTGTTTCTCATAATGGTGTATGTCTCACAGTTGTAGGAATCGATGCAGAGACTTATAAAGTAACAGCGATTGAAGAGACACTGCAAAAGACAAATTTGAGTGATCTGAAAGAGGGGGATCTTGTCAATATCGAACGCTGTACTTTGATGAACGGCAGGTTTGATGGACATATCGTCCAAGGCCACGTAGATCAAACAGCAAGCTGTGTTTCAAAAGAAGATCATAACGGCAGTTGGTTATTTACTTTTCAGTATGATCCACACCTCAATAATATCACGGTGGAGAAAGGCTCAATATCGGTAAACGGTATCAGTCTAACGGTAGTAAACTCCCTCGTAGATCGCTTTTCTGTAGCGATCATACCTTATACAATAGAACATACCAATCTAAAATATGTCGAGGTAGGGACACGGGTCAATTTGGAATTTGATATTGTCGGAAAGTATATTGCAAAAATAATGGCCCTTAAAAATTAAGAGCCATTATTTTTTTCTGAAAGAGTCTGTTTTATTGATTCGTTTTAACTCTTTATGGCATCAATGAGGTTACTTCGTTCGGTTCAAAGGCCATTAAGAACTTTTTTCATAATGCTTTCATGTGCATTGGTATTCAAGAGCTCTCGCGATAACATCGGGATCGTTTCGCGGCAGTCGGTGATCCGCCAGTTGGCGAATCATGAAAGTTTTATTCTAAATAGGTTCCTTGCCTCATCAACAGTGCTCTATATTTATTAAATACTGCTGCCTTAGAAATAAAACCTAAATATCGATTATCATTATCGACTACCGGCAGTATCCAAACATCTTCTTTATTCATCTTTTGCATTACCCGTTCCATATCCTCATCTTCTTTGATAATATCGGTAGGCTTTTGCGCTAAAGAAGAAAATGATCGACCAGCTCCCTCCTCTTCACCTAATAATATGGAAAAGAGTTTCTCACTGTACAAAATCCCCAATAGCTTCTTTTCCTTATCAACAACCGGAAAAATATTTCTTTTGGAATGAATGATATCAATCTTTCTATCTAAAGGTGTCTCATCAGGGCTTAATTGCACGAAATTCCGTTCGGTGACATACCTTAGTTTCATCATACTCAATACCGTCCTGTCTTTGTCTTCATAGGATATCAAATCGCCCGACTCGGCAAGTACTTTGGTGTAGATCGAGTGCTTCATTAATGTTCTGTTGATTAAATACGAAATAGAAGCGACAATCATCAAAGGAACCATTAATGCATAGCCTCCTGTAATCTCAGCAATAAGAAATATACCGGTCAATGGCGCATGCATAATCCCACTCAATGCTCCTGCCATTCCTGCCATCACAAAATTAGGTACATTCAATTCAATAATACCAGTCAGGTTAACCCCATAAGCAAATGCAAATCCTAAGAGGCCGCCCATAACTAAGCTGGGGCCAAAAACACCACCATTACCTCCTCCACTAATGGTAAAGAGGGAGGCTAAGGATTTTGCAAATAAAGTAAGGACGGTATAGCAAACAACTACCCAACCCAAATCCCTATAATCGGAAAACAAACTATTCTTGACGATGGCATCAAACTGACCATCTAGAATCTGCTGCATTGTTAGATAACCTTCGCCATACAAGGCCGGAAAAATCAAAATCAATATACCCAATGCAACACCACTGCTCCAGACCTTATTGTAAGGGTTCTGTATCTTGGCAAACCAACCTTTGACCGACTGGCTTAACTTCGAAAAATAGACAGTGAACAGGCCTATTAATATCGCCAACAAAAAATAGAAAAATAACGCTCCAACCTCCCAGTCGGTAAGTGCCGTGTGAAAAAGGGGCTCGCTATATAAAAGCCTCGAAACCACAGCCGCTAATGCGGAAGAAATTAATAGAGGTATAAAAGCGGGAATGGAGAACTCGGGAAGTAATATCTCAATGGCAAAAATCATTCCTGCAATGGGGCTGTTAAAAGCTCCTGAAATACCTGCTGCCGCTCCACAAGCTAATAACATGGTAACTTCACGATAACTGAGACCAAAGAATCGGCCAATGTTAGAACCAATAGCCGAACCGCTATAGGCGATCGGTGCCTCCAGACCACAAGAGCCCCCAAACCCAACAGTTATAGCACTGGTTACAATTTGTGAGTATACATTATGCACTTCAATACGGCTCGACTTTCGGGATATGGAGTAAATAATGGGGGTGATTCCATGTTCAAACTTCTTCCCTTTCAGAAATTTACGCACATATAAGACACTCAATAATATGCCAATCAACGGAAAAACGAGATAAACGGAATACTTTATGTGCCATTCTACGTCGTCTTGTAAAGCTGAAGCAATAAAATGTGTCATACCTTTAAGTAGTGCCGCAGCTAAGCCCCCAATCAAGCCGACTAAAAAAGCAAGCAAAACCAGAAAGTTTCGATTTGAAACTCGCTGCATCCGCCACTTATTGATCTTATCTAATCTTTCCAGGAATTTACTTTTCATTGTGTTATTTTAGATGTTAAAACCGATTACATCTTTCTTCTTATTCGATTTAAACCGTTCGGGGATTGCATTTAAAATTTCATCCCGCAGAATATTCACCGCTAGCTTCTTTACATAATTATTCGTGGTCACAATACTTATTTCCCGGACCGGCTCTGGTGATTTGAAATAACGGACATGGTTTAATTGATCTTCATCATAGCCCAATATACTCAACTCCGGTAGAATGGTCAAGCCATCGTTAATTTCTACCATGCGCTTTAAAGTGTCTACACTTCCGGTGTTGTATTCAAATGTACCTTCGCCTCCCTGATTGTGTCTGTAATTACAAATATTAAGGACTTGCCCCCGCATACAATGTCCTTCGTTTAATAACCAAAGCTTCTCTTGAGAAAGGTCTTCGTAACCTAAAATTTTTTTTTCGAACAACTTACTCTTCTCAGACACATAGGCGACAAAAGTCTCGTAGAAAAGCGGAATCTCCAAAATAGCGTTATCCAATAAAGGTGTAGACAGCACGCCACAATCTAACGTTCCTATCTTCAATTCTTGAATTATACGTTCTGTCGTGTATTCCCAAACCTGTAACTGTACTTTAGGATATTTTTTCAAAAATGAAGTAATAATCATCGGCATCAAATATGGGGCTACAGTTGGAATAACGCCTATTTTAAATTCACCTTCCAACTCTCCTTTTGTTTCCTGTAGGATTTCATTAATCTTCTTACTTTCCATTAGGACAATACGAGCCTGTTTGATTAACTTACTCCCGATTTCGGTAGGAATTACAGGTTGTCTACTACGATCAAAAATCTTTACGCCGAGCGATTCTTCCAACTTTTGAATCTGCATACTCAAGGTAGGTTGCGTAACAAAACATTTCTCGGCAGCAGCAACAAAACTACGATAAGTATCTACTGCAATAACATATTCCAATTGGACTAGGGTCATTTTATAAGTTTTAACTATACAAAGATAGGAAATGAGGTATATAAAGTTAGGAATTTAGTATTTTTGAAAAAAACGTAAAACTATTAAAAAATGATTTTATGAAATACTCCTAATTTAGCGAAGCTAAAATATCCATGAGTCCGTCAACTGACGGATGACAGGTAAAAATAAAACACAAACATATATAAAATATCCGTGTAGCGGAACTGCAAAAATATCAATGAAAAGAACCGTGCTTGTGAGCCCTTCGAAAATATAATCTGGATATTCCATAGACCATTAAATGACAAACCGGTCCGCCGGTTGACGGATCATGAAATAATTATTTACATATGAAATATAACTTTAAATCATCATTTTTATTAGCTGCTCTACTGGGATTAGGAACGTTTAACTTTTCCGCATCGATCCCCGATGAAGGAATGTTTCCATTAAGTGAACTAAATAGAGCGGGGCTAAAAAAAGCTGGACTCAAAATTAGTGAAAAGGATATTTATAACCCTGGACAGATAGGCCTTGTCGATGCATTAGTACAAGTGTCTGGATGCTCTGGTTCGTTCGTCTCGCCTAATGGTCTCATTGTCACCAACCATCACTGTGCTTTCAGTGCCGTACAGCTGGCATCGAGTCCTCAACACAATTATCTGGAAAAAGGCTTTGTTGCTAACTCTCAGGAGCAAGAAATTGAAGCGAGGGGTCTTACTATACGAATTACGGAATCCTATGAAGACGTATCATCGCAGATATTAAACGCTGTCTCACAGATTAATGATCCTATAGAGCGTATCAACATAATCAATAAAAAGCGTGCTGAAATAGCGCAGGAAGCTGAAAATAAAGATCCCTCTATAAAGGCAGAGGTTTCTGAAATGTTTATCGGAAAAAGCTATGTCCTCTTTCGCTACCGTACCATCGAAGACGTGCGACTGGTTTATATACCCCGTCAGGATATCGGAGAATTTGGCGGCGAAACAGACAATTGGGTATGGCCTAGACACACCGGCGACTTCTCCTTTTTACGAGCATATGTCGCGCCAGATGGTAAATCAGCCAAGTACTCAAAAAATAATGTACCCTACAAACCTAAAAAGCACTTAAAAGTAAACCCTAAAGGTGTTGAAGAAAATGATTTCGTATTTATTTTGGGCTATCCAGGCAGAACTTTCAGACATAGACCAGCGCAATATATAGAATACCAACAACGGTTTTTACTGCCTTACACTTCTGAATTATATGATTTTCAAAATCAACAGATGTTGTTGGCTGGAAAAAATGATAAAGCAACAGAACTGGCGTTAGCTACTCGAATAAAACGTAACGCAAACGTATTAAAAAACTATAGAGGTAAATTAAAGGGTTTACGTAATATAGACCTGATACAAAGCAAAAAGCAGGAAGATTTAGCCCTAAGTCATTTCATCACTTCTAAACCCGAGTTAAAAGCAAAATATGCGAGTTTAATGACGGATATTGATCACCACTATCAACTGGTATTTAGCGACGCTGAACGTGAGCTATGGTTCAATAACCTCTACACTGGTATACGCTCGCTTCAGATCGCTTCCTTATTAAACGACTTTAAAGACATGTTGGCTGTACAAGTTGGCACTTCCAGCAAGCAACAGTTTTTTGACAATAATATCGCTCGGTTTAAGCAACAATTGGATGGTATCTATGAAAGCTACAATAAGAATGCGGATCAAAATATAGCAGGACATATGTTTGAACAAGCCTATCTCTTAAAGGATAAGAATACTATCGTAGCTGTTGCTGGTAAAAATTTTCCTAGTCAAGGACAAGCTAGCCAATATATCAAAGATGCTATCGTACAGTCAAAAATAAACGATAAAGAGACACTCTACGCTCAGGTGTTGAAAGACATGAGCAGTCTTTCCGCTTATAAAGATGAATTGCTCCTGTTCCAACAGAAAATTGAAAAGGAGATGGAGCCATTCCGTCAAGAGCAAAAGCGTCGTGAAGGTGTATTGAACAGACTCATGGGAGATTATGTCGCTGTAAAAGAGGTTTATCAATCTAAGAACTTCATCCCTGATGCAAACTCGACCTTACGCTTGACTTATGGCAATATAAAAGGTTACAGTCCTGCAGATGCAACATATATGAAACCATTTACAACCGTACGGGGTCTAATAGAAAAAGGGAACTCTGGAGATGTTGAATTCCGCTACCCTCAGGCAATAAAACAAGCTTGGTTGAATAAGAATTTTGGCGCTTATGTCAAATCAGATCTGAATGATGTTCCTGTAAATATTCTTTACAATATGGATACGACTGGCGGTAATTCCGGTTCGCCTATTATGAATGCTTATGGCGAATTGATCGGCGTAAACTTTGACCGCTCGTATGATGCTACGATCAATGATTTTGCCTGGAACGAAAGCTATAGTAGATCTATCGGTGTAGATATCCGTTATGTACTATGGATAGCTGATAAGATTGACAATGCACAATTTATATTAAAGGAAATGGGAATCTAATATAAGTAATGGGGAACTTTATTGATTAAAGTTCCTCGTCATATACTTTAAAGAAGCACTAAACATGAAAACTTTTATTTCACTACTTCTGGTGGGACTACTTTATACTACCGGGTTGGCACAAAGCAAAATATCGGTATCGGAAGCGGCCCAAATATTTGAAAAGAAAAAAAAGACACAACTCCTCGATGTACGTACCAAAAAAGAGTATTTAGATAAACACATCGCTAATTCTATAAATTTAGACTGGAATAAAAAAGCTGAATTTGAAGAAGGTATTACGTCTAAACTTAACAAGAAATCTCCCGTATATGTGTATTGTCTATCAGGAGGACGTAGCGCACAAGCCGCCAAGACTTTAGCCGACAGAGGTTTTACGGTATATGAGATTGATGGTGGCCTACTAAAATGGGAAGCCGCGAATCTACCATTGGAAAAAGAGCAATCTTCTACCCCTAAGGGACTGACATTAAAGCAATTCAAAACGATTACAAACGATAAGCAAATGGTTCTTGTTGACTTTTACGCGAGCTGGTGCGGACCTTGTAAGGAAATGGAACCTTTCATCCAGGAAATAGCTAAAAAATACGCAGAAAAAGTGAAAGTGGTAAAGATAGATGTTGATGAAAATAACACACTGACCAAACAATTGGGCATAACGAGTATCCCGGTTCTATTTCTATACAAAGACGGAAAGAGAATTTGGAAAAACATCGGGTTTGCAGACAAAAAAACTATAGAAAAACAACTTAACTAATATGCAGACAACAACACTTGTACTTGGAGCTAGCTTCGGAATACTAGCCATTACACTAGGTGCATTCGGAGCCCATGCCTTTAAAAAGCTTATAAGCGCCGAAAGACTAGCTTCATTTGAAGTCGGAGTGCGCTATCAAATGTATAGTGCATTAACCTTGTTGATAATCGGATTTTCTTCTGATTTCAGCCTATACACTCATCGCTTGGCGGTATATGGTATTGCGACTGGTACGGTTCTTTTCTCTTTCAGTATATTTTTCTTATCGTTTAGTGAATATTGGAAGTCGAATCTGCGCTTTTTGGGACCAATAACACCATTAGGTGGATTATTAATGATTGTCGGCTGGGGTGCATTGTTGGCTTCTTTCTTGTCGTAGAATTGTATGTACGCGAAAAGAAGTCTACAATTAAAAGGTCTCCTCTGGTACAACTGGCTGAAAATATGCATGGCGATAGCGTTGGTTACCGGATGTACCTCTGCGGCTTTTTTATATGCCCTCAGTGCCGTCACTGATCTTCGGGAACTTCACAGGGAGTTCCTTTGGGGGCTGCCTTTTGCAGGAATAGTGATCGTATTTCTGTATAAGTACTACGGCGGTAACGCAAGTAAGGGTAATAACCTACTCTTTGAAGAATACTACAACCCTAAAGGAAACATCCCTTTGACTATGGCTCCCTTGGTAGTCATAGCTACCTTATTAACCCATTTATTCGGCGGCTCTGCAGGACGTGAAGGTACTGCTGTACAATACGGTGGTACATATGCGGACCAAATCGCTAAGAAATTAAATCTTGATAAAACACAGCGCAGAATCGCTCTGATATGTGGCGTAGCTGCTGGGTTTGCCTCCTTATTTGGTACACCTCTCGCAGGAACTGCATTTGCGGTAGAGATGTTTCGGTGCGGAAAACTGAGATATCAAGCACTCATTCCGGCATTGTTTACAGCTTATCTGGCGCATGGAATCAGCTTATTATTAAAAGCTCCTCACACCCACTATCCCCTCATCCAGTTGGAGTTTGGGGATATTAAACATCTATTATGGGTTCTCCTTTTTGGCGTCCTGTCGGGACTCGTAGCCCGGCTATTTATTTATACAGGGGAAACTTTTAGCTTAGTCTTCAAAAAAATAAACAATCCTTATTGGCGCGTCTTAATCGGTGCTATAATCATCCTATCTATCGTAGTGATCATTGGTGATACCCGCCACATCGGTCTAGGGCTACCAACTATACTGGAATCTTTTAAAGAACCACAATCCGGGCTTGATTTTCTTCTCAAGATACTGCTGACATGCCTAACACTGAGTGTTGGTTTTAAGGGAGGAGAAGTAACTCCTCTATTTTTTATTGGTGCGACTTTAGCTAGTTTCATGTCTGTTTATATTCCCATCCCCTTACTTTTGATTACGGGACTAGGATTTGTTTCTGTATTCTCTGGATGTACTAAAACACCTTTTGCCTGCGCTGTCATGGCCGCGGAATTATTTGGCTTTCATATCCTCCCATTTGCACTAATCTGTACGTTGATCGCAGCATTTACCGCTGGCGGTAAGGGAATCTATCAAAGTCAAAAGCACAGAAAATTTAAGTCTAAAAAGACAAAGGTCAACTCTTTATAAAAACAGACATTCCGCCCCCCATGAAGATTTCATAGATTTTTAACTTTTTAATTTTACAGCAACAACACCTTCCAAGCCATAAAGATATCCCCTACACTTAAATACTCACGTGCTTTTAGCTGTAAATGGATGGTACGCGAGCTTTCGTCTCCTATAAAAGTATTTGTGAGTTCTAACACATCAGGTAAATTTCGTAAAAGGTCAACCTCTTGTTCGGACGGCAATGTATTAATGGACGATAACATATTCTTTTCTTCCATACTTAAGACAACAGACTCTTTTACAAAGAATGGTAAATCGTTGTAATTCATTATCTGGAATGTATTTTCAAATTGATAGCGTAATTATCACCTGTACAGGTCGTAGACCTATTCGCTTTTTGGACAAAAATACCTTTCTCTAAAATAGTCTTATCGACGACTACCATATGGCTATTTTCCTCCACCGAAACATACCTAGACTTTATGGCATCCCATGTATATAATGGATTACCATTCGATTCTGTCCACTTATACCTTTCTGTGCTATCTAGTACATCGTTGACTAAAGAGACAATATACTTTTGGGATTTGTTATTCCATTTTATTTTTACGCCGGGGGGTACTTGAAGTGCTGAAAAGCATAATATATTGACCGACGTGCGTTGTGATACTTTGCCATCAAGCTCCATATCGACATAATACCTGCTATTCTCAAAAATCCTAGGCGTGTGAAAAGTTGGACCTTCACTCAAAGGCTCTCCCCCTTCTTCCTTATCGTACCAACGGTACACACCATTGGCTGAAACATATTCAATATTTATTACCTGCGATGTACCATAACAAGTCTGCAACGAATCCGTGCAAGTAACTTTTGGAGCAACGATTTGTAAAACTGTATCCGCTACTATATTCCAGCTTTCAACATACACAGCATTGCTGTTATAGGTCGGATTCCGAACCAAAGATGTAGTATCCTCAACTATAATTTCAAGAACATTTTTGCCTGCTCCTAAATGCCCGGGATCTATACATACAGAAGGTATTTTAGAGTTAATAAAACCTGCGTTTAACAACCATTGTACTTTCAGTGTATTGGGAAATGGCAAAGCTAATTCTACTTTATACTGTTGTACTTTCCAACTTTGGTTTACCGTATCATAAGCGGGCTCTCTACGCAAAATAGGTGAAGTCAACTCATGGATTTTTCGAACGAACTGCTCTTGGCACACGCTACAAAACGGTGCTTTCAACGTCTGCATTTTACAAGACTCATGGGGTCGATACCAGTTTGATTTTGAATCTTTATTACCATAGGAATACACCTTAACTCCGTTAATACCTAACCAATGCGACCAAGCTACGTTATTCGCATCAGAAATTTGGCTGCTATTGGGACTTTCATAGGCATACTGATTGCCAGCCCAATACTTGTCTCCTAGCTTTGCAAAAAAATGGCCGATCTCATGGATAGCGATCTCGTTACTGGCCATATTAACTGTCGAAGTAGCATACGTTCCTCCTGAACCGCCGTAAAAAGGTGAATTTACGAGTATCAAGACCATGTCGTACTGCGGGTATGTGTCTTCAAAATTTCGGATATTAAGCTCTGGTTTTGAGGGACTACCAAACGATGGATATTACCGTTATCAAAACTACTTCCAAAAATTGTCTTTGGACGGCTCATAGGTACCTTCGCATTTCGCGGAAACTGGTTACTTTCTTTAACAGCAGTTGTGTGATGATCCTCAGGACAATCTATGGCTGTGCAAGCGTGTATAGCTCCAGATTCTTCAGAAATAGTTTTGATAGCATAAATATTAAAAAAAGACTCATAACTACGCATCGGATCTGTCTTCAAAAAAAACGAACGAAAATTTCGGCTTCTTTACTAAATTTATCCTGTTCTGCTTTTGTATATCCATCTCCGAGAATGACGAATGTCACCATCTTTTCATCCGGCCCTTGGTGTATCAACGTATCTATTTGGTATTTTTCTTGAGCAAAAATAAAATTAACCGCAGAAAAAACCCAAATTAAGAGAAAAGAAAATCTATTCATTTAGTCTCTTATAACTTCTCGATAATCCTGTCCGCAAACTCGCTCGTTTTTACCAATGTTGCATCCTGCATTAAGTTATAGAAATCTATTGTCACGGTCTTATCTTGAATAACTTCGCTCAATGCACGCTTAATTGTGTCAGCGGCCTCATTCCATCCCATATACTCCAACATCATGACGCCACTCAAAATAACAGAAGATGGATTCATGGAATCTGTTCCCGCAAATCTAGGTGCTGTCCCATGAGTCGCTTCAAAAATCGCATGGCCTGTTTTGTAATTTATATTGGCTCCTGGTGCTATACCTATCCCTCCAACCATAGCAGCGAGGGCGTCCGAAATATAATCTCCATTTAGGTTTAGTGTAGCTACAACGGCATAATCCTTTGGCGCTAACAAGATCTGCTGAAGAAAATTATCAGCAATAACATCCTTAATAATTATCTTTCCTGTTTGCTCCGCTTCCTTCTGCTCCGCATTCGCAGCTTCTTGCCCTCGGTCAGCTTTTGTACGTTCCCATTGCCCCCACGTATAAGTCTGCTCCCCAAATTCCTTCTCAGCAACCTCGAAGCCCCAAAGTTTAAAGGCCCCCTCTGTGTACTTCATAATGTTGCCCTTATGCACCAATGCTACAGAAGGTAATTTGTGTTCTAGTGCATAACTTATTGCGGCCCTGATTAACCTTTTCGATCCTTCTTCGGATACAAGTTTTATCCCCACACCGGTCGTGTTTGAAAAATTATATTGTACGCCCAAATGCTGCTTTAAATATTCCTGAAGCTCATTCGACTCTTTACTACCTGCCGCAAACTCTATCCCAGCATAAATGTCTTCCGTGTTTTCTCTAAAAACAACCATATTCACATCTTGCGGACGCTTCACTGGCGAAGGCACACCAGGATACCATGATGTAGGCCGCAGACATACGTATAAATCTAATTCCTTACGAAGTGCTACATTCAATGAACGGATACCTCCTCCTATAGGAGTTGTCAAGGGGCCTTTGATTCCAACTAAATATTCTTTAAAGATCGATAATGTTTCTTCAGGCAACCATTCACCTGTCAAATTAAATGACTTCTCTCCTGCCAACACTTCTTTCCAAACAATCCTCCGCTTTCCTTCATAACTCTGTTTAACGGCCTCATCAAATACTCGAACCGAGGCGTTCCAAATATCTGGACCGATTCCATCTCCGATAATAAAAGGTATAATGGGCTCATCGGGTACCACTAAACCTCTACTTGTATTCATTGTTATCTTCGCTTCCATAACTACGATATTGATTATTTCTCCTTGTTAAACATATTTCCTATTTCACGACTTATCTTTCTGAAAATCGGTGCTGTCTGAATATCTTCATACTCATCAATATGCAAATCTGCCTGACGACTTGGGAACAGAAGTATTAGATTTTGATTTTTATAATAACGGCCTACCCTCCGCGCTAAACCATCTAATGCGTCCCTGTAAGAGACCTCACCACTTCTAGAGGATACAAATACCAATAATGAATCAACATTGCTAAATGTCGCCAGACCGTAAATATTATCCCAATCTTCGTAATTGCCATAATGCAACGGTACGCTTGATTTGAGAAGTTTCTGAACCTCTTCTGTAGCCCCTTGTGTACGTCCATTACAAATAAAATTAACAGGTAAAGAGAGTTCTTGTGCCAATTTTAGAATCTTCTCCAACCAATACTCAAAACCAACCTCCGACTCTGCTAATGGAGGAACGAACACTGTGATAGATTTGTGTGAAATCAGCGGCTTTTCCAATCGGCACATGAACAAGGTTGTATCTGTAGAATTCACGATACTTTCTGTCTTTTCACCAACAATTTTCTCAACGAAAGAAACTGCACTAGGCCATCCCATAATGATACAGTCTACCAGTGAATGTCTAGACATTCTGGCAATCCCTGCAGCAATATTATAATCAATCGTTGTCAATAATTCCACTTCAGTTTCCGATCCTGATGCGTACTGCGCCATATTGTCCAGATTTCTGCGGGCTTCGATCAAATTTCGCTCAGCTCGTTCATTATCTGGAACTACGCTAAGTATACTCAACGGGTAATGTGACTTTTTCGATTTGATCATGGTAGCGAAGTCTAAGATGGGTTCCATATTGTTCAAATTCGCAATCGGAATCATTATCTGCTCTTCTCCCTCTTCCACATGCTCGACATGCGCATCGTCTTGATGACCTTCCATTACAACTTTTTTCGAAGCGCTTTCGGTTACCATAGATGCTATGATACAGGTTACAAGGATGAGAACTATAGTTCCATTTAACACGTTCTCATCTATAATATTATTGCTATACCCCACCATAATTACAGCAAGAGTTGCCGCTGCATGGGCGTTACTCAATCCAAAGATCAAGTTTCTTTGATTTCCAGTGTACTTAAAAACTAACTGAGTAGCGGTGGCTGCCAGATATTTACCTGACACAGCAACTACGGTCAATGTGCCAGCTACAATTAGCGCCATAGGTCCTTTTGCCAATACGCTGACGTCAACGATCATCCCCACCGAGATCAGAAAAAAAGGAATAAAGATTGCATTTCCAATAAATTCTATCCGATTCATTAATGCCGAAGAATGAGGTATGAGCTTGTTTAAGGCTAATCCCGCAACGAATGCCCCTATGATCGGCTCTAGACCAGCCATCTCTGCCAAAAAAGCTGCAAAAAAAACAACCGTTAGTACAAAAATATAATGCCCTGTCTTCTCGGATTGAATTTTTTCAAAAAACCATTTCGCAATTTTCGGAATAATACCGAACATAATAAATAAGAATACCGCAAAGGAAATGCCTAGAGTAACCCAAAACTCCTGATTTATACTCCCTTGGGAGGCTCCCGTAATAACCGCCAAGATAATTAAAACTGCAGTATCGGTCAATATCGTACCTCCTATTGTAATAGCTACAGCCTCGTGCTTGGAAATACCATATCGATTGACAATAGGATATGACACCAAAGTATGGGTAGCAAACATGCTAGCTATCAGAATACTCGCTAATGTTCCATAACCCAATAGGTAATAGCAAACAGGAAAACCGATAGCAATAGGTATAGCAAATGTGAAAAGACCGAACATAATGCTTTTATGTTTAGTCTTTTTGAACTCATTCATATCTAACTCAAGCCCTGCAATAAACATGATATACAATAGACCAATGGTAGAAAAAAGATTTACAGCTGAACTTTTTTCTAACCAATTGAGTCCATGCGGACCTATAACAACTCCTGATAATATCAAACCAATAATACCGGGCACACGAATAGGCCGAAGTAAAATAGGGGCTAGAAGTATAATAAAAAGTACTAAAGAAAAAACAAGTACCGGATTGGTTAGTGGTGCTTCAAATGCTTCGGATAAATGTTCAAAAATCTTACTGCCCATATATAAATTGAAAGTTCATTTAATTTATGACAATCCAAAACAAAGGATTGTAAACGTACGTAAAGTACAAAAAAAAGTAGACCTATTAAAGAAAGAAGATTTTTAAAGTCTATTTAAACTGTATAGTCTTGATTGGAGAAATCCGAGAAATAAGCATTGAAGGAATGAATAAAGTCAACAAAGCTATCAAAACAATACTGAAGTTCAGTAGAAGAACTGTCCCAAAATCTATAAACATCGGAACGTACTCGATATAATAAATCGCTGGATCTAATTTAAAAAAATGAGTTTGATTTTGTAAAAAATAGATAAACAAGGCCAGAGCATTCCCTATCATTAAGCCGTAGCCAATTAAATACAAAGAATTTAACAAAAAAATCTTTCGTATTTCACGATTGACCATCCCCATAGCCTTGAGCATGCCGATTAAGAATGTCCGCTCTAAAATAGTAATTAGTAATGAAGAAATCATATTGATAACTGCCACAATAACCATAAGTACGAATATGATATCATCGTTCATATCTAGCATCTTCAACCAATTGAAAATATCAGCAAGGTGCTCGACTACATTTGTCGATTTCATCTCCAAAGGCAAAACATCATCAACTTCGTCTGTAGTTTGCTGCAACTGCTCAAAATCCTTAATCCTAATTTCGTATGCTCCTGCTTCTGTATCCCCCAGATTGTTCAATCGGCGTATTAGCTCTAATGAGCCTATTACATAATTATTATCAAGCTCTTCTGAGTTTGTGCGGAATATCCCCTTAACTACAAACTTTCGCTTACGCGTTCTGTTATCCTGAACAAAAGACATCACGAAACTATCGTTTAGTTCGAGATGCAAACGTTCCGACAAATAAGAAGATATCAAAAGTTGACTATCCGCTGTCTCTTCTTTGAAATCTAATGTATCACCTCTAACCAAGGTCTTAGCAAGAAATGATTGATCGTATGTAGACTCTACCCCCTTCAACATTACTCCTTCTACTTCTCTATTTACATTCATAATGCCAACCTTTGTTGCAAAAGGGGAAATAGAAACAACATTCGGAATACCACGAATCTCTTCGATTTTAGCAGCAGATAAAGAGATGGGCGCATTTTCAGCTTGATTTAAATCCTGTTTAGTGATAATTATATCACTAAAAAAACCACGCTGCTTATCGGTAATCTCATCCTTAAATCCCCTTAAAATTGCTACGGAAAGAAGAATTGCAATAACTGCCAATGCAAGCGCTCCAATCGTGACACGTACAATGAGCTTTGAAAAGGTTCTTTGCCCTTTGAAAATTATTCGCTTTGCAATAAATAATGGAAAATTCAAGCTGAAATATAATTTTGTAACTTCGCAAAGTTAACAATTTTTGCAACTTGACAAATGAGACACTCAAAGTGTTTCGAAAATAAAAAAAAGTATTTATGCGTATCATATTCATGGGAACTCCCGACTTTGCCGTAGCTTCCTTAAAAGCCCTTCTTGATGCAGGAGAAAACGTTGTTGCTGTAATAACAAGTCCTGACAAACCTGCTGGTCGTGGTCAGAAATTACATCAGTCTGCTGTCAAGCAGTTCGCTCTGCAACATAACCTACCTATATTGCAGCCTGAAAAGCTCAAAGATGCTTTATTTTTAGAAACTTTAAAATCTTTTAAAGCTGATCTGCAGGTTGTGGTTGCTTTTCGTATGCTTCCTCAGGCTGTCTGGGACATGCCATCGATGGGAACCATCAATGTGCACGCCTCCTTACTACCGCAATATCGCGGTGCAGCCCCGATCAATCATGCTATCATCAACGGCGAGAAGGAGACTGGAGTAAGCACCTTCCTCTTACAACATGAAATTGATACGGGCAATATTTTACTTAGTAAAAAAGTTAAGATAGAAGACAATGACACCGCTGGCTTGGTGCATGACAAACTGATGTATGCAGGAGCTGAAATTCTTATTGATACAATCCAAGGCTTAAAAAATAACAGTATCACACCAATACCTCAGAAAGATATCGCATCAACAGAGATTAAACATGCACCTAAGATTTTCAAGGATGACTGCCTTATTGACTGGAACAAAAACACTCAAGATGTCTATAATAAAATAAGAGGATTGAGCCCCTACCCTGCCGCCTACACCTTACTAGACAATAAAGTACTTAAAATATACGAAGTTACGACAGAAGTAGTTTTTACTGGAACCCCCCCTGGAGATTTTTATACGGATAGCAAGAGCTTCTTGAAATTTTGTACACAAGATGGGTATATCAACTTGTTATCTCTACAAATTGAAGGAAAGAAGAGAATGTCTATTGAAGAATTCCTGAGAGGATATCGGTTCGATTAAACCTCACTATCGGACAAGTCATCCTCTTTGTACGCTATTATATCACCCGGCTGGCAGTCAAGTGCACGACAAATGGCTGCCAATGTGCTCAATCGAATTGCCTTTGCTTTTTGGTTTTTTAAGATAGAGAGATTTGAAAGTGTAATTCCTACACGATCACTAAGCTCGTTTAGGGACACTTTTCTTTTTGCCATCACTTCATCTAAACGTATTATTATACCCATAATGTTATTTATTTAATTTTCATTGTTTATAAAACATTTTTCAAAAAAAAAGGTTTTAACCTTAGAATAATATTTTACAAATGACAATATGTAACAATCAATAATTTTGGAACGATTTTTGATATTAATGATAGGTTTTAATACTTCCTATAACTACCTCAAAATGAGTATATAAATTACATTTTTGTTACACAATACGAAGATTTTTTTTTGTATTTTTGCAACATTCCAGAAGAAAGGTATAAATTTTAATGAGACAGCTCAAAATTACACAATCGATCACGAATCGTGAATCACAATCTCTAGACAAGTACTTACATGAAATTGGTAAAGTTGACTTGATTACCGCTGAAGAAGAAGTAATCTTAGCGCAACGGATTCGCGAGGGAGATCAGGTAGCATTAGAAAAGTTAACAAAAACCAATTTACGTTTCGTCGTATCTGTAGCCAAACAATATCAAAATCAAGGACTCACATTGGGAGACTTGATTAATGAGGGAAATTTAGGCCTTATAAAAGCAGCTAAGCGATTTGATGAAACTAAGGGATTTAAGTTTATTTCTTATGCAGTGTGGTGGATTCGTCAATCTATTTTGCAGGCTATCGCTGAACAATCGCGTATCGTACGTCTCCCTCTAAACCAAGTAGGGTCACTAAGTAAGATCAGCAAAGCTTTTTCAAAATTAGAGCAGGAATACGAAAGAGAGCCTTCTCCTGAAGAATTAGCTGACATCTTAGAAACTACCGTAGACAAGGTATCTGACACATTAAGTAATTCGGGTCGACACGTATCCATGGACGCTCCTTTCGTACAAGGAGAGGAAAATACCCTACTAGATGTATTAGAAAACTCTGATCCAGATACGGATAGTTCTCTTATCGATGAGTCACTGTCAGAAGAAATCAAAAGATCTTTATCGACATTGACAGAGCGTGAACGAGAAATTATCGTTCTATTTTTCGGGTTAGGATCCAATCACCCACTTTCACTTGAAGAGATCGGTGAAAAATTCAATTTAACGAGAGAGCGCGTACGTCAGATCAAAGACAAAGCTTTACAACGACTACGTCACACTTCTCGCAGCAAAATTTTAAAATCTTATTTAGGTTAATACAAAGACCGATAAATGGAAAAGCGCAAGAGATAATCTTGCGCTTTATTTTTTTCACTTTTCAACCATCTCCTTATTGACCATAACTTGCTTTTATTGTAATATTAGCAGTTTTTAAACGTGCCGTTGTATTAAATACACCGCCGTAGGAAAAGTCTTCATTATCGTTCTGCCCCGTTATCTGGAATATTCCCAAATCTGCCCTGAGAAGCTTTCCTAGACTGGAACCGGATTCCTTAGCAATATTTTCGGCCCTTGCCTTAGCGTTTAGTGACGCTTCAGCGATTAAAGAAAGCTTTAAATCCTCCAATTTTGAATAATAATAATTAGGCGAATTGGAACTCAACTCAACGCCTTGCGAGATAAGTGTAGAAATTTCTCGCGACGCATTATCGACTTTATTTAAGTCTTTCGACTCTATGCTCACCATCTGCGTAAGACTATAACCTGAAAACGTATTATAGCTATTACCTCGCTCATCCGTATGATAAGAAAAGTCTTTCATGATATTTACGGCATTAAACAAGATCTCGCTTTCTTCGATACCCTGTTGTATTAAAAAGCTCTTCACTAAATCCCGGTCTCTCTTTAATTGTTCAGATGCCTCACTAAGATCCATAGATTTGCGACTATAAGAAGCAGTCCATTTAACAATATCTGACTCAAAATCCTTTTTTGCATTTCCTGTAACATTAATTGTATTATTAACGCTATACTTATACTTATAAGCGCTAGCTAACACAAAAGCTGAAGCAAGCAACCCGATAGCGGCCACTACACTAATTACAATACCTGTTGATTTCATATTTCCATTATTTTGATTTAACAACTACGCTTGATTTCCTATTCGAATATACATAGTAATAGTAATTAACGTGCCAAAATAAGCAATACCCTATTTATATGTAATTTTTATATTCGGTATTCGCTAATATGCTTCATTTTTTCTATGTTTGACCGGACTGAACAATCTCATTATTCAATGAACAAAAGCTTATTAACATCGATTATCTGCAGTTTAACCCTGCCTGCTCTAATGGCACAAAAAAAGCCTATAGACCATTCAACATATGATATCTGGAAAAATATAACCTCAACAGATATCAGCAAATCGGGAAGTTATGTTTTCTATACCGTATCGCCACAGGAAGGCGACGGATACCTTGAACTAAAAGACAAAAACAACAAATTAATACAACGCATTGACCGCGCATCCGGACCAAAAATTACAGAGGGAGAGAAATTTCTGGTCAGCACGATAAAGCCACCTTTCAAGGACATCCGGGAGGCTAAAATTAAAAAGAAAAAAGCGGAGGACTTTCCAAAAGATTCGTTGATAGTTTTTAACATCGAGCAACGGCAACAAATTAAGCTTGGACCTATTAAAAATTTTAAAGTAGCACAAAATACGCTTAATTATATTGCGTATACGCAAGTTTTAAATATTCCTTCTGTCGCTGACAGCTCAAAAGGTCGAGTAGATAGCACAAGTACTGAATTACTCAAAAAAGGCACCAAGGGAACAAAAGCGAAAAAAGAAAATGTGTTAGTCTTACAACAACTCTCATCGGGTGACACGATTCAATTCTGGAAAGCAGATATTTATCTTTTTAGCAACAATGAGAAATACCTGGTATTCAACAAAAAAACAGAGGAAAAAGACAGCTCAGGTGTTGACGGCCTCTATCTCTATGATCTTTCAAAAAAAGCACTGCAAAAAATCAGTAACGGAAAAGCTGTTTATAAAAGCATAACATTTGACGACCAAAGTAATCAGATTTCTTTTCTAGCTGACAAAAGTCCGTCGAAAGCCCAAATAAAAGACTTCAAACTATACCTATATAAGATAGGACAAGATTCAGCGAGAATGCTCATTGACAAGAACACACAGGGAGTACCGAAAGATTGGTATGTGTCTGGCGATGGTCAACTATCATTCGACGCACACGGCAAAAAGCTTTTCTTTGGTCTAGTACCCATCCCTGCTGTAAAAGATACGACATTGATTGAATTCGAAAATGCAAAAGTCGATATATGGCATTGGAAAGACGATTATTTGATGACACAGCAACTTGTCAATTTAAAAAGAGATTTAGCCAAAAACTATGATGCTGTATACAACCTAAATACAAACCAGTTAATATCTTTGATCGACGATACGTTTGACAAAACATCTTACACAGATGCCGCTACTGAAGAATGGATAATGGCCACAACTACTTTTGGCAACAGGGTTGCATATCAATGGCAAGCTTATCAACTACAAAAAATCTATGCGATATCTACTCGTACGGGTGAGCGAAAATTAATAAAGTCAAACTGGAATGGACAAGGATATCTATCTCCTGACGCCGAATATATCGTACTATTTAACGAACAAGATGGAAATTGGTACAGTCATCACATTGCTACAGGCACAGAGCACCAGCTAAATAAAGGTCTATCGGTATCATTTGCTGACGAAGAAAATGATATGCCAACGACAGCTTCGTCTTATGGAATAGCAGCGTGGGCAGATAATAACACAGGTATATATATCAATGACCGATATGACGTTTGGTATTTTTCTTTGGATGGAAAAACAAAAAAATGTATTACCAATCAATTCGGCAGAAACAATAAGCTGGTATTTAGGTTAATAAATGCACGAAACAACAACGATCCCAGAAAAAGGACATTTAAAATAAATGAAAAAACACCGCTATTTTTAACTAGTTTCAATGAAACAAACAAAGAGAATGGTGTATTTAGTGTAGACCCATCAAAAACTAAAAATCCTTTAGAAATTATCCAAGATAAATTCACATTTAAGAATTTTTCAACTGATCAACAGTCTAAAACCTACATTTACACAAAAGAAAACTATAACAAAAGTCCTGACCTCTATGTTTCTACGCAGTTTAAAGGCGAACAAAGACTCACGGATATCAATCCGCAACAAAACGAATACAACTGGGGCACAGCGGAACTCGTAAAGTGGGTAACACCAAACGGTCACCCGGCTGAAGGAATTTTATATAAGCCTGAAAACTTCGACCCGACAAAAAAATATCCAATAATAGCTTATTTCTATGAAAAGCTATCTCAAGGTCTTTATACCTACCACCCCCCAGCCCCTACACCTTCAAGGCTCAATATACCATACTTTGTGAGCAACGAATATTTAGTCTTTGCGCCAGACATTTCATATAAAACCGGCCAGCCTGGCAAATCCGCAGAAGAATACATCAACTCAGGAATGCGACACTTGGCACAAAATGCTTGGGTAGACTCCACAAAAATGGCGATTCAAGGTCAGAGCTGGGGCGGTTATCAAGTGGCACACTTAATAACCCGTACCAATATGTATGCTGCGGCCTGGACTGGTGCTCCTGTTGTCAATATGACCTCTGCATATGGTGGTATTCGTTGGGGAACGGGTATGTCCAGACAATTTCAATACGAGAAGACACAAAGTCGACTAGGTGCCACTCTTTGGGAGGATAGAGATCTATATATTGAAAACTCACCTTTATTTTTTATGGATAAGGTAAATACACCTGTAGTCATCATGCACAACGACAATGACGGAGCCGTACCGTGGTATCAGGGGATAGAAATGTTTACCGCATTACGTCGACTACAAAAACCTGCCTGGTTACTAAATTATAACGGGGATGACCACAACTTGATACAAAGACAGAACAGGAAAGACATCCAAATCCGACAAAGCCAATTCTTCGATCACTTCTTAAAAGGAAAACCAGCGGCAGAATGGATAAAAACCGGAGTAAATGCAACTAAAAAAGGTATAAACTGGGGTTTAGACACAAAATAATCAAAAAAACCCAATATTATACACCAAAAACACTCGAAAAATTTATTTTTTTCGAGTGTTTTTTTTGATTTTTATAAAAAAATAAAAAAATAGATTGTATTTTTGAAACAGAAGATGTAAATCACAAAAAAAATCAACTCCAACACAAAACCCAATGTCAAGTATCAGATTTGAATCCGTAAATGCTGCCTCATCCAGACACGCATTGCCCGAAGAAAAGGTGGTCACAAAAAGAGCTATCACTATTTTTGGCAAAAATGTATTTACTATTGCCAAAATGAAAGATTTTCTGCCGAAAACAACTTTCAAAGAACTGACCAAAGCAATAGAAGACGGTGAACCAATCACTCGAGAAATTGCTGAGTTCATATCTCAGGCCATGAAAACATGGGCTATCCAAAACGGGGTATCTCATTACACGCACTGGTTTCAACCATTAACAGGAACTACTGCAGAAAAACACGATGCCTTTTTTGAACCTGATGAAAACGGTGATGCTATTGAAAAATTCACAGCTGATGCATTGGTGCAACAAGAACCCGACGCCTCTTCATTTCCAAATGGAGGTATCCGAAATACGTTTGAAGCACGTGGATATACAGCATGGGATCCTTCTTCTCCTGCTTTTATCTATGAGTCTGCTGCCGGAAAAACACTTTGTATCCCTACCGTATTCGTATCCTATACAGGTGAGTCTTTAGATTATAAAGCTCCTTTACTGAAAGCGGTAAATGCAATAGATAAAGCTGCAACTGATGTAGCACAATACTTTGATAAAGCGGTCACTAAAGTAAATGCCTCACTAGGAATTGAGCAAGAATATTTTTTGGTAGACCTTGCCCTTTACAACGCGCGTCCCGACTTGCAACTAACCGGACGCACACTATTTGGACATATGTCTGCTAAAGGACAACAATTAGAAGATCACTACTTTGGTGCCATTCCTGAGCGGGTATTGGCTTTCATGGTCGATCTAGAAAATGAAGCCCTTAAGCTCGGTATCCCCTTAAAAACCCGTCATAATGAGGTAGCTCCTTCGCAGTTTGAATGTGCACCTATGTATGAAGAGATAAATTTAGCAATCGATCATAATCAATTGCTGATGAATGTCATGGAGCAAGTCGCAATACGTCATAATTTTAAAGTGCTTCTACATGAAAAGCCTTATTCAGGGGTTAACGGATCCGGCAAACACAATAACTGGTCACTAATTACCAACACTGGAGTAAACTTGCTGTCTCCTGGGAAAACACCTAAGAACAATCTTATGTTCTTAACGTTTTTCGTAAACACAATCAAAGCCGTTCACGAATATGCTGACCTACTGCGTGCTTCTATCGCAAGTCATAGTAACGATCATCGTTTGGGTGCCAACGAGGCTCCACCAGCTATCATATCTATTTTCCTAGGATCTCAATTGGATGAGTTATTGGAAGAAGTAGAATCCGCACGCGTAGCCAAAAAAGTTAAGTCAGAAGCGAACCTTTGGCATGGAATCCCTAAAATCCCTGAATTAAAATTGGACAATACCGATCGCAACCGAACTTCTCCTTTTGCTTTTACAGGTAATAAATTTGAATTTCGTGCGGTAGGCTCCTCAGCAAACTCTGCGCTACCAATGACAGTATTGAATGCTATTGTAGCAGCTCAGCTGATTGAATTTAAAATTGAGGTAGATAAGCAAATCAAAAAAGGAACGAAAAAAGACCTTGCTATACTTAACGTAATAAGAAAATATATCAAAGAGTCCAAAGCTATCCGATTCGAAGGAAATGGATACAGCGATGAGTGGGCACAAGAAGCTGAGTCCAGAGGGCTTTCAAATATTAAATCTACACCAAAAGCTTTAGATATTTATGTCAAAGAAGAAACGATTGCTTTGTTCGAGAGACTAGGAATTTATTCTAAACGCGAATCTGAAGCTCGTCACGAGATTCTTTTGGAAAACTTCTATAAGAAGCTACAGATTGAAGCCCGTGTAATCGGGGAAGTGGTAAATAGTCAGATCGCACCTGCTTGTTTCGTCTATCAGAATGAACTGATAACCAACGTGCAAGGCCTTAAAGATTTAGGGCTGGCAAAAGAAGCTTATTCTTCCCAATTGAATCTGGTCGAGCGTATATCCAAGCATGCAAACACTATATTGGAGAAGTCTGAAGAGATGCGTCAAGCGCGTAAAACAGCAAACACTGTTGAAGACTTAAGAGAGAAAGCCATCAGCTATGATGAAATTGTTAAGCCATATTTCGATGAAATACGTTACCACGTCAATAAACTGGAAAAAATCGTTGACGACTCAAGATGGCCGCTACCAAAACTACGCGAACTCTTGTTTATTCACTAAGTAAACTAATCAACCTTTATATTTTAACTAAAGAGACATCTAAATGGGTGTCTCTTTTTAATTAAATCATCTTTGACGAAAATATTAGTGCTTACTTTAATTGATTTCTATAAGCCACATAAATATCCATATTACTTCCATTCTTGTTGGTATTTATGATAATTTACTTTTTTTTATATAAAGATGGGTTAATAAGAGTTTTATTGTTAATTTCCCCTGCTTAAAGAAGTAAAAAGATGAAAACTATAGGGATAATTCCGGCACGCTATGACTCTTCAAGATTTCCCGGCAAACCTTTAATAGATATTGGAGGTACCAGTATGATACAACGTGTCTACAATCAAGCGAAGCATGCGTCCTCTTTGAACGAAGTTATTGTAGCAACAGATGATACTCGTATCTTCGATCATGTCAAAAGTTTTGCTGGAAACGTTATTATGACAAAAAAAGATCACCAATCTGGTACAGATCGTTGCGCAGAGGTTATTGAAAGTATCCAAGGATTTGAGGTAGCGATCAACATACAGGGCGACGAACCTTTCATCGATCCACTACAGATAAACCTGCTAAGCAGCTGCTTTGATAATAGCCATACACAGATAGCGACGTTGATTCGTAAAGTAGAGACCTTTGAAGAATTATTCAACGAAAATAAACCAAAAGTTGTAATCAACAAAAATGGAGAGGCTATTTATTTTTCACGGCAAGCAGTACCATTTCTTAGAGGAACAAAAAAAGAAGACTGGCTAAAGCAACGTCCTTACTATAGCCACATCGGAATATATGGTTACAGTGTACCTGTTTTAAAAGAGCTAGCCGCTCTTCCTTACTCTGATATTGAAGCAATGGAAGCACTTGAACAATTACGATGGTTAGATAATGGTTACAAAATACACACAGCAACATCCAGCCACACCAACGAAGCCATAGATACACCTGAAGATTTAGAATATTTACTCAAGAAGTATTTTACAAAATAATATTTAATCTCTGTGTTCTTTATAATGCGAATCAATTCCAAGAGGTATAAATTGATTCGCATTTAAAGTTCTTATCTCCTCATAAGCGTGGAGTAATTCTATTAGTTGAGCCTTATTACGGATTCCTACCAAAGCACTGGCAATAATAGAATTTTGCAAAACATAAGCTAGTGCAATGGCAAGATTTGATACGCCTTGAGATTTTGCGATTAAAGTGATCTGCTCTTGTAAATGTGTCACGGTATCCACATCTGTCGCCAGATAAGGTTTAGCAGACTTTCCGATTAAGACTCCCTGTGCCAAAGCTCCTCGAGCAATGATACTCACGTCATTAGATTGAAAAGAGGTAAAATACTCCTCTGGTCTGGTATCTAATACACTATACTGCATCATATTGGAAACGATAGCGCTATGTTCTGAATAATATTTAAATACATTGGGCCGAATGGAAGACAGACCGTAAGCTCTGATTTTCCCTGTTTCTTTCAATCGCTCGAATGTTTCGATGATTTCTTCGCAATTATCGGTATTAGTACCTCCATGTAGCTGATACAAATCAATATAATCAGTCTTCAATCGGACCAAAGATGCATCAACGGCTTTATTAAGATATTCTTTAGAGACATTCCAATCCCGACCAGGGCCATCTTCATGCCATACATTTCCGACTTTAGTAGCTAATATTATATCCTGTCTGATTCCCGTTAACGCCTCACCCAACAATCTTTCATTCTCTCCTTTACCATATAAATCGGCTGTATCAAAATAATGGATTCCTTCGGAGTAAGCCTCTTTGATCAGGTTTATATCTGCTAACCTATCTTCTCCTGAAAGGGACATTGCTCCAAACCCAAGTTGGGTAACCTCTATCCCTGAATTACCTAATTTATTCCGCTGCATCTTTAGTCTTCACTTCCAAAAGTTCAACCTCGAAAACTAATGGACTGAACGGAGGTATGGTACCAGTTCCACGCTCGCCGTAGGCTAGATTATAAGGGATAAAGAATCTGTACTTGGCTCCGACATTCATCAAAGGTATACCAATCTGCCAACCCTTTATGACAGAAGACAAAGAAAGGTTAAGAGGCTCGTTCCTATCATAGGAACTATCAAACTTATTGCCATTGGGCAATGTTCCTAAATAGTGTACAATAACCTCATCAGACACAGTAGGACGAAGCCCATCTCCTTGTTTTAAAATTTCATACTGAACACCTTCGTCAGTCACTTTGACATTCGGGTTCAACTTATTCTTAGCGAGAAATTCTTCTCCTGGTTTACGAAGTTCGGCATTTTTCACTTCCATCATCTTCCGGACAGAAGTCTGAATTATTTCCGCACTCTTATCTTCCGTTAAAAGAATATTATCACCTTTGAAATAGTTCGATATCCCTTCAGAAAGTAATTTTACATCTAAATCAAACCCGTTTGATTTTAATGACCGAGCAACATCAGTACCTAACGCGTAAGACAAAGAATCTCGCCCATTTTTTAAAACAACAACATTTGCTTTTTTTACAACGGCCTTACTGCTTTGAACATTTCTGTTTTGAGGTTTTGCGGACTGCCTTTTTACGGCAGTTTGCGCATTAGCGATACATAATGAGCCTGTCATTGCCACTGCCAGAGCACACATTAATCTGAATTTCATCTATGGTTATTTATGATTGTTTCTATAATAGACATTGTGTTATTTGGATAGTCAACGGTAACGTTACTTTTATTATTCAACCAAAGTTCGATATCATATTCGTATTTTCTTTTTAGACTTTTGATAACAGGAACTCCCATTTTTTCAAGAGCTGCAGCATTCAAATGTTGTTCGTACTGATTTTTCATCGGAATCACTAAGACCTTCTTTCCTAGATACAATGCTTCGGCTGGGGTCTCGAATCCAGCCCCACACAATACGCCCTCGGAAGAAGCCATACTTTTCACAAAAGCATCGCTGTTAATAGGATTAATACTTACATTTTTATACCGTAACGACTTTGAATTGTGCTTTGAAAACACCTCCCACTTTACGTCCTCAAATTTTGTCAAATGTTTCAAAAGATGGGCGTCGTCATAAGATGGTAAATAAACGGTATAATGGCTGTTTTTCGTAGCTTCTAAATTTCGTATGGACTCCCGTATTACGGGTGTGTAGACCGACTTATGGTAGGACTGAAAATGAAACCCATAAGCGTCTGATACAGGCGCATAGTTTTTCATAATAAACTTACCCATCAAATCCCCCTCTTCAGGCTTGGGACTGTCCGGATGCAATGCACCAATTTGATGACTCAAACCAATACAACGTATATCTTTTGTATGACACGCCCATGCTGTAATAGGCTCAAAATCGTTGATAACGAGATCATAATTTTCTACAGGAACTGAATTTATTTCTTGAATAAACTTCCGGATCGTTGAGCTCATAAATGTTTTCCATAAATCAACGCCACCACTTTTTCCAAAAATAAAACTAAGACCATGCAGTTTATAAGTAATATCAAAAGGCAATTGAATATCGGCCTGAATTCCGCTAATTAGTACATCAACTTGACCAAATTGTTGCAAGCATGGAATGATATCCATTGCTCGACAAAGATGCCCATTTCCTGTACCTTGTATGGCGTATAATATTTTCATCCTCAATTTTAAAGTGATTCGAAAATACTCATTTTTTTCGATTTGCTTCTCTTCATCGTGTTAAATTATGATTAAGCATATTATTTCAGTAACTTCAAACTCATAACCATTACGATATGACAACCGCAACAAGAGTATTGATAGGTATGTCCATCCTTATATTTACTTGTTCTTGGGGATTCTATGCACATAAAAAAATAAACGAGACAGCGATATTTCTATTGCCTTCCGAACTAGCCCCCTTTTTCAAGAAAAATATAAAACTCATCACAGAAAAAGCTGTCGATGCTGATAAACGCTGTTATGTTGATACTGTAGAAGGACCTAGACACTACATAGATATCGATCGCTACGAAAATATAGATTCCGTCCCTATTCATTGGAGTAAGGCGGTAGAAAAATACTCGGAGCGTAAATTATTAGCGCAGGGTATTGTGCCTTGGCAGATATGGAAAACCTATCAAAATCTAGTACGATCTTTCAAAGACTGCAATGAAAGAAAAATCATTCAATACTGTGCAGACATCGGCCATTATATTGCTGACGCCCATGTTCCTTTGCATACAAGCAGCAATTACAATGGTCAGTACACTGATCAGGTTGGCATACACTCCTTTTGGGAGACGAGACTTCCTGAAATGTTCTCTAATGAATACAATTACTTTATTAAAAGAGCAGAATATATCAGCGATCCCTTGGAAGAATCCTGGAAAATAGTAAGAGAAAGCAACGCTCTTGTAGATTCTGTTCTTCAAATTGAGAAACAGCTTTCCCTGAAATTTAAAGCTTCTGAACGTAAAGCTTACATAGAGAGAAACAACCAACTAATCTATACTTATTCCGACAGCTATGCGACGATATACCATCAAGCGCTCAATGGTATGGTGGAACGACGTTTTAGATCATCTATTCTTAGTGTGGCATCGCTTTGGTATTCAGCTTGGCTTGATGCGGGACAGCCTGATCTATCAGATTTGAAAGTAAACGATAAAGACTTTAAACCAATAGATACCAAAAACAAAAAAAGTTTGGGACGAGAAGAATGGCATTAAGACACTATAAAATAAGAGGATGCATATTATTTCACACTCTCAAACTATACTCAATTTAGTAAGATATAGAGTATAAAACACTTAATCCTCAAAGGAACTATTAGCTAGCACCATAAGTGATCCCTTATCTATCACTGTCTTTTGTCCAGATTTGTTGCCTATAAAAATATAAAAATACACTCCACTTGTTAAATTAGATGGAACAATCCAATCGTTGCGGTAGTCGACTGAGGCAAATACCACTCTTCCAAATCGATCCATAATACTAACTTCTGCTTGATCAAAATTTGACAATCCAAAAATTTGGAAAGTATCATTTTTCGCGTCTCCATTAGGTGTTATGGTATTGGGTATAAATAATCCCTTAATGATTATGTTTACAGTAGCAATATTCGACCAGTTTCCATTTGCATCCATCACCTGATAAGCTAGCCTGTCTTTTCCGATGTAAGTTTCATTCGATTGATACAACCATTTACCATTCACGTCTTTAAATAAGATACCATTTTGGGGATAATCTACTATCCGAACACTTTCTTTGTCTATATAAGAATTTTCAACAAAATCATTATTAATAATTTGAGATAAATCTAGGGTATTATACATGACATCATAGAAATCATCTTGTGCTATTGGGTTAGTTTTTATAATCTCTAAATATACTTTGCCTACCACAGGCTGTATCCCCCTCTCGTTGGTAAGTCGATAAGAAAAAATATCATCACCATAAAAAGCGATGTCTTTAACCTTATAAACTATAGTCCCACCGCTCACCTTCAGGTCTCCATAAAGCGGAAAATCTATAATCTCAATATCTTTCCAAGTCACTGAAGTCTCGCCGCTAACAGTAAACAAATCAAACTTAACGTCCCCTCCCTGATAAAGTTTAATACGCTTTTCTTGCTCTAAAGGTGGAACAGCTTCTCCTCCATCATTCCCTCCACTTGTTCCAACACTAATTCGTATTTCACTTTCTGCCAGCAATTGCACGGAATAGGTCCAGGTATCCATAGCTCGCTCGTTACCATAACTATATGCCCCATATCCTCCATTAGACAAACCGTTGTCTAAATATTTGCTAGGTGTATAAGTTCCCCAACGATGTCCGTCGACCCGACTTGGACTTCCTACTTTATTTTCTTGTGGTCTAGAGATTTCACTGGGTTGTCCAGCAGTGATATCTGTATCATCCCAATACATGATGGCATCACTATGCGTAGTCCCGTCGACATTCATACGCTCTACTAAAATACCATTCGGATTGATCTCCATATCGAAATAAGGAAAATGTACCTCTCCTTTCAACAAAGAGATAGAAATCCCTATTTTATAATCCTTTCCTTTTGGCACAAAATGACCGTCTCCATCCAACCCATCCCAGAAAAAGTTATTTACACCTTCTTTAGCTTCCACACTCAACTCACGTTCCTTAAAGCACTGCTGTTCTGATTTTGCAGCGATGATTACCTTATAACGACCAGAATAGTTTGTTTCAAATCTCAAAAAAACTCCTTCTTCGCTCAACTGACCTTCCTTCCCTTCTAACCATTCTATCGCTATATCTTTTACCTCAACGACTTGCTTCGGATCAAACAACCAACTGCCGCCACCAGGAAAACATCCAACACTCTCTTTGGGCATGCACACATCTGGCATGTTGTAAAACATCTTGTGTGTTATATGTAAATTATTATCTTCATGATTGGGGTTATGAAACTTAGCTAACTTCTCCTGATTAGCACTTTTGTAAGTGACCTTGCCATGTTCATCCAGTATACCTGAATTATTAACGAAGTAAACAAAATCGATACCGTGGCTACCATTACCGTCAACATGATAAATGTAACCATCCTTTGTCAACACATAATTACGTCCATAAAAACCTCCATGTGCATCTGCCAAACTTTCCTGAGAAAGATGCAATTGTAACATTGACATAAAAACTCTGCCGGAAAGCCATCTCGCATTATTTACATCTCGAATAGAAACATCCCAAGCCGCAATGAGACTACCTTCCTTATGCTGTACCCAATCTTCATTAGCTTTAAGATTGTATGGATGTATCAAACGGGCATTGAAGGGGTCTGTATCAGGCGATGTAAATTCAACGCGCCAAATTCCACTTTGCCCTATGCCGACAGGCACTTCGAATGAGGTGTATCCGACTCGGGGGCCTGCTAACTCTGCAGCTCGAGTCGAACCGTTAAAACCTTGAATACGGCCCACATTATTTGATTTTGTCTGGTATATCTTACCATCAGGTGCTGTAAGTATAATACTCCCAGAACCGACATTCTGAGCACTGGAAGCGACAGCTATGGTCTCGCCTTCTAGTGCATAGGCATAATGTGAAGCTTGATTGGAAAAAGCAGTTCTCTCAAAAGGCTGCGAGACCAAAAAGGCCCGATTACCTTTTATATTTTCAGGATACAGGTCTTTAGAACCTTCGCCCAAAACGGCATTCGTCCAAAAAAACAAGCCCACCAAAAGGAGCATGTTTAATTTCATATTCATAGTATAGATAGATGTGTCCCGACGGACTGTATCAAATATAATCTTTTCGTAATAAAAAGCCAATAATAGAATTTAAAGTTTTTAGATATACAATCCTTGGCTTATTTATCTTACCTTTGCAGCCTATAAAATTTGAAGATAATGTCACATCAAGTCCCCGAAAACGGCACAAAACTTCCATTAATGGAGGATTTTTATACGATTCAAGGAGAAGGATTCCACACTGGAAAAGCAGCTTATTTCATACGTCTAGGAGGTTGTGATGTAGGTTGTCATTGGTGCGATGTAAAAGAAAGCTGGGATGCTGAATTACATCCTCTTACAGACACTGAAGCGATTGTTGAAAATGCGAAGAAACATCCCGCAAAAACGGTAGTTATCACTGGAGGGGAACCCCTTATATATAACTTGGATTATCTCACCCGACGTCTTAAGGAAGAGGGAATAAAAACTTTTATCGAAACATCTGGCGCATACCCATTGAGTGGAGTTTGGGATTGGATCTGTCTATCGCCAAAGAAATTTAAAAGCCCTAAAATAGAGGTTCTACAAGCTGCCGGTGAACTAAAAGTCATTGTTTTTAATAAAAGTGACTTCAAATGGGCAGAAGACCACGCTAAAATGGTAGGCCCTGATTGCAGATTGTACCTTCAGCCCGAATGGTCCAAAGCAAGCGAAATCACTCCGTTGATTATTGAATATGTTAAAGAGCATCCTCATTGGGATATCTCCTTACAGACCCATAAATTTTTAAACATTCCATAATTCGCTTATTTAAAGATTGTTTTCTACTTTTAACATCTGATACACATATTTCGTGTTTCTGTCCGTCGTGTACAAAAACAAATAGTCAGATGAATTGGTTATTAAAAACCTTTTTCTTTTTAACACTGTCCTGTTGGGGCACTATCACTTTAGCTCAAAAGAGTTCTGTAAATAAAAAGGCACAAAACGCCTATGAGAATGCAGCCAAACATCTGTCGCTCCAAGATAAACATGCTGCCATCACTGAATTACAACATGCCATTCTGCTAGACCCCGAATTTGCAACGGCTTATCAGCAATTAGCAGATTTATACCGATCTGAAAAACAATATCAAAAAGCAATTCCCCTTTACAAAAAAGTATTACAGATAGATCCTAATCTAACCAAACTGACTCTTTTTGGATTGGGCGAATCTATGTTGGCAAATGGGGAATATCAAGTCGCATTAAATTTTCTTACGACTTACGCCAAAGAAAATCTAAATCCGAAAAGTAGACAGAAGGTGGATAAATATATTCAAGATTGTGTATTTGCTTTAAAACAAATACCAGATACCTCTGTACATCTTGAGAAACTGCCAACAGCTATAAATACGCTGGACGACGAGTACTTTCCGAAACTGACTGCGGATGCAAGACGTATCATATTCACCCGTAAGAGCAGTAATCAGGAAAATTTCTTTGAGAGTCATAAAGAGGGATTAACTTGGTCCATTGCCCAAAAGCTTTCTGGCGCAGTAAACTCCGACTTTTTTAATGAAGGTGCGCACTCTATCTCTCCAGATGGAAAATACATTTTCTTTACTGGCTGTAACCGTCCTAATGGGCTGGGTAGCTGCGATATTTATGTTTCAAAATATGAAAATGGCGTATGGAGTGTCCCTTACAACCTAGGGCCGCCGATCAATACCAAAGGCTGGGAGGCGCAACCTGCTATCTCAGCAGACGGGCGAACACTTTACTTCGTCAGTAATAGAGAAGGAGGATATGGAGCTAGCGATATATGGAAAAGTGAGCTATCCCTAGATGGTAAATGGCAAACACCTCAAAATTTAGGTCGTAAAGTAAACTCCGTATTTGACGAGCGCTCACCGTATATTCATGCCGATAACAAAACGCTATACTTCGCATCTGCTGGTTGGCCAGGCTTTGGTCAATTTGACCTCTTTAAGACACAAATAGACACCTTGGGACAATGGACAACACCTATCAATCTAGGCGCCCCAATCAACAATAATTATGACCAAACCGCTATACATATCGTTATGAATGGATCTGTAGGCTATTTGTCGTCTGCCGATTCAACAGAACAACTCGATATATATAGCGTAAACATCCCACTGCATATACAACCAATCCCTGTAGCATATATACAGGGCAACGTCTATAACGCAGAAAACAAAACTGCTCTATCTGCGACCATTGCTGTAACAAATACAAGCAATGGTGAAGTAGCCTATCTTAATGAATCTGACTATAACGATGGCCAATTTATTGCGACATTGCCGGTAGGTGCGAACTACGCAGTACACGTACACAAACCGGGATATATGTTTGAATCAAGACAATATGATATTTCGAATATCATCTTAAAGGATGAGGTCTTTAACAGTGATATCTACCTTCATCCGCTCAAAAAAGGAGGCATAATGCAGCTAAACAACATTTACTTCGATACCGATAGTTCTATTCCACTAAAAACTTCGACAACTGAACTTCAACTGATCGTAAATTTTCTTCAAAAAAACCCAACTGTAAAAATTGAGGTGGCTGGGCATACTGACAACACAGGCAATAAAATACACAATCAAAGGCTTTCTGAAAATCGCGCATCCGCTATATCCGCATATCTATTATCAAAAGGGATTCCCTCTTCCCGAGTGACAAGCATGGGGTACGGAGATACCAAACCAATAGGCGATAATACGACGGTAGACGGAAAACAAAAAAACCGTCGAACAGAAATTATAATACGTTAAAGCTGCACAATATTGCCCGTACGCACCGCTTCGTCACAAGCTATTGCGATGTGAAGACTATTAATTGCATCCTCCATGGATTTACTAAGATCCACATTATTCCGAATAGTTTCTAAAAAGAAACGTTGTTCACGATTACACAACTCTTGATGATCTGGTTCGTCTTCCAGATTGATCCATTTATCTTCTCTAACAAAACTATTGTCTTCATTTAGATCTGCGTAATGAACCCGGATAGATTCTGTTTTTGTGTGAGCTTCTACCGAATCTGACATACCATCTTTGGAAGCATCATTTGCAACGATCGACACCGAGCCTTTAGGGCCTATGACATCTTTCACAAAAAAAGCAGTCTGACTCATCATGGGCCCCCATCCTGCTTCATACCATCCTACACTACCATCGTCAAACCGAATCTGTAGTTGCCCATAATTATAATTTTCAAGGGGGATATCATTCGTCAAACGGGCTCCAATCGCAGAAACAGAAACTGGCGCTGCATCTGTCATTTGACACATCACATCTATGTAGTGTACCCCACAATCTACGATTGGACTTAAGCTTTTCATTAGATTTCGGTGTACGTCCCACATATGGCCTTGACTTTGTTGATTCAAGTTCATCCGAAAGACCAACGGAGCCCCCATCTTCTTTCCTTCCGATATAAATGTGGTCCAAGAGGGATGATGCCGTAAAATATAACCCACCACTAATTTCTTATTTGCTCGCACAGCAGCGTCCACAACACGCCTAGCACCAATCACAGTATCGGCAAGCGGCTTCTCGATAAAAACATGTGCTCCATGTTCGAAAGCCAGGACAGCAAAATTTTCATGGGTATCGGGATAGGTCGAAATACAAACAGCGTCGGGTAGGGTCTCCAGCAGCGCTGCTTCATAATCTTCAAAACAAGGATACGAAGCGCCAAGCTTAGCGTTAAGTAGTTTTTTACTTTCGCCTCTTGAAACCAAACCTACTATTTCGAAATCAGGCAAATTGTGATATGCTTGTGCATGGGAGGCTCCCATATTACCACAACCGACAATTAAAATTTTAATACGTGTTAGCATAACTTAAACAAAAGGTTTAAATCCTGGTTGTGCTATTGGTGTTACATCAGGAGACATCGACCAGTTATATCCATCTGAATGTGGGCCTAGCTCCTCTTTAGAATCCATAATCTGCTCATAAGATATGCGTTTGCCGGTATATGCTGCGATCTTACCCCAAATTGCCAATAGCGTAGAGTTCACCATAAAGTCTCCATCATTAAGCATTTGGCCTTTTGAGATTGCTGCCATCAACTCGTCATGTTGTGTCTGATACATATTATTGATCTTTCCATTATATTCAAATGACTCGTCGCCATATATATTATAGTTTTTCATAATATTAACATCAACAAAGCCCCGCGTTCCATTAACCTCCACCGAATTACGGGATTCAGTGCCATTTTGTTGCCTTGAAAAATGCATTCCTTTAACACCTGCTCCATAATCGTACTCTACGGCAAAATGATCATAGGTATTTCCTGTAGCTTCCCACGATCGACTTTGTCGTCCGCCCGTGGCACTGACCGATTTAGGCAACTTATTGCCCATAATCCAATTCATGTAATCAACGCTGTGTATCGACTGTTCTACAATCAAATCTGATGCGTACCGCTGAAAATAATACCAGTTTCGCAATTGATACTCAAAATCAGTCCAAGTGTTCATTCGCTCTTTTAAAGTCAACTCACCGCCATACCTAAATGTCGTTACCGATTTAATATCGCCTATAGCCCCATCTCGAACCCGTTTCATAATCTCCCTATTAGGTTCTGAATAGCGGAAACAAAAACCAGAAACAAGATTTAACTTCTTTTCTTTCGAGATACGTACACTTTCCATAACCCGTTTCAATCCCGGAATATCTACTGCAACCGGTTTTTCGCAGAACACGTGTTTTCCGGATTGAACGGCATACTCTAGATGATCAGGCCTAAAATTGGGAGGACTACATAATAGTACGACATCCACTCCTGAATCAATCAGTGCCTTATAACCATCAAAACCTACAAACTGACGTTCGTTAGGAACATCAATGCGTTTTGCATCTTTTTTATTTAAAATAAGTAATGCTTGATCTATTTGATCTTGGAATGCATCGGCCAAAGCCGTAACCACGACATTAGGATCTGCAGCCAAAGATTGCACAACAGCTCCCGTCCCCCTTCCTCCACAACCAACTAAGCCGACCTTAATTGCATTGGATATTCCCAACTTCTCGGCCAATGTGATAAAAGGAATACTCCCCAATGCTATACCACTGTTTCTTAAAAAATGACGTCTAGACAAATTCATAGTTTTATTAAATAGGAAATTAAAGTTATAACAATATATATGTATTACAAACGCAAACACATAATAGTAAAGAATTCGTTACTATTTTTATCAAAAATATTACATAAATTCACAAAAATTTCAAAAACCCTTTCATTTGCTTTCTAACTAGCTACCTAAAAAGGGGATCGAATATTACAATATTTACGTAAAAATTTTAGTTGAGAACCAACCGATTTCAACTAACTAAATAACGAAACAGACTTATTAAAAAATGAATAACCAAACAGTCATTATCGAACCTTTAATTACAGACACAGCCGTCATCCTTGGGATATTAATGGCTATCTTGGGATTAATCTTTTATACCTCATCCTTGTCGAACAAATACATCAAAGGTTTTTATAATGTTATCCCCCCTTTATTATTGTGTTACTTTCTCCCTGGGATTCTAAATTCACTGCATGTATTCGAAGGGTCGAACTCTCCATTAACGAGTGTAGGTAGTAGATATCTGCTTCCGGCCTGTCTTATCCTTTTTGTCATAAGTTTAGATCTTAAAGAAATGTGGGCCTTGAGGAAACGTGCAGGTTTAATGTTCATCACAGGGACAGTAGGAATAGTCCTTGGGGGACCTTTGGCTGTTTGGATTGTTTCCTTTTTTGCCCCTCAGGTTGTTGGAGGAATAGGCCCTGACGAGGTGTGGCGTGGATTAGGCTCCTTAGCGGGGTCATGGATTGGTGGAAGTGCTAATCAAGTAGCATTAAAAGAAATCTTACAACCATCGCCTAAATTATTTTCCTCTATAATTGCTGTTGATGCGTTTGTTGCTTACTTATGGATGGCTTTTCTGTTATTTGGTGCGAGTAAAGTCAAAAAATTTGACCAGTTTTTCAAGGCGGATTCTACAGATGTCGATCAATTAATGCAAAAAATGGAAACCAAAACCCAAGCCAATGCACGTACGCCACAAACAAAAGACTTTATAATCATGTTGGCATTGGCTTTTGGCGGAACGGGTTTAGCAACCTATCTCGCTGAGCCTGTAGCATCTTTTGTAACAACGCATTACCCACAATTAGAACAATTTTCACTCACAAGCGGCTTTTTTTGGATCATACTCTTTGCTACAATCATTGGTATTGTACTCTCCTTTACCCCTGCCAAAAACCTGGAACATGCAGGAGCCTCTAAAGTTGGCACCGTATTACTATACATGCTCATTGTCACCATAGGTATGCAGATGGATATTTCAGCTATTGTTGGAAATCTTGGTTTATTTGCAGTGGGTATTATTTGGATGAGCTTCCACGCTTTTTTATTACTGATAGTAGGCAAAATTTTCAAAGTTCCTTTTTTCTACTTTGCTGTGGGTAGCATGGCTAATGTTGGGGGTGTTGCTTCCGCATCGGTAGCCTCAGCAGCATTTCATCCTTCTTTAATTTCTGTCGGGGTTATATTAGCAGTATTTGGCTATGCAATTGGCACCTATGCAGGGTGGCTTACTGCTATACTTATGCAAATTGCCTCTCCTATCTAGTGATTTTGTCATTTGTTAGTTATCTTGCATTTTTAAAATACGAAAAATACAAGTAATTATAAAAACAAATGGATATGCAGAACAAAACCTTTTACGAAGGTCAGGTCCTATGGTCTCAAATAGATGCAAATCGTCATCTTAGACATTCCGCTTATGCCGATTTCTGTGCCCAGGCACGAAGTAATATGTTAAACAAAATGGGGTTATCTTTGGATGAATTTGCAAGGCAGAAAATCGGGCCTATTCTTTTCCGAGAAGAGCTCATCTATTTCAGAGAAGTAAAGCTAGATGAATACATAAAGGTGGACGTGCTGCTTACTAAATTAAACAGAAGCAATGCACGTTTTTCCTTTCAACACATCGTATACAAAGAAAATCAGGTAAAAGCTGCAGAGGTAAATGTCGACGGTGCTTGGTTAAACCTCGTTGATAGAAAGCTTACTGACATCCCTTCAGATTGGTATGAAATCTTAGAAAAAATCCCAAAATCAGAAAACTATGCAGAAAGCAACGCATAGATACACAAATTTATTTTCTATTTTCCTTACTCTTATAATCATAATTATACCCAAGGAGAATGATGCACAACTCATGAAAGCCAAAGATATATTCTTTGAGGCGGATTCTCTACGCGGTCAATTAACACCTTTGCGTACCTGCTACGACATCCTATATTACCATCTAGATGTCCGTATTGATATCGACAATAAGTCGATTTGTGGATCCAATCTATTCAAATTCAAAGCAGTCAATCCATTTGATCGCCTGCAGTTTGATTTATTTGACAACCTGAGTGTAGACAAAGTCGAATATCAGGGGAGCGAGATCCCGTTCAACAGGTCGTACAATGCTGTATTTATAGATTTCCCGACAACTATTGAAAACGGAAAGATAGATTCTTTTAGAGTACATTATTCCGGTCATCCTTTGCAGGCTACTCGTGCCCCTTGGGATGGAGGCTTTGACTGGAAAAAGGACAGTAATGGTCTCCCTTTTGTAGCTACCGCTTGCCAAAAATTGGGTGCGAGTGTATGGTGGCCCAATAAAGACCATCAATCTGACGAAGTGGACAGCATGTTGATTTCAGTTTCAGTTCCCAAAGACGTAATCAATGTTTCGAATGGAAGACTCATTCGGACAGAAGATCTTAAAGATGGCTATCGCAAATTTCACTGGAGAGTAGAAAACCCAATAAACAACTATAATGTCGCTTTAAATATAGGAGACTACGTCCATTTCAAAGAAATTTATAAAGGAGTAGATGGTAACTTGGATATTAATTATTATGTCTTGCGAGAGAATAATCAAAAAAATAAAAGAGAACATCTACAAAAAAATGTGAGAGAAACCCTACAAGCATTTGAGCATTGGTTTGGCCCTTATCCATTTTACAAAGATGGATATAAGCTCGTTGAAACAGCTCATTTAGGCATGGAGCACCAAAGTGCAATTGCTTACGGGAACAAATACCAAAACGGATATCTAGGTAGCGACGGATCTAACACAGGCTGGGGTAAAAAATGGGACTTCATCATTGTTCATGAATCGGGCCATGAATGGTTTGGCAACAATATTACAGCAAAAGACCTTGGCGACATGTGGATACACGAGAGCTTCACCAATTACTCCGAAGCATTATTCATTGACTACTTCTATGGTAAAAAAGCAAGTCAAGATTATGTTCATGGAAATCGTACAGGCATTCTCAATGACAGACCTCTACAGGGGCCTTACCATGTAAACAAGGAAGGTTCTGGAGATATGTATCTGAAAGGAGGCGTAATACTGAATATGATACGTACAATAATTGACAACGACGAAAAATGGAGATCAATACTCAGAAGCCTTAATGAAAAATTCTACCATTCGGGAGTAGATTATAACGATATTGTTAATTTTGTAAGCACTGAATCCGGTTTCAATCTACGCCCCTTCTTTGCTCAATATGTTCAAACCACAGCTATACCGACTTTGGAAATCCAAATCGGATCAGACGGAAACGTATTAGGGAGATGGATTAGTGATATCCCAGATTTCAACATGCCAGTACACATCGGATTAAAAGGCAAAAAAAAGATCCGTATACTACTTAAAGATACGTTTACAAAAATAGAGATACCTAACTTAAAAAAAGATAATATAGAAATTGACACCTTCAATTATTATATCGGCACTTTGATACAATAACACGAGCATTTATAGCGTTTTAACAGATGGTTTCTGATCAAAAATCAACATGATTTTATTTGACATTTTTGTAGAGTTCAGTTACCATAATAGATTTTTTTTCATTAGGTTTGCATTAAAATTAAAACAGAATTAGGACTTACTAAATGGGGTTATTCAATTGGTTTACGCAAGAAGTTGCGATTGACTTGGGTACGGCAAATACCTTAATAATACATAATGACAAAGTAGTAGTGGACGAGCCTTCGATTGTAGCTTTTGATCGGACAACAAACAAGGTCATTGCGATAGGCAGACAGGCTATGCAGATGGAAGGTAAAACCCACGACAACATAAAAACAGTTAGACCACTTAGAGATGGGGTTATCGCAGATTTTACTGCGGCTGAACATCTAATAAGAGGAATGGTAAAATTGGTAACCAATGGCAAATCATGGTTTTTTCCATCATTGCGTATGGTAGTATGTATACCTTCCGGTATTACGGAGGTAGAAAAGCGTGCCGTTCGAGATTCGGCAGAAATTGCCGGTGCTAAAGAAGTCTACCTCATTCACGAACCCATGGCTGCTGCGGTAGGTATCGGAATCGATGTGGAAGAACCTGTAGGAAATATGATTATTGATATCGGTGGGGGTACGACAGAGATTGCGGTGATAGCACTATCAGGAATTGTTTGTGATCAATCTATCCGTGTGGGAGGTGACAACTTTGACTCCGATATCGTGCAATACATTCGTCGTCAACATAATATTATGATTGGAGACCGAACTGCAGAAAAAATTAAGATTGAGGTTGGTGCTGCGCTCCCGGAGCTTACGGATCCACCAGAAGATTTTGCGGTACAAGGACGTGATTTGATGACAGGTATTCCTAAACAAATAACCGTTTCTTATACCGAGATTGCACATTGTTTGGACAAGTCCATTTCAAAAATTGAAGAGGCTATATTAAAAGCACTAGAAATCACTCCTCCTGAATTATCTGCGGATATCTATCAGACTGGAATATATTTAACCGGTGGAGGAGCTTTACTGAGAGGTCTTGACAAAAGATTACAAGCCAAAACAAAACTACCTATACATGTCGCGGAAGATCCATTACGTGCTGTTGTAAGAGGAACAGGAATAGCGCTTAAGAATATCGGAAGATTCAAGTTTTTGATGCAATAACGAAAACAAGGTAAAATAAAAATACTTCTGCGCGATATAGAAAAGTTA
Source organism: Sphingobacterium sp. xlx-130 (assembly GCF_011007405.1). Lineage (NCBI taxonomy): Bacteria > Pseudomonadati > Bacteroidota > Sphingobacteriia > Sphingobacteriales > Sphingobacteriaceae > Sphingobacterium > Sphingobacterium sp. xlx-130. Next base: position 135,351 of record NZ_WFKN01000009.1, read on the forward strand.
ATCTTCTTCTATATCGCGTATTTTTTAGATAACGAAATAAATCTCTACGGAAAAATATGAAAAACCTATGGCTCTTTTTGGTAAGATATAACGCCTTTTTTTGGTTTATTCTTTTTTTCACCTTTTCTATTTTCCTCGTTGTTCAGAACAACAATTACCAACGTTCTTCCTTTGTAAATTCCTCAAATGTTATTATTGGTTCTTTTTATGGCAATGTGAACTCGTGGAAAGAATACCTGTCATTGCGCGCAACTAATGAACAATTAACAAATGAGAACGCATTACTGCGTCAGAAGTTACAAAATATAACTTCCTCTGATAGTACGAAAGACTCTGTAAATATCGTGGATAGCATTGATAATTCACGATATGAATTTCTTGTTGCCTCAGTTGTCAATAACAGTGTTCATCAAAAAAGTAATTATCTAACTATTAATAAAGGGTCGATAGATGGTATAGAGAAAGATATGGGCGTAATTACCTCCAACGGGGTTGTCGGCACAGTACTGAATGTATCGCCTCATTTTAGCACCATCAAATCACTATTACATCCTGATAGTAAAATATCTGTCACGCTAGATAGTACCGGTACTGCATTTGGATCCTTAGTTTGGGGTAACAATCAAGATCCGCGCTACGCCATGGTACGGGATATTCCAAATCACGTAAAGGTTTATGTGGGACAACCTGTCTTTACGTCAGGATATTCCACTAAGTTTCCAAAGGGAATTAAAGTTGGACACATCGTGCAGACCGATTTGACTTCAGGAGAAAGCTTTAAGGACATACGGGTCCTATTGACGACAAATTTTATTAATCTTAATCATGTCTACATCGTAAAAGATAAAATGGCAATGGAGAAATTAGAATTAGAAAAACAAAACAAAGATAATGGCTAGGGTAATCGTTTTCAATATCATCCGCTTCTTGATACTTATTGTATTGCAGGTAGCCGTATTCAAAAATATTGGATATTACAATATAGCAGCATTGTTTCCTTACATCCTTATCATACTTTTATTACCTACAGGTATATCCAATTTTGTTCTTTTTCTACTTGCATTTCTTACAGGTCTTACCGTAGACGCATTTTATGACAGCATAGGCGTACATGCGGCTGCTTGTGTAGCTTTGGCTTGGTTTCGTATTTTCTTTCACAAAATCACACTGGAGATGGATGAACAGGCTTCTTTTCAAACTCCGAGTTGGGGAAACATGGGATTTAAATGGTTTTCAACCTACTTATTTCTAGGGACATTTATACATCATCTTGTCCTATTTCTAACAGAAGTGTTCTCCTTTCAGGATATACTATATACGTTAGCAAGTATACTTTTCAGCAGCTTATTCACGGTAGTGGTCATTCTTATCATTAGCTTGATTACCTACAATCGCAAATCAAGATTGATTAACTAAAGCGACATGAACAATAGTTTCTTCGAACGAAAGTACATTATACAAGGGATATTCATAGCTATAGCGCTGATTATTGTAGCTCGTCTATTCTATCTTCAGATTATAGATGATTCTTATCTACTATCAGCCAATAATAATGTGCTCCGAAAAACTGTAGTATACCCTGCAAGGGGTGTAATCTTGGATAGAAATGGAAAAATACTTGTTCAAAACGAACCTGTTTATGACCTCCTAGTCATACCGCGTGAGGTAAAAGATATAGATACATTATTGCTGTGTCGTCTACTTGAAATTGACAAAGCAGGTTTTATCTCCCGGATGAATAAAGCTCGTTCGTTTTCACCCTTCCGGGCTTCAATATTTGAAGGAATGATGAGCGCAGAAACTTTCGCTGTACTGCAAGAACATTTAGACAAATTTAGAGGTTTCCAAGCACAACCTCGTACGGTGCGTCAATACCCAGATAGCATTGCAGCGCAATTTTTAGGTTATATTCAAGAGGTAAATGAAAAAGATATTGAACGTTCAAATAATTTCTACAAACGTGGAGATTACATTGGTGCCTCGGGGGTAGAACGCTCTTACGAAGAGCTCTTAAGGGGACAACGTGGAGTCAAAAATCAAATGGTTGATGTTTTTGGCCGTGCTCAAGGTGTATTTATGGATGGCAAATACGACACCCTAGCGGTATCTGGAGATGGACTCGTATCTTCTCTTGACAAGGAATTACAACTATTGGCCGAAAAACTGATGAAAAACAAATTAGGTTCGGTTGTAGCTATCGAACCCTCAACCGGGGAGATTCTATCCTATGTCAGCAGTCCAAGCTACAACCCGAATTTAATGGTAGGAAGACAACGCGGAAACAACTATATGAAGTTGTTATACGATCCTCACAAACCTATGTTTAATAGACCTATTCAGGCTTCCTATCCCCCTGGATCTGTATTCAAGGTTGTCGCTGCACTCACGGGGCTTCAGGCGGGTGTTATTACACCGCACACCATTTTCAATTGTCCCGGCGGCTATAGATATGGAGCAGGTAGAATCATGCGTTGTACACACGTTGACGGCCCTACAGATCTAGTTAAATCAATTGCCAAATCCTGTAATACTTACTACGGCTATGTTTATGCCCGTATGATTGATTCGAGGAGCATGTCTGGACCAAAAGCCTATGAGCTCTGGCGGGAAGGACTTCATAAATTTGGCTTAGGCCATCCTTTGGGGATTGATCTACCTGGGGAAAAAGGAGGAAATGTGTATCCCGCCAGCTATTATACGAAACGCTTTGGAAGCGAAAAGTGGGGATCAAGTTATACCATTTCCCAATCAATCGGTCAGGGAGAATTGGGCATCACTCCACTGCAAATGGCTAATATCATGGCTATTGTAGCCAACAGGGGTTTTTACTATCGTCCTCACCTTATCAAAGGTATAGGCCAAAAACAAATTATCAAAAAAGAGTTCACCGAAAAGATATTTGCAGGAGTAGATGCACAACATTATGAACCTGTTATTGAAGGAATGAGTAGAGCGGTCAACGCCCCGGGAGGTACTGCTTCCTCCGTGCGTATAAATGGCATTGAAATGTGTGCAAAAACAGGTACTGTACAAAACCCACATGGTGAAAATCATGCCGTATTTTTCGCATTTGCTCCTCGTGTAAACCCTAAAATAGCGATTGCAGTCTTTGTCGAAAATGCCGGTTATGGAGGAACCTGGGCTGGACCTATAGCAAGTATGCTTGTCGAAAAACATCTCCGCGACACGATAACGCTACCAAAATATCTTCAGGACCGCATATTAAATGCCAGCCTGTTACCTCAGGTAAAAGCAAAACCGACGGAAAGTAAGAAAGATAATAACAAAGAAAAAAAAGACAGTACGCAGGTAAAAAAGCAAATTGCACAAAGAGCACAAAAATCATCACTATTAGTCCACCAAAGCCAATTAAGCCGTAGATATGAACAACACTAAAAATAGCTTTTTAGGTCGAATAGACTGGACAACGATTGCAATCTGGTTCACACTATGTCTTATAGGCTGGTTTAATATACATGCGGCAGTCTATAACCCAGAATACCCAGATATTTTTAATTTAGCTACCAACTACGGTAAACAAGCCCTTTTTATATTTACCGCAATCATAATTGGTTTTAGTATATTAATCATAGACCAACGTTTTTTTATTTCAGTTACACCAATAGTATACGGTGTCGTAATCTTACTTTTAATTGCTGTTCTTATTGTAGGAAAAAATGTAAATGGTAATCAATCGTGGATAGACTTAGGTTTTTTTCGACTACAGCCCTCTGAATTTGGAAAGCTAGCCACCTGTCTATTACTGTCTTATTACCTCAACTCCCAAGCTAGCAAAACACCTAATCTCACCTCCCTTGCTGTCGCAGCTGGCATAGTGCTATTGCCTGTTATTTTGATCAAATTACAACCTGATACAGGTTCGGCTCTTGTTTTTTTCTCGCTAGTTTTTGTCTTCTATAGAGAGGGCTATGTCAACACAAAACTATTACTATTGGGAGGCTTAGCTATTTTACTTTTTGTACTAGCATTGGTACTTGAAAACGAATGGATATTGATCGGAATTATCTTTACTATTTGTGCGACCTTGGCTTATTTCAATAGATCAAAGCGAAAGCACATACTTAATATTGCGCTACTCTGTTTAGCTGCATCCATCTATGTGTTGAGTGTTGACTTTGCTTGGGAAAATATTTTACAGCCTCACCAACGTAGTAGGATTGATATTTTACTAGGTAAAGTCAATGATCCGAGAGGAGAAGGATACAACTTAAACCAATCCCAGATTGCAATTGGTTCAGGACAGCTTTTCGGCAAAGGATATCTTCAAGGAACACAAACGAAATACAACTTTGTTCCGGAACAAAGTACCGACTTCATTTTTTGTACTATCGGTGAGGAATGGGGGTTTGTAGGCTCTGTTACCGTAGTAGCCCTATATGTATTTTTATTATTCCGGATTATACATATTGCCGAAAGACAACGGACAGCCTTTGCTCGCATTTACTCTTACTGTGTTGCATCGATTTTATTCTTCCATTTCTTCATCAATCTAAGTATGACCATTGGATTAGTTCCTATTATAGGAATCCCTTTGCCATTTGTTAGTTATGGAGGATCCTCACTGTGGAGTTTTACAATTTTACTTTTTATAATGTTAAAATTTGATTCTACTCGTAAAGGTTTATCTCCCAATTAACAATATCAAATCCGATTTAATACATACTGTATTGCCCTATCAATTACTTCTGCAGGGTTGGAACAAAATTCTTCATCAAGTCGTGATGCCAATACTGCATTTACAGAAAGTGCGTGATGACCAAACATATTGGAAAGTGCATAAATACCAGCTGTTTCCATTTCTAAATTAGTTATATGTCGACCATCATTAGTTACGAAAGAGCTCGCTTTTTGTATCAAATCCGGATACATATTATGCGATCTGACACTCCTACCCTGTGGCCCATAAAATCCAGGGGCTGTCATCGTAATTCCCTGAGCAATTCCTGATGCAAATTTAGCTAATAACTTAGGACTAGCAGCACCTATATATGGACGAAAAGACAAATTTGAAAAGTGACTCCCCACTTTGTCCGACAGGATTTGCTCCATAGGCGTATAGGTTTTAACATAGAATTGCATTAAATTATCAAAGCCAATAGCAAACTCGCTCGCCAAAATAGTACCTATCGGAATATTTCCTTGTATGGAACCAGAGGTTCCAATCCTTATAATATCTACACTTTTCAGTTTATCCTTAAGTGTCTTCGTTGAGAAATCTACATTTACCAGAGCGTCTATTTCGTTGATTACTATATCAATATTATCCGTACCAATACCGGTCGATATCACCGACAAACGTCGCCCTCGTAACAGCCCTGTATGTGTCACAAACTCCCGTTTTCCTTTCTTTATTTCTATTTTATCGAAATATTTTGAGACCAAAGGTACTCGGTCGGGATCACCAACAAATATTATCGTATCAGCCAAATCATCCGGAAGAATATTGAGATGGTATATACTTCCGTCCGCATTCAAAATCAATTCAGTATCTGCTATCATAAAGTGTACAAATATTTAGCGCTAGTCTTCTCAATTTTATCCAATTTTGACAACACCGTGTTTACAAGATTTTTTCTAATTTCTATAGTAATAACACAGCTGTTATCAAATTGTTGGCTCAAAACACTAATTTCTTCTTCTTTTAATAGACGCATTACATCATTCATTTGCAAATATTCGAAAGACACATCATAAACATCATTGACCGTCTTTTCAATGACCTCAACCTCTGCTAGGGCTTCCTGAGTCGCCATCTTATAAGCATTTATCAATCCAGGGACACCAAGCAATGTTCCTCCAAAATAACGTACTACCACGACCAAAATATTAGTCAGATCCTTAGATAGTAATACATTTAGAATAGGTCTCCCGGCAGTGCCAGAAGGTTCTCCATCATCATTAATACGAAAAACACTACGGTCTGTGCCTAGACGATAAGCCCAACAGTGATGCCTCGCTTTTGGATGGAGTGATTTCAGCGTTGCAATAATCTCCTTTAGGTGCGTCTCTTTTTTAAATGGGTAAGCATAGGCAATAAACTTACTACCTTTATCTCTAAAAACACCCTCAGAGGGCTGACCAATCGTTAAGTATGTATCTTCAAATAAACTCACAGGTACGTAATTAATAATATAGATATCACAGCCAATATTAGGCCGATCTTATTCAAAAGACTAAGCTTCTCCCGAAACATCCATACACCGACTATCGAGCCTACCACAATGACACCTACATTCATCGTGGTAAATACAATAGATGGATTTTCTGGAATAGCGCGATGTGCTTTCATATAAAAAAAAATATTCGCAAAATTGAATATCCCTAAAACACTGCCCCATATAATACTTCTCAAGTCAACTTTCTTTTTCAGTAACCAAAACTGAGATGCCAATATAAAAAAAGCGATAAACATTGCCCCGACAAATACAAAAAACATAGAGTCAATATAGGGCACCTCAGTATGTTGTGCCACTTGTTTAAACAAAACATCGATAATTCCCATTCCAACGAAAACAATTGATGGATATAGTATACTACTAGATTTTTGATCAGTACCGCTTTTATTCCAGCTCACAGAACAGATTACTGCTACCAAACCTATGACCAAACCTACCACTTTTCCTGTGTTTGCCTGTTCGTTAAAAAACAAAAAAGAGGCAAGTAAAGGTATAAACAATGACATACGCTGTGCAATATCGGTCTTTACAATGCCACTATATTTAATAGCCAAAGCGATAAAAATAAAAAGTGTAGGCAATAATATGGTAAGCGGGACGTACAACTGATACGGCAATGTCTGCCAAGAAATATCTGACAAAGCTGGCTTTAAAAGAAAATAAGTTAATAAAACTGTAGTCGGGTAATTCCATAATACAAGCTGTTGTACATTCAACGACTTGCCGCGTGCTATTTTTAGTATTACAGCAACGCTAACACTACAAAAAACACTCAAGATAACATATAACATATTTGATATTACTAAAAGACTACAATACTACTAAAAAGAGTGGAATTATATCCTGACAGTATCACATTATATTTAATCCGACCTTATCAAGAACAAAAAAAAGTAAAAAAAAAACAATAAATAAACAGAATTTAAATTAAAAAAAACAACATTTTTAAGACATAAAACAAAGTAAAAACAACACAATAAATAGTCTAAAAAAACACATAAATCATAAAAAATATCGCATTTAAGCATTTTTAAACAACATTTACATATTTTTAAAATGACAAAAAAAACAACATAAAAAAGGCGAAATATCATCAAAAAAAATAATATAAATACCCTTTCTTTTAGCTTCAAAAAAAGTAAAAAAACAAAAAAAATTTGGATATAACTTTTCTATCACATACCTTTGGAATATCAAAACAGAGACAATGAATACAGTAACTACATACAACTATTTTTACTTCTTTTATTTTAGCGATAAGAGCCGGGGCTAGTATGTATAGAGTTCATAACATGAATAAAATATAAAAAAGGTCCCGGATTCAATCCGGGACCTTTTTTATTTAAGTATTAAATATGAAAACAAAAATTGCAATCCAGGGCGTAAAAGCTTCTTTTCATGAAGAGGCTGCATTCAAATACTTCGGACAGGATATCGAAACATTAGAGTGTAGTTCATTCAAACAAACCTGTGAAATGCTTAAGCAGGGCAAAGCTGACAATGTCGTTATGGCTATTGAAAACTCTATCGCCGGAAGCATTTTGCCTAATTACAATTTATTAAGGGATTACAGGTTCCATATCGTAGGCGAAGTACACCTTAATATCCAGCAGAATCTATTAGCGTTACCTGGTGTAAAGCTCGATGACATACAATATATCGAATCCCACCCCATAGCAATTAGACAGTGTGACGAATTTCTTTCCGACCATCCAGACTGGATTATTAAGGAGGGGCTGGATACAGCAGGATGTGCAAAAAAAATAAAAGAAGAACAACTCACCAATACTGCAGCAATTGCAGGTGAATTTGCGGCAAAAATATATGGTCTTAATATTCTTGAAAAGCGTATAGAAACCAACAAGAAAAACGCAACTCGCTTCTTAATTTTGAGCAACGAGGTCGTTGAGCAAAAGGGCGCCAACAAGGCTTCCCTCTCCTTCCAGACAGGTAATGCCGTAGGTTCCCTCGCGTCCGTATTACAATGCTTTGCAGAACAAAATGTCAATCTCAGTAAGATACAGTCCATGCCTGTAGTAGGACGCCGCAATGAATACGATTTTTATGTAGATGTCGAATGGAAAAAGCAAGCCGATTACGATGCTGCCATCCGCAAAGTACTCAAACATACTGTCAATTTCAGTATCATGGGCGAGTATATCAAAAACGAAAAAGTATAATCGAAAACAACACACTAAATAATAATAAAACTAAAAAATTGAAAATAAAATGAAACATTCATTAGACATCCTTCCATTACAATCTTGGATCAACATCGGGGACAAACCCTTAATCATAGCTGGACCATGCAGTGCCGAAACAGAAGAACAACTTGTTTCTACAGCACACCTTTTAGCCAACACTGGAAAAGTAAATGTACTTCGTGCAGGTATTTGGAAACCCCGTACTCGTCCGGGAGAATTTGAGGGAATTGGCAGTATTGGTTTACAATGGTTGAAAAGAGCAAAAGAAGAAACAGGTTTACTTACAGCAACGGAGGTTGCTACAGCGAAACACGTTGAAGAAGCATTAGCGGCAGGAGTTGATGTATTATGGGTAGGTGCGCGCTCTACGGCAAATCCATTTACCGTCCAAGAGATTGCCGACGCATTGAAAGGCGTAGATATTCCTGTTTTAGTTAAAAATCCGGTAAACCCTGATCTTTCCTTATGGATTGGAGCATTAGAACGAATCAATGGTGCTGGTATAAAAAAATTAGGCGCTATACATAGAGGATTTTCATCATTCGAAAAGACAGCATTCCGTAACGAACCGATGTGGGATATTGCAATACAGCTGAAAACAATTGCTCCTGAGCTACCTATTATAAATGACCCAAGTCATATCTGTGGCAATCGTGAATTGATTCCTTACGTTACACAAAAAGCAATGGATATGGATATGCAAGGACTTATCATCGAATCACATATCGACCCTTCGGTAGCATGGACTGATGCCAAGCAACAAGTAACACCAGCAGCACTTTCAGATTTATTGGACAATCTTTCGATCCGTCATGCCGAATCTAACAATCCTGCATTCGACGATAAATTAGCCGAATTACGTCAGCAGATAGACAAATTGGACGATCAGATTATCAAACAAATCGGTGATCGTATGAAGATAGCTGAAAAAATAGGTGAATACAAACGCGACAATCACGTGACAATCTTACAAATATCACGCTGGGATGAAATCGTCCAAAAACGTTTACAGCTCGCTAAGGCACTGAATCTTAGCGAAGACTTCACCGTTAAATACTTAGAGCTATTACACAATGAGTCTATTCGTAAGCAGAATGAGATCATGAACACAAAAGTTAATGCGGAGGCATAATGGAGCAACCAAGCATTAAGCTCTCGCATCCAACAAGGGAGATAAGCGGCCTCGTACAGCTCACTGGCTCAAAATCAGAGAGTAATCGCGCGCTTATCATCCAAGCCATCAGCGCTGGAAAGGTTACTATACAAAACCTTTCCAATGCCGATGACACTTTATTGCTAACTAAGGCTATAAAAAAAGCGCATGAGAATGCTGCTAATGGTGTCAAAACAATAGACATTGGTCCAGCGGGTACGGCTATGCGGTTTTTGACCTCCTACCTCAATCTACTCCAAGGGGAATTTATATTGACAGGTACTTCTAGAATGCAACAACGTCCTATAGGCATTCTTGTTAATGCATTGAATAGCATTGGAACAGAGATCCAATACGCACAAAATGAGGGTTATCCCCCATTGCGAATCCACGGTCCTTTAATTCAATCTAAAAAATCTGTAACGATAAAAGGCGATGTAAGTAGTCAATATGTATCATCACTTCTTTTAATAGCTTCAGCTCTCGAAAAAGGACTTACACTAGAGATTGAAGGAGAACTGACATCCTTACCATATGTAACTATGACACTGGATATGTTAAGTGAGGTTGGTATTAAACATCTGTGGATTGAAAACAGTATTCAGATCCAAGCTCAGCAGGCTCTGGAAAGCACACTATATATCGAACCCGACTGGAGTGCAGCTTCGTATTGGTATGCTATCGTCGCTTTATCTAGGACTGGTTCAATTCGATTACCAGGTCTTAAGAAGAATAGTTTACAGGGAGATATAGCCATAGCGGATATCATGACGCACTTCGGCGTTAAGACGACCTTTGAAGCAGATGGAATCTTTCTTGAAAAAACGGATATTGTGTCCGACAAAACACTTTTTGACTTCAAATCATGTCCAGATTTAGCCCAGACTGTAGTTGTTGTGGCTTCTGTGTTAAAGCGGGACATATCATTTACAGGATTAGAAACACTAAGAATTAAAGAAACAGACCGTATCGCTGCCCTACAGAATGAAATCGCTAAATATGGTGCACGATTGGAAAAGGACGGAGTCAACTATCACCTACACAGTCAAAATGTAGCAGATCCTGGTACTATAGCCATAAAGACCTATGAAGATCACCGCATGGCTATGGCATTTGCACCTCTAGCATTGGTTTTTAACAACATTATCATTGAAGAACCTCAAGTAGTCGAAAAGTCCTATCCTACTTTTTGGGAGGACCTTCAGAACCAGGGATTCTTCACATCCTAAACAATTATCAGATATATCGTCTATATTTTTTCGCTAAAGTATAGACGATTTAATATATTTACCTCAATTAATAAATTATGGCAGGAAATTCATTTGGAGATCTTTTCAGAATAACCACTTTCGGCGAATCCCATGGTGCGGCGATAGGTGTTATACTGGACGGTTGTCCTTCAAACATAGTGATTGACGAAGCATTTATTCAGTCTGAGTTGGACAAAAGGCGCCCTGGTCAATCCAAAATTACTACACAACGTAAAGAGAGTGATACTGCGCAGATTCTATCTGGTATATTTGAAGGTAAATCTACCGGCACGCCAATAGCTATCGTCATTCCCAACGAAGATCAGCGCTCCAAAGACTATTCTCATATCAGTGATAAGTTCCGTCCTTCACATGCGGACTATACGTATCAGATGAAATATGGGATACGTGATTACCGAGGCGGAGGCCGATCGTCGGCAAGAGAGACTGCTGCGCGCGTTGCAGCTGGTGCTATTGCTAAACTATTTCTAAAACAACATGGCATAACCATATTTGCGCATGTATCCGGTGTAGGTTCGATCGAATCACCAAATCTAGACAACTCAGACTTACGCAATCTATTAGAACTACGCGAGTCCACTATTGTCCGCTGTGCTGATCCAGCCACAGCCAACGAGATGATAGATTACATTGATGGTATCCGCAAAGCGGGAGACACTGTGGGCGGACGCATCTCGACCATCATACAGAATTTACCTGTAGGATTGGGCGAACCCGTATTTGACAAATTACACGCTGATCTGGCAAAATCTATGATGGGTATTAATGCCGTACACGGCTTCGAATACGGATCAGGCTTTGACGGATCTAGACTAAAAGGCTCCGAACACAACGATATCTTTGTCAAAGAAGCCAATAAAACTATAACACGCACAAACTATTCTGGTGGTATACAGGGCGGGATATCCAATGGCATGGATGTCACTTTCAAAGTTGCATTCAAGCCCGTCGCTACAATCATGCGTGACCAACCCACACTAAACGAAGCAGGCGAAGAGGCCGTAATATCAGGTAAAGGAAGACATGACCCTTGCGTTGTGCCACGAGCTGTTATTATCGTAGAAGCCATGGCTGCTCTTGTAATCGCTGACCACCTATTAAAACACAACGCATACTTAAATGTCACAAAGTAAGTCTACATATATATTAGCTTGCGATATCGGAGGTACACACATTACCTCCGCTATTGTCGCTTGCGATACATGGTCAATTCTTTCAGAAACTATCACTCGCGCAGAAGTAAATTCTTCTAAAAATGCTAAATCGATTTTTCAAAGTTGGACAAATGCAATTAAAGAATCAATTGCTCGCTTCAATGGCCCAATAGATCAAATCGGTATCGCTATGCCGGGCCCCTTCGATTATGAAAATGGTATTTCTCTAATGAATGGACAAAACAAGTATGACGATCTTTACAAACTTGACATTACTTCAGCATTGCGTGAGGAGTTGGAATCCCCTTCAATCGACATACGCTATATCAACGATGCGGCTGCATTTTTACAAGGAGAGATCTTCGCTACAGGTCGCCATCAGGAACATTGTATCCTAGGGATTACACTAGGGACTGGACTAGGTAGCGCCATATGGCAACAAGGAGATAAGGCTTATGATGCTAATTTATGGAATACTCCTTATAAGGACAGTATTTTTGAAGAGTACTTAGTGACTCGTTGGTTCACAAGGCGGTTTGAAGAACTATCAGGCTTACAAGAGTTTGGTCTTAAAGAAATTATAGAAAAACATCATCAAACAGATTTCTTTCAGTCTATAATGGTAGAATATCGTAGCAACTTATATCAGTTCTTAACTTTTTTTTCCGACAAACATCTTTGTAATAATTATATTATTGGTGGAAACATTGCCAAGGCTTGGGGGATCATTAATAATGATAATTCATTTGTTGATTTCAATATCCGTATCGGAGAATACGAAGAAAAAGCTGCATTAATAGGTGCAGCTTCACTATTTGAATAATATTATCATTTACTTTCCCGGTTCAGTAATTAAAATTACTGAACCGGGAAAGTAAATGATTTTTAAAACAATGATGGAAATTGTTGAGGATTTACATCGTTCATAATCCTATATACAGACTCTATTATATCATCCACTGATGGTTTTGTAAAGTAATCACCATCAGAACCATATGGAGGTCTATGTGCTTTTGCGCTTAAAGTTAGAGGCTTGCTCTCCAAATGATAATAGCCCCCTTGATCTTCTAGAATCTGCTGCAATATAAAGGCGCTCGCACCACCAGGTACATCCTCATCCACAACAAGAAGACGGTTAGTCTTCTTTAGAGAAGTAACGCAAATATGTTCTTTATCAAATGGTTGAAGACACTGTGCATCAATAATCTCAATAGAAATCCCTATTTTATCCAGCTCTAAAGCAGCTTCTTGAACTAATCTAAGTGTCGAACCGTAAGATACCACGGTTACATCGGTACCCGATCGCAATAATTCAGCGATCCCTAGAGGTACTGTAAATTCACCTACATTACTCGGCATTTTCTCTTTCAAGCGATAGCCATTAAGACACTCTACGACTAAAGCTGGATCATCTGACTTCAACAATGTGTTATACATTCCTGCTGCTTGCGTCATATTGCGGGGTACACAGACGTGAATCCCCCGTAAAGCTCCCAATAAAACTGTCATGGGTGATCCAGAGTGCCAAACCCCCTCTAGACGATGCCCCCGAGTGCGAATGATAAGAGGTGCTTTCTGCTGACCTTTAGTGCGATACCCCAAAGAAGCTAGATCATCACTTAATACGGGGAGGGCATATAATAAGTAGTCCAAATATTGTATCTCAGCGATAGGGCGTAGTCCACGAACAGCCAGACCGATCCCTTTTCCAATAATCGTAGATTCCCTAATTCCGGTATCAAAGACACGCATTTCACCAAACTTGTCCTGCAATCCGGCAAATCCCTGATTCACATCCCCAATCTTACCAACATCCTCACCAAAAGCCAATATCCGTTCGTCTCTGCTAAAATTAGCTTCAAAACAAGCATTCAGCACTTCCCGTCCATCCACTATAGCAGCATCTTGTTCGTATTCAGCCTCCACAACAGCAACGTTAAATGGACTTGCATCCGACTCCACATAAAGTGTACTATTATATCTATCGGCATTTAATATCTGCTTATCTCGATACCACAACAGCAATGCTTTCTTTTGCGGTGAATCCTTAAAACGAAGTTCTCTCAGCACCTGCCTTACCGTGGAGTAGATCTCCTTTAACGAAGCTTCAGACGAACTGATCAAGGTCTTCAACGGCAGCTCAACTACTTCGTCTTGAATCTGTGAAAGTAATGAAACCGCCTCATCCAACTCAGCCTGAATCATTTTTCTATAATCAGACCAAGCCCTACGCTGTTCCTCTCTAACAAATCTTTTTGCCTTATCCTCTATCGCTATGAGTTCTTCTTCAGAGGCTATCCCGGCATCTAATATCCATTGGCGCATTTTGATGTTACAATCATAATCAACTTCCCAAGTTAAACGTTCCTTCGTTTTATAACGTTCATGAGACCCTGATGACGAGTGTCCCTGCGGCTGGGTTAACTCTGTAACATGAACAATACACGGCCTGTGCTCTTCGCGAGCTATCTTGGCAGCCTTTTCATAGGTCTCGCATAGTCCTGGATAATCCCAACCATTCACCTTAAAAATTTCATACCCCTCTCCATTTTCATCTCGCTGAAACCCTTTCAGCACTTCCGAAATATCCCCTTTACTGGTTTGGATCGAATTCGGTACAGATATCCCATATCCATCGTCCCAAATAGATATAACTGCTGGTATTTGATGTACACCAGCCGCATTGATTACTTCCCAAAATACACCTTCGGAAGTAGCAGCATTTCCAATATTACAGAAGACGACTTCCCTTCCATTATTCGAAAAGTACTTCAAATAAGAGAGGTCTTTATTATTACGGTACAATTTGGATGCAAGTCCCAATCCCATCGAGCGCGCCATTTGACCACCTGTGGTTGAGATATCAGAAAAAGAGTTTTTTATTAATGTTTGATCCTTCCAGTTTCCGTTCTCGTCCAATAAATTAGTCGAAAAATGCGCAACCATCTGTCTACCTCCAGATGACGTATCCGCCTCAATATCAGGATGCGCGTACAATTGCGCAAAAAAATGATAAATGGTTGTTATACCAGAAACGAAAGCAAATGTCTGATCTCTATAATAACCTGAACGCCAATCTCCATGCTCAAAAACCTTAGCTAATGCAATTTGGGCGAGTTCCTTTCCATCCCCAAAAATACCAAACTTGGCTTTACCTGTCAGTACCTCCTTACGTCCCAATAGACTCACCACCCTACTCTGTACGGCAAATTCATAATCCGCCTTAATGATTTGACGAAAATCATCAAAACTCAGTTTAGAAGTAGATAAATCTACGGAAACCTTTAAATCAGTATCTATCATTAATTTAATGTTCTATTTTAACAAAAGTAGCAAATTTAGTTCTTACAATATAAGTATTAGTAATATTAATCACTTTCCTCAGCTATTTCGAGGTATATATCCAATCTTATTTTCTAAGTAACTTCAAGTATCATTAAGGCTCCTTTTTAACTATAGCTCAGTCACGCTTAGCCTTCTTTTGAATCCCCCCAGTAGCAGCATATCTAAGATATTATATTCAGTAAATTTTAAACAGGATCTAGAATATACAGTATTATTATGTACTTTTAAACACAACTTAACGTAATAATAACACATTAATGAATTTGAAAAATAGTGCAGACAATACCGAAATAGGCTTAGGAGACTTGGAAAAGACGGTAATAATAAATACTTTGATTCAAACTCCAATTGTTGAGCGTGATCAAAAATGGATAGGAACTTTTCTGGAAAACATTGCTGATGCCAACCTTAAACTAGGCTCCCCAGAGGTTATTATAGCTAGCGATGGATTTCCTTATGTTCAGCTAGAGACCGTTACATCAAATGAGCACTTTCATGCTTTTGTAATCAGTAAGCAACTTCCAACACTTTTATTACAGGGTTTTGGTATTGTAATCAACGCGCAAACCGAACAGCCTGATTGGATATTTACTTATGGAGATATTGCCAATTTTGAGTTAAATGATAGCTTCTATAGTGACGAAAGCATCTTCTCTAATCACAAAGAAAATGTAGTAATTGGAAACGATGAAAAAGTATTAATAGGTCAACCTTCAGATGCGATACTGCCTAAATATATCAGAAAACAACTCCGCGAATTTTTAAAACACGCAGGAATTAATATACCGAAAACAATGTTGATCGCCCGTAATTTTGAAGATGAAACCCAGGTCAAACAAGATCTAGTTTTCAACTTTACACCGGCTCAATTTGCCAATGAACAAGACTTCCAGCAAATAGGAAGCACAGTAGCATGGTTTCTTCCCAGACACTACTCTTTTTTGTTTATTGACGAAATGTCTATAGAAAGCGGATTTCAGGAGATTTAATCATGTTTAAAATCTATCATAAAATTGTATTTTTTGCTTTCGGACTTGTAACTGTATCCTGCGCTTCACAACGACAGATCGATAACGGGTGGAAGTCTCTCTTCAATGGTAAAGACCTAAAAAACTGGACAGCGAAAATTTATCCCTACGAGAGCGGTAACAATTTCGCTGCTACTTTTCGTGTTAATAATGGAGTTATCCAAGTAAATTATGATGGTTATGGCAAGTCTTATGACAATAGGTTTGGGCATCTTTATTATGACACTCCATTTACCAACTATCATTTAAAATTGGAATACCGATTCTACGGGGATTTGTACCCGGGGGCACCTTCTTATACCTTGCGCAATAGTGGTATTATGTTCCATTCGCAAGATCCCAAAACAATGCCTGCCGACCAAGACTGGCCCATATCTGTTGAAATGCAATTTCTGGGGGGCCTAAGCGATGGTAAACCAAGACCTACAGGCAACATGTGTTCACCTGGCACACACATATATCATCAAGGTAAGCTGCTAACAACCCATTGCATAAATTCAAAATCCAAGACCTACGACGGCGACCAGTGGGTGAAAGCAGAACTCATCGTATTAGGAGATTCCATCATTCACCATATTATCGAAGGGGACACCGTACTGTCTTACAACAAACCACATATCGGAGGATCAGTAGTAAACAACTTTGATCCTCGAATGAAAATAGATGGGAAAGCCCTGAAGAGCGGATTTATTGCACTTCAAAGCGAAGGACAACCCGTAGAATTCAGAAATATATTCATCAAAGATTTAACCCCCAAGAATAAATAAACAAGAAGTAGTATGTACATGTTCAACGTAAGGGTATATGGAATACTGATAGATGCACAGAATAGAGTATTAGTGAGTGACGAACGCACGCAAAGTGTATCTTTTACTAAATTCCCCGGAGGAGGCTTAGAATATGGCGAAGGATTGATAGATGCTTTAAAACGTGAATTTATAGAAGAGTGCAATTTAGAGATCGAAGTAGTAAAACACCTTTATACAACCGATTTTTACGAGAAATCAAGCTTCAATAACAGTCAGATTTTATCCATCTATTACTTGGTAAAAGCATTAGGTCCGATAACAATGCCGCTACAAGAGCGTCCGATGAATTTTGAGCCCCTTAACACACAAGACAAAGAGGAAGTTTTTCGATTAATAGATTGCCACGAACTACATAGCGAGCATCTTACTTTTAAAACGGATCAAGTCGCTTGGGAAAGCTACAAAAAAACAGATCACCAACCTAAAATCTAGGTTTTTTTTCGTTTTTTTTTATTTTCAAAAAAGCTTGATTATTCTAAAAATGATTTATATTTTTATAACACTGAAATC
This sequence comes from Sphingobacterium sp. xlx-130, assembly GCF_011007405.1. NCBI lineage: Bacteria > Pseudomonadati > Bacteroidota > Sphingobacteriia > Sphingobacteriales > Sphingobacteriaceae > Sphingobacterium > Sphingobacterium sp. xlx-130. Next base: position 153,022 of record NZ_WFKN01000009.1, read on the forward strand.
ATGCTTACCAGTGCATGGTGCTTGATTATCACAAATGAAGCCCCTTTCTGGGAGCTGCATTTATAGTTAGTGTGATTTTAAGGCGATATCCCAAATATCGCCTTATTTTATATATACACTAATTTACTTTTAACTAAGGAAATAAGCGATAGCAGCAATTACAATCCCACAAATGACAATCAGCCATTTAAGACTCCGCTCCCCCTCATTGCTTTTAAATTTGTAATCTCTCTTATACTTATCCATAACACTATTGTCTTTATCTAAAGATGCAAAGAATATAATAAATCTACAAACTATTCATGGTGATAAGGTTCGCCTTTCATAATTGAAAAAGCCCTATAAACCTGCTCTACAAAAAATAAGCGAACCATCTGGTGCGAAAATGTTAGCTTCGAAAGAGACATACTCGCATTTGAACGTTCTTTCACTTTAGGAGCGAAGCCATAAGGTCCTCCAATAAGAAAGACCACATGTTGTACACTTCCGATCATCTTTTGTTCCAAATACTCTGAGAATTCAATAGATCTAAATTCTTTTCCTTTTTCGTCCAAAAGAACCACATAATCCGCATTGGTCAAATTTTTAAAGAATAGTTCCCCTTCTTTTTCCATTTGTTGTGCCTCAGACATGCTTTTCACATTCTTCACATCCGGCAGTATTCCGATTGTAAACGGCACATAGTGCTTTAATCGCTTAAGATATTTATCGATTCCTTCCTGAATAAACTTATCATCCGTCTTTCCGATACACAACAAACTAATCTTCATATTTCGAATCTAACCTACTTCTATTTTTTTACACAAAGATACGAAATGAGCGAGTAAACAAGATACTCTGGTCTGTTATTTATCGATCTACTATTTTACACAAAGTAAAATTGATTTATGAGTTTTACTTTATGACATCCAGTTAGCGCTATTCGGTACAATTGGATCTTTTTGTGCTGTGTCCTGAAGTTTATTTTAGCGAGACCCCAGCGACTAAATTTTAGGGTCTCATTAGCATCTCGCTGAAAACAGGAAGTATTGAAAAAAACGGGATTGGTCTATAAACAAAAAAACTTCAATTTTTTGAATTTGTAGGGTTTTGATACCTTTTCCTTGTTAGCAAGCGGCTGTCGAAGGATTGGTTCAGCCCCTCGATCGCCCTTGCGCAATATCCTGAACCTTCAAGAATCGATACCGTGGGGCTCTCATCCCTCTAAACGCAAAAGACCTCCATCTTTCGATGGAGGTCTTTCTGCGGAGAGCGAGGGATTCGAACCCCCGAACCTGTGACAGTTAACGGTTTTCAAGACCGCCGCATTCGACCACTCTGCCAGCTCTCCGCCACAAAAGTAGAAATTCTACCTTGGTTTCCAAAATTTATTTCAAAAAAACGCTCACAAATCACTATAAATGCTGATTATTAACTTTTTAAGAACTGTAATTCACCTTCAAATTTCACTTCATCGGAGACCATTACGCCACCAGTCTCCAAGGCGGCATTCCATGTTAATCCAAAATCAGATCGATTTATAGCTCCTTTTACGGTATATCCAACTTTCTCATTACCCCAAGGGTCTTTCGCAATGCCTCCAAATTCAGCTTTCACCACGATTGACTTAGTAATTCCTTTCACAGTTAAATCACCATGAATCTTAAAATCGTCCCGTACATCTCCTACCACCGAAGTTGATACAAATGTGATAGTAGGAAATTCTGTTGTATCAAAAAAATCATCACTTTTCAAATGTTGGTCTCTTTGTTCATTTTTCGTATCTATTGAGGTTGTATCTATTTTTACACTCACTATTCCTTTTGAGATATCGTCAGACTCACTATTAATGGATACTTCAAAATTTTTAAATTGTCCTTTTACTGTAGAGATCATCATGTGACGCACTTTAAATTCAATTTCACTGTGCGCCGTATCTAAATTCCATGTTGCCATAATACTATTTAATATAACTTGTTAATATAATAAACTAATTTATCTTGCTTTTGTTCTTAACAATACAAAGGTAACCAACAACAAAAACTTCACTCTTAAACTATATTAAGATTTTAAGACAAATTATACAACTGTCATGCAGGCAGTTATTCGATACAGCACAAAAAAAAGAATAAATATTTTGTATTTGACATCCAAAACGCTACTTTTGTTGCACTGAAAGACAGGCGCCCATAGCTCAGCTGGATAGAGCAACGGTTTTCTAAACCGTCGGTCTCAGGTTCGAATCCTGATGGGCGTACGTAATACTCTAAACAAATTGTTTAGAGTTTTTTTTTTTATTACCTGATTATTCATTTATTATACTTACCTTGCGAGTGTTAAATTAAAATATAATGAACAAAGGCAAAATTAAATTTTTCAATGAAACTAAAGGATTTGGTTTTATTACTCCAGAAGATGGAAGTGCAGATGTATTCGTACACGTATCTGCTTTAAAAAGCCAAGTATCCGAAGGTGACGTTGTAACTTTCGACACTGAAAGGACTCAAAGAGGTATCAATGCGGTTAACGTGCAATTAGCATAATATATTACAACAATACTTTCTTACAAAAGGGATAAACTATTACGGTCTATCCTTTTTTTTTCGCCATTACTTTACGATAGCATATAATTAAAACATTAGCCATGTCAAAGTCAGCTTTCTTGCTATGGCGGGTATTGAAATGTCTTCAAATTATATGAGACCAATATCTTTACAATATGCTACCAACTGCTCATTCTTACCTACCCCTAAAATATCCTTCATTTGTCGGAGACTTTTTTCAATGCTGCTCAGCCCCCAAGGCTTAATATTCCTTTGTTGTAGATAAACTGGAATATTCTTTTGTGCTACCCCCTCAGCCAACAGCGATATAATTGCAATATCCTGTTTGCTAAACTCATAACTATTTTTACCAAAATATTTTTGTGTATTTTCAGGTGAAATATATTGTCTATTTTCATTTACTGCATACAAGGCCTCTAATAGATAGTACGCATCCCGTCTTGCCTTACGCACAAAACCATTCACCTGTCCCAATTTTAACAAGTTGTCAATCTTGCTATTTAGACGTTCAGCCGTAAGGACTATTATTTTTAGTTCCGGTTGGATAGCTTTAGCAGCTTCTATCAATGCAAGACCATGTCTGATTTCCTGTTCCGTATTATCATCTTCAAATCCTAGATCAGTAATCAAAAGATCATATGGTACTTTTTCCAAAACTGCCTTCTTGAGCCATACCAAAGCATGGTCACAATAGTAGACATATTTAGCTTCCTTAATGCCAAAGTCATTTAATGACTTTTGTACAGATATATTAGCTAACTCATGATCTTCAGCTATCAATACTCTTTTTAACATAAAATATCACATGGTTTAAATGATGGGGATCTGAATATCTATTCTCAAACCATCAGCTTCTTTATTCTCAAAGATAATCTTTCCTCCAATCCTCTGAATACGGGTTTCCGTATTTCTGATACCATTTCCGTCATGAATTCCTTTCATTCTACTCCCGTTATATTTATACGTTATGCTAAAGCACTGCGCTTCCCGTACAAATCGAACCAAAACGGTAGCTTCCCTACCGTCCTTTCTCATGGTGAGCATGAGTTCTAGTAATATACGGTGTATTTCTTCTTTTAGCACCGCCGACAGCCCCTCCCAGACCGACGCATCATTCCCAACAATAAACACCTTATGCTTGATACTCGAAAAAGATTTCAATAACCTGCTTATCACTTGATCAAAAGATAAGAGTTCAGATTCGTCATCAGTTTCCGCTTCATAAGAAATATCCCTAGACCTATTATACATGTCTTCAATCTTGTCTAATACATCGTCTTTATCAAGTGTCTCAATATGTGTTATCTCGGACATCACGCGATACAAACCGTTGGCCACAACATCATGCACTTTTCTTGATGTTCTTAATTGATTTACTTTTATGCGTTCAGCAGCTTCATTCTTCATTCTTTCTTTACGCTGTTTTGACCTAACGTATCCCAACACCACGAATAATAAAATACAGATCCCCCCAATCGAGGCCCAGACTCGCTGTAAATTGATCTTTTGTATCTTTTCAGAGAGACTATTCTTCAACTCAGTATGCTCAACCTTATTTTTCTCCGCTTCATAACGGACGGAGGCAAACTGATTTTTAGAAAGTAACCTTGAACTATGTACACTATCTTGCAAAAGCTTGAAACTGTCTATCAAACCCTTGGAAGAATCACTAGGTTCTAGGCGAACAAGCATGGTAAATGCATTCATCAGATCCTCTGAACTATTCAGTTGATTCGCCATGTCAAATCGTTTTCGCGCATAGTAAATTGCAGAGTCTATATTCCGATCTTCATAGTATTCTGTAAGGTGGGTGTAACTGGAGTTTTGGCCCCACACATCCTGAAGCTGTTTTCGAATATCTTTGGCCATCCAAAGATCAGGCAATGGATCATAATATGTATCTATCCGCCACCTCGTCTTCGCATAATTAGTCAGCGCCCTAGCATACGAAAGATCATCAGTTCTCTTTTCGACGATTAGCTTCTCATATATCTTCAAAGCTTCTTCAAACCGCCGTAAATCAAATAATACTACTGCTTTATTATTTAACACCAACTCCTTATGAGACGTATTTGTTGCGAATCTAATGCTTTGATCGTAAACACGTAATGCTTCATCAAAATCATCCAACTGAGCTGTTGCGTTGCCAATATTGTTGTAGTTAATACTGATCAAGTTATGTTGCGTACTATCTTCAATATTAAGATATTTGAATGCTTGATAAGATAACTCTTGAGCACCTAAATAATCACCAACATCCGTAAGTGTTATTGCCATTTGAATCAGACACAACGAAATACCACTACTATCCCGCGCTTCAAGATACAAATCCTTAGCACGGTCAAAGAAAACAAAGGCACTATCTAATTTCCCTTTATCCAGAAATCTTATTGCTTCTCGATACATGGACTCGTCTACTGAATCAGTTTTGACTAACACAGACTCCTGATCCCCGCATGATACCACACTCAATAATAACAGAAAAAAAAAAGCACCAATTTTCAAAGCTATAATTTTGTGCTTAAGATACTAAAAACACGATCATCTATAACATTTAGCGACCACAAATAGTCAATTTAAAACCAAAAAAAACTAATCTGTAAAAGAGGAATTAAAAATATCCCCTTTTACAGATTTGTAAGTATTGAATTTGCAACATATGTTGTCCGTACCTCAACTATACCATTCTACTAAACATTTTTAGTGGCTTTACCGGTGGACGTGTAGTCCCTTTATCTCCGCCTGTACCATTTTCTTGATCAAGATAGCTATAAATCTTTAGTGGCTTTACCGGTGGACGCGTAGTCCCTTTATCTCCGCCTGTACCATTTTCTTGATCAAGATAGCTATAAATCTTTAGTGGCTTTACCGGTGGACGCGTAGTCCCTTTATCTCCGCCTGTACCATTTTCTTGATCAAGATAGCTATAAATTTTTAGTGGCTTTACCGGTGGACGTGTAGTCCCTTTATCTCCGCCTGTACCATTTTCCTGTTCAACATTTGCCCTACGAACCACAGGAGGAATAGGTCTTATGATACCTTTTGATTTACCCGTTTCACTTTCAGGATGTGATTGATAAACAAACTGTCCAGTTGTTGTATTAGGACAACTAGAATTCACAGAACTATTCAAGGAGCTACCTGCTAGTAGCACTAACGTTAATACCCACATTTTAAAAAAATTAAAAGTCAAAAACTGAGTAGCCCCGGTGCATCGTGCGCCGGGATACTACATTGTTTTCAGAAGGCCTTCTGATTTTTTCGGGAAGTGGGAGTGTCCATTGCGGGAACTATATGCTGCTTCCCAAACCGGCAAACAGTTCCTACAATATCTTCTCGATAGTATCTTGTTTTTACTAGATCACCACCACGTTTGCAGTGATCCTTAACTAGATTCTGAGAGCAAACCTAGCGTGGTTTAAGTCCTGATTTAATGATAATTCCAATCGTACCATTTATTCCACCATTAATTCCAATAGTGTCGTTGAATTCAAAAAATTCCAAGAACAAAAAAAAATTTAAGCTTAAAATATTCACACCTATTTTACGGTTTCCCGTAATTTTCAACAGTCGTACTACACTAATTTTGGATTATGTTTGAGCAATTTAAGAGCGAAGTGGTAGCATGTTTTTTGGAACAAAAGCGTCTAGGGAGACTACCTATTGAATTACAAAAACCCTCAACAGGTAGACTTCGAAAGTTGATAAAACAGCGATTATCAGAGGAACCTATTCCGGGGGATAGCAAGACTGTTGGGAGGTTTCTATCGTGCTCTACGGATCACAACGTAGTCATTCATCAACTAGATTTAATGGATCTTGACAAACTAAGACCATTAAAAAACTATGTATCAGGCATTACATCCAATCCATCCGAAGACATATACAAACTGCTAGCAATCTGTATTAACTTTCGTCCTAGGCCTTACGACGCTTGGCGTACACCGATACCTGTTCAATCCGCAAAATATTCATCTTCTACTACAGATCTGCATACTCACTTTGAAGCTGTCAAATTATATCGTCAAAAAACAGGAAAGAGCTCAAACAATTTCACTATGTTAAACACGTATCTTTCTATTGGAGCAGTAGCCCTAGGGGCTATATTCTTCCTATTCGACAAATGGGGAAAAGAGTAGGGGAAAGCTAAATAAAAGGCAAAAAAAAGGCGTTCTGAATATAATTCAGAACGCCTTTTTCGTTATAAGTGAGATCATCACTTTATTTATTTTCAAACATATTTACCGATCTATTGACTTCATATCAATGACGAATCTATATTTCACATCACTATCCAATACGCGCTGATAAGCTTCATTCACATAATCAATATCAATCATTTCAGTCTCAGGAAGAATACCGTGCTGGGCACAAAAGTTAAGCATATCCTGCGTCTCTTGTATCCCTCCTATACTTGAGGCTGTCAATATCTTATTACCTCCCATGATAGAACGGCCTTCGATCTCAATAGGTGCCGCTGGAATACCTACACAAATATGCACACCATAAGTTCTCAGTAAATTTAAATAAAGATTATAATCGTGCGGAACAGATACCGTATCAATAATAAAATCAAAATAACCCAAAAAACCAACTATCTCGTCAGGAACATTCATATTCAGAAAGTGTTTTGCACCCAACAAGGTAGAATCGGCTTTCTTTCGAGGTGAATGACTAATCATCGTTACCTCCGCTCCCATAGCCACTGCAATCTTAACAGCCATATGCCCCAATCCGCCTAGTCCCAATACCCCTACCCGATGTCCTGCTTTCACATTCCATCTTTTTAACGGCGAATATGTTGTAATTCCGGCACACAGCAGAGGAGCAACTTTCTTAATATCTAAAGATTCAGGTATATGTAACACAAAATCAGCATCTGCCACTATATTATTACTATAACCACCAAATGTAAACGTATGATCATGCATGACATCCTTACTATTATAGGTCCATACAGTTTTCTTTTCTAGACAAAACTGCTGCTGGTCCGACTCACAGTTTTCACATTCTCCACAAGACGCCACCATGCATCCCACCCCAGCCAAATCACCTTTCTTGAATTTAATCACAGCATTACCAACAGCACTTACACGACCTACAATCTCATGTCCCGGAACAATCGGATACTGCGTCCCTCCCCACTCATCACGAACCTGATGGATATCCGAATGGCAGATACCGCTATATAATATATCTATCAACACATCGTTGGCGCCCAGTTCTCTTCTTTCAAATTCCCAATACTCCAGTTTCGAATTACTATCCTTAGCAGCATAACCTTTTGATTTTATCATCACTATCCGATTAAAAATTAAACATTCTTTACGCTATGTCAGCCAGCGTCTTATATACACAAATTTACATAAAATCATTTTTACATCGAATATATTGTGTCCTAATATAAAAGCTAATTTTGTAGGCACCCAAATGTATACTAAATCAATAGATTATTCGTACATTAGAATTATAAAACCGTATCCATTATGTCAAGATTAGAAACAAACAGCATACACATCGGCAAAGAATACAACCAAACAAGTGCCGTAGTGCCCCCTATATTTCAGACTTCCACGTATCTGGCTAGTGATAATCTAGACCAATACATTATCGCTGCCACCGAAACAAAACATCCCGAATTTTACCACCGGCATGGCAATCCAACCAACAGTCAGGTTGCCGCTATTTTAGCCTCACTTGAGAAAACAGAAGACGCACTTGTCCTGGCTACCGGAATGGCTGCCATTAGCACTGCTATATTAGCTATCGTCCGATCAGGCGATCATATTGTATCACAGCAGTCCCATTATTCCGGAGCGTCCTTATTCTTGAAAGAATTTCTCAACGACTACAATGTTGAGATTACACAAGTAGACCAGACAGATAATGCATCTTTCAGCAAAGCAATCCGCTGCAATACAAAACTCATCTATATTGAGACACCTTCCAATCCAAATCTAGATATCACCGACCTAGCCTTTATCGGCAGACTAGGACAGGAAAATGGCATCACCACCATGGTCGACAATACCTTCGCCTCACCGATCAACCAAATACCGGCAGAGTTTGGCATAGATGTGACCGTACACAGTGCCACCAAATACCTGGGTGGGCATTCCGATCTGACTGCCGGTGCTGTATGTGGTTCTAAAGATTTTATTCATAAAGTCTGGCGAAGATCGTTGGTATTGGGAGCCAGCCTTAGTCCATTTGATTCCTGGTTGCTTCTTCGTGGTCTAAAGACCTTAGCACTTCGCGTGCGTCAGATCAATGAGAATGCACAGCAGCTTGCTGAATGGCTGTCCCAGAACAATCATATCAAATCCGTCATTTATACAGGACTTCCCTCCCATCCACAGCACCAGCTCGCAAGCCAGCAGATGAAAGGCTTTACGGGCATGTTATGCATCGAGGTAGCGGGTTCTACCGAAGAAGAGCAGTATCGTCACGCACAAAACATACTCCAAAATCTAAAAGTATTTGCCAATGCTGCCAGTCTTGGTGGAGTAGAATCCCTCGTTGTACACCCGGCTAGTATGTGGGGCGGACATCATTCGAGCGAACAGAAAAAAATAGCCGGGATCAATCGCGGGATGCTTCGGATTTCTGTCGGTATAGAGCATATAGATGACCTTATCGCTGACTTTGCACAGGCATTTGAAGCGTAATAAACCTCATCCCAGACACATGATAACGTCAAAATATCCTGTCCAAAAAAGGAGAACAAAAAACCTCCTTTTTTCAAATTATTTCAATAGCCAGCTAAGTTGTATATTAGCATTAGAATACATGAGAGTAGCTACTTCATTATAAATTTATATAAAATATGAGACCTCCCGAATTGCTGCCACAATCCCCAAAAAACAAACAACTATTATTCCAATAACTAATACATATATACCACAAACATCTTTATAAACACAATCTATACAATAATTCAGACAATGACGAACTGTTTTACATATTTTAGCAAGCTATGAACCTATACAATTGCAATATATGGAAGATTTGATAACCAAAGTTTATAATGTGGTATGGAGTGATGCGTTGGTCTATCTTTGTCTTATCACTGGGATTTATTTTACCGTCCGATTTAAATTCCCACAACTTACACAACTTCGTGAGATGGTGCGTCTCCTATTCAAAGGCAGTAGTTCGGACAAAGGAATATCCTCCTTTCAGGCCTTTTCATTGGCTATCTCGGGGCGTGTCGGTACTGGTAATATCGCAGGCGTCGCTACCGCTATCGGCATGGGAGGACCTGGCGCCGTATTCTGGATGTGGATCATTGCATTTTTGGGAAGTGCATCGGCTATCGTTGAGGCCACTTTGGGGCAGATGTACAAGGAAGTAGATCAAGGAGAATATCGTGGCGGACCGGCATTCTATATCTTAAAAGGATTACGTTCGAAGATATTTGCCTGGACATTTGCCATAGTCACCATTATTAGCACAGGCTTCCTCCTTCCAAGCGTACAGAGCAATAGTATCAGTGTCGCTGTCGAGAAGGCATTCGATATCCCGCCTCTCTTCACTGCCCTATTCCTAGCGTGCCTATTAGGCATCATTATCATAGGTGGGGTAAAGCGTATCAGCAAGGTCGCTGAGTTTGTCGTTCCTTTCATGGCCGGAGCCTACATCCTCATGGCTATTGTCATTATGGTTCTCAACCTACAAGAGATACCTCGTGTTTTGGCACTGATTGTTAAATCGGCATTTAATATGGAGGCTACTTTTGGTGCTGTTGCTGGCAGCGCTATAGCCTGGGGTGTAAAACGCGGCATCTATAGCAATGAAGCCGGGCAAGGTACAGCTCCTCATGCAGCAGCAGCAGCCGAGGTTTCGCACCCGATCAAACAAGGTTTGGTACAAGGTTTTTCGGTTTATGTAGACACCCTTTTCGTATGCACGGCCACCGCATTGATGATCCTATTCACGGGCCAATACAATGTGCAGGACCCCGAAGGAGGCTTTATCGTCGAACATATTCCAGGAGTAGAAATGGGACCTGCTTTCACACAACAGGCCGTAGCACATCACTTCCCAGCCTTTGGGAATATCTTTGTGGCCCTAGCACTCACATTTTTCGCTTTCACCACGATCATGGCCTACTATTACATCGCCGAAAGTAATGTCAGCTTTATCAGCAAACAATCGTCAAAACGCATTATTGTGTGGTTACTACGTCTCCTCATCCTTATCTCTGTCTATATGGGGTGTGTGAGCACTGCCGAGTCCGCGTGGACTTTGGGTGACATCGGGGTAGGCATGATGGCGTGGCTCAACCTTGTTGCGATCATACTACTCCACAACAAAGTGTATAGACTTTATAAGGATTATCAAGAGCAACTGGCACGTAAGGAAGACCCCACGTTCGACAGTAGCAAACTTAATTTTAGAAATATGGATTTCTGGTCGAGGTCAAAAAAACCAACTTGATCATTGCGTATATAACATATTACCAACATCAATAACTTTACGTAAATCCTGTTTAAAAGCTAGTTTTCTATTTCTTTTTTGAGATTCAGGTTTTATTTTAGTACAACCGTATAAACAAAATATTATGAAACCTACATTTGCTAAAATATTGAATGATATTAATCGACAGGCATTTAGTATCAAACATTATTCTAACACTAATTTTGCTACTGAATTTCACTATCACCCAGAATGTCAGATAAATCTTGTTTTAGAAAGTACTGGTAAGCGAATAATAGGAGACAATATTGATTCGTATGAGAAGGATGAGATCACATTTCTAGGATCAAACTTGCCCCACGTCTGGTATACCCATGCCGATGATTTTCCCGACAGCATCGTTGCTCGATCTATCACACTTTTTTTTGATCCCGAAAAGCTACTTGCAGTAATGAGAAATTTTATTGACACTAGGCGACTTCACTCCTTTCTCCAGATTTCTAAGCAAGGTATACTTTTCGAACCTTTATTGGCCCAAAGAATGAAACCTTTGATTTTAGACATTTCCAACGCTGAAGGGCTTAAACAAGTCGTGCTGTTTTTAGATCTAATGGATCTTATTATAAATACAAATGCTTATAAAGTTTTAAATGATACAAGATACGATATAGAGTCTTTAACAAATAACTATGATAAGATAGACAATATCATTAGATTTATGTTTCAAAACTATCACCGTGACATCAGTCTAGATGAAGTTTCTGTCATTGGAAACATGACAAAGCCTGCTTTTTGTAGATACTTTAAAAACCGAACACAAAAAAGCTTTACACAATTTTTAAATGAAATTAGAATTAGTTATTCCTGCAAAATGATAAACGAAAGTAACGAATTAATAGGTAATATTGCCTATGCCTGTGGCTTTAGTAGTTTATCAAATTTTAATAAAACATTCAAATCAATTAAGAAAACAACACCCACAGATTATAAAAATAAACTTTCGATTATAAGAAATACCAAGTGAGTAAGCTCACAAAACTTATTATATATCAAAATACCATTCTACGTCTAGAGTTGCTTCTTGCTTAATTATGATTTCCATTCTTTTCATTCCCAGGAGATATTCTAAAAAAAGGAAAAACTGCACGTTCAAAAAGTTTGATTCCGCGGACTGAATTTCGTCTGATAACTTTTTTTCCTTTCTTTAGTTGATGCTTATTTTTTTTAAGGCTTAGATTATAAGATCTAAACCCTAGCTTTTCAACCTACGCACTTTAAGGGATAGTGTCACTTTCTGCGACATGTACCTTTAACCACCTAACAATAGTAGCCTTTGTACAAATATTATATTTTTTCACAGCTTCACCGATTAATAACTCACCATTTACAATCGCTGATACGACCTCCTTTTTTATTTTTTTTGAATACTTTTTACCTCTTCTTTTATTCATAATTTACGCCAAATCAACTTAATACAACATATTCTTTTTTTTTTAAAAATACGATCAAAAGTGGCTAACTACGACCATTTATATACGTCTCAGATACACCACCGTATACTACATAGATACTTCATACCACACCAACAAAGTATTCCGCCTTAAAACAGATTCGGCATTGCCGGAGAGACAATACCGAATTCCAAATCTACCTATGAAAGTATACCAGAGTTGGCATTAATTACTTTTAATTGTTTACTTTTTCTGCATCTGAATTTCCCTAAACTCTAGTATCTCAATTTCTGTCCTCCGATTTTTTTGATGTTCTGCTTCTGAACATTTTACACCGTCAACGCAATGATTAAGCAGACGTTCTTCCCCATACGCTGATAATGTTATTCTACCTCTATCAATCCCTCTATTCACCAGATAATCAACAGCTTCAGATCCTCTCTTTTGTGAAAGTCTAAGATTGTATTTTGCTGAACCACGGCTATCCGTATGACTGGATAGTTCAACCCCTAAAGTTGGATTGTCACGTAGCGTGTATACCAACCTATCCAAAACTCTCTTGGACTCATTTTGAAGAGCATAAGCATCTAAATTGTAATATAGATTTTCCAAGATAAATTTATGTCCCACCTGTATAACCGGCTCTAGTCTTAAAGTTATACTCGTGCTAGAATCTTGAGAAATTCTACTCAGCCCTCTCACTTCTGCAACCCCAACTAAAAAGCCTTCCTTTTCTACTTGAATTGTATAGTCCATTTCTCCAGCCAAGGAGAAGAAAAATCTTCCGTGTTGATCACTTTTCTTCTTAGCAAGAAGTTGTTTGTTTTTGTCATAAAGCACAACGGAAGCTTCAACCAACTGTTCTCCCGTCTCTTTATTGAGTACTATACCCTTCAATTCTGTCGTAAATTTTGGATGTTCCAGATTAAACCTGTAGATGTCATCCCCTCCCTTACCTCCCGGTCGATTAGAAGATATGTAACCGACCTTTCCAAGACTATCCTTTTGGTATAGCACAAAAGAAAAATCATCACTGGCCGAATTGATCGGAAACCGTAGATTTTCCCGTTTGCAAAAATCAGACTTCATACCTCTGGCTTTAAAAATATCCAGTCCCCCCATTCCCGCAAAACCATTGCTCGAAAAATAAAGTTCATCCCCATCGACTCGCGGGAACATTTCGTCCCCGGTTGAATTTATTTCAGTTCCTGCATTTATTGGTTCGCTCCAAGACCCATTATCAAGTCGCTCCGAAAACCAAATATCCTTTCCTCCTTTACCACCGGGCATATTAGAAACATAATATAATATATTTTCATCTTCACTTAACGCAGCATGACCTAAAGAATATGCTTGCGTATTATTATAAGGAAAGCTTGACTCTTCCCATCTTCCATTTACCTTTTTATACAAGATCAACTCTAAATTGTACTGTCGGTATCGCCTCCCCTTCTCGCGATTAATTTCTGAGTTTACTCCAGTGTAAGTCCGTGTAACGTACATCGTTTGTGCATCCTTACTAATTACAATATCCCCCACATGGTATTTAGATTGATTAACAACGGTTAACAAACGTTTTGGACTATATAGCGACCCAACACTATCGCGTAATGCTCCATACAAACGTGAATAAGCTCTTTTTAAATCCTTTTCATCGCTATATATCTTTGCATTTGCATCGGAAACATAGTAGATACCTAAATCACTCGAAAAAGAAACATATTCGGAACTTTTTGTATTCACTTCCTGCTGATTGACCATTGAATACGCCGTAGGATGTGTGAGCCAAGCTTGTGCAGAATCAGCTCCAGCCATTGCTACAATAATCTTTTCCGACTCATTATATAACAATGCATATCGCTGATATTGAATCTTAGCTTCTTTATATTTTCCTTGCATCTTTAAAACTTCAGCATAATTCAACACCGATTGTTCTTCAAAATCATCCGTCTTCTGTACGCGTGCATAAAGATTTTCAGCTAACTCGTAATCTTGTAGATAAAAATAACATTCAGCCAATCGCTCTACATCTTTATGTATTGCTTTCTCCCTGTTAACCAATGACTCAAAAAGCGAAGCAGCTTTCCTATATTCATAGCGATCTAACATCTCTTGCGCCCGTGTACGAACATTTGCGCCCTCCTGTCCGCAGGCACATCTAGTCATTAAGATTAGAATTAGGGCAATTAATGTGATTATATCCTTTATCATTTCTCTTTCATTAAATCGAACCATAACATCCTAAAAATATCGGGGATTCATTACCCTCTTAAAAGACTGACCAAATGTTAAACCCAAGGTAATCTCATGTGATCCATTTTGGAGCCCACTCATTCTATTCAGCATTATATCATAAGAATAGCCTATCCTCAGACGCTGGGTAGCGTAAAACTGAACGATACCAGTTGCTGCGTTCAAATTGCTTAATTTACTTGGAGAATGATCCCAGTAAGTACGCTTGAATATGCGAGCTCTTGTCCGATAACCGGCTCCTAGCCAAACCCTATTGCTAAAAATTAACATTGCATTTAAATCCAGGGAAGTAGGACCTTTAAAGTCATCTTTCACCAATATACTTGGGCGCAGCAATATATCGGAATCCAACTCGAATACAGCTCCTCCAATAAAATACAAATTGGTATTACGATAAAGACTTTCAAGTTTGTTTTCGTTAAAAATAAATTCTTCACTTTCTGACGATTTAGCAAACAAATCTTGTATTGCAACTCCAGCATACCACTTTTCTGTATTATAATAAGCACCTAATCGAATATCTGGTCTCCATGTACTTATCATTCCATCAGGGATCAGATTATCGACCTCTAAACGATCTAACTTACTCCCATCCAGACTATATTGACTCGTACCCAACGCAATACCAAATGCCAATCGACGGGTATCCGCCCGATTCAACTGTAAACGCAGCGCATAATTAGCAAAAAAAGAAGTGACTTTCTGTGCTCCTAACGCATCTGTACCAACTTGAAGCCCTACGCCATGACGCTTACTTTCTGAATCCAGAACACCATCGATAGAAATAGATCCTGTTTTTGGAGCCCCATCCCAACCGGCCCACTGTGTCCTAAGTGCCAATTGTGCAAACCATTCTTCTTTATATCCCGTATAAGCCGGATTTACGCTTATCGAGTTAAAGATATACTGAGTAAACTGAATACTTTGCTGTCCATACACATTCACTACAGACAACAGCAATACAACTATGGGTAAATACTTCATTCTCTTCCTTATTATGTTAAGGCTAACATTATCCTTTCGTCCCACTTAAACCTCCTATACTATGCCTTACGGTAGTACAGGTATCTCTACCATCTTAACTATAGCCAATTTTCATTCTAGTTTTTTTCTAATCCGATAAAACTCTTCCTCTTATCCCCCAATCACACGGATACCGTCTAAAAGCAATAATACTGCACAGTATCTCGATCAAAAAAAATATTCTCCTTCTATTCATAGACCCTGCCATACATCTAGAAACTGATTTGGGTAAAGGACGCCTAAAAGTAAAAACTATATTTTTTTCCTCTCCTACAGCCATTTTCGAATCAAACACACTACCTATATAATAATTTACCCTAGTGACGTTTGAGAAGAACATGAGTTTTAAACACCCGTACCTTTCCGTCTCTTCTTGCCTTAATAATCGGATAGTAGGTACCTTCATTCAAACCACTTCCATCCCATTCATCTTTATAGTCTTCATTATGATAGACTTCATTGCCCCAACGATTTATTACAGTAAGTTCTATTTGATCATAAGCTTCCGTTCCTTGAATAATAAATCGATCATGACTACCATCTTCATTGGGCGTCAGCACATTAGGTATTAAAAGCTCTCTTGGCATAATCTGAACCGTCACACGAGCACTGTCCCGCTTCCCATTTATGTCGACAATTTCATACTCAAAAGTATCCTCCCCTACAAATCTATTGTTAGGAACATATGTCACAACACCATCAATACCGACCATAACCTGCCCATTATGAGGATAATACACAACTTTCACCTGGCTACGAATAATAGCGCTAGATCCTGCTTCATCATTTGCCAGAACGTCAATCTTTACGTCATATCCGTACGACATAGTAACCCTATCATCGTTGGCCGTAGGCCCTTCCAAAGAGAATTTTGTAAACCAAGTTCCTGTAAGCGTATTTTCGGACATTGTCTCTATATCATTCCGTGTATTTACTCCTTCTTCCTCAATTACAGTTACATCTCCTATCCAATTCCCTCCATCCGCATTCTGGACAATCCGCGCATCGGCATCTACATAAGCCACCCCGTTGGTCTGCATATTATGGCTCAATGTATAATTCATTTTCATATTTTTATCCGCAAAAACATTCCAGATCCGATCCATACCCAACGTTTCATCCCGTATTTGTATCCCTGAAGCTAAATAATTGTTTACCGATACATGAACACGTGAATTCCAGGTCTGTGGTATCAATCGTGCTGGAGTATAGTCCCCTTGTTCAACCCCTACAGGAAAAAACAATTCCTTTATTGTACTATAGCCGCGAATCATGTGTCCTGTAATAACATTACCGGTCACCACCATACGCTCTGGTCCATAGTTCAACAATTCACCGGTCTCCGAAAGTTCCAGATTGTTTCCATTCAGATAAATACTTGCTCCGTCAACCCGAAAATCAATAGATTTTCCAATTTTTAATGCTGCAGAAAGAGCTCCTTGGTTAGAAACTCCTCCTCCATAACTCGGAGCGACGATGTTAGTTAATTTAATTCCAAGAGGATTGGTCAGCACAATATTTACCCCGATGAAATTTCCATTATTTGCATCTATTTCAGTTGCAGAAGCTTTCAACTTCTCATAATAGGGGTTGGTAGTTGGGCTATGAACGTAAATAGTACCTGCTCCGGTGATCTTTGCATTCTGATCAACCCACACATTCCGGCTATAAATATGGACTTCTCCATCAATCTTCCAGTCTGCCGCTGGCCCCAAATATAAAGTCTCGGCGTATACAATTTTGTAATTCCCTGCACTTATGTACTCCATCCCGTTGCTTGTTTCAAAAGATCCGGACCGACTCTGTGCAATTAGCGAAGATCCGCTAAATAGAGTACTTAATAATATAATTAGCCAATTCTTCATGTTTCGTTATTAATCATTGCCTTCCGCTAAAAACTTTTCTTGATCTGCTTGTATTCAATCGCTCAAACGAGTAAGCTCGAGGTCCGACAAAAACTATCTGGTATACTCCAAAATTAAATCATAGGTTCCAGCTTGCTGAGTGACTGCCATTAAACCCGATCCAAAAATAATTTTACCTGTCCCTGAGTCATAATTCATAATTCCACTACTTATTGCATTATTCGATCTATTGATGAAACGCACACCAATTATCTTCGTTGGTCTATTCGCTGAAGGCAATGTAATAAAAGTGCTTGCTTCGTTTAAGATTACTTCTAGCGTACGTTCATATACGGTAACATCTCCGATCCATTTTCTACCTGTGGCCTGTTCGGTTGTGCTATAGTTGATCAAGTCCGTCGATACATGGAGCTTACCATCAGTCCCAGCAACGATCTGGTTTTTGGCATCTGTAGAGATCAAACTAACTGACTTTTCACCGCCGCCATTTTCAAGTGTCAAAGAAATCTCTCCGGGTTTATTCAAAGTCATACTCAAATCCAAAACTTGCTGTTGATCCGTATTATAATATGAAGACAAATCAACTGCCGGCGATGTAGCCACCCCATTAACCGTACTGTAAAGTTGATGTCCACCATTCAGTTCCAGTTTATTGCTATTAATAATATTTACAGCCGTTCCTGTAGTACCATTAACTGAAGTCGTCAAATTATTATTAATAGAGGTATTGCTAACACCAGTGATGACATCCAGATCTGCTTTACTTTTCCAGACGACTTTACTTGTAGCATCTACAGTCAAAATCTGCCCATTTATACCAGGAGTAATCTTACCTGGACCAATCCCTCCATCATCAATTCCTATAGCAATATCTTCCAAAACCGATCCTGTGGTCGTCCCTGTCAATCTAATTCCATCTGTTGAAGAGATATTCTTTCTACCTGATATTGCCGAGGGGTTTATCTCTTTGTAGCTTACAGTTCCATCAATGTTAACTGTGGCAACATGTCCTGCTTTAGCTCCCGTTCCGTCTAGCTTGCTTGCTGGTACAGCTTTCAACTTAAGGTTGTCCGCATCAATTACATTATCGGCAATGATGGTGCTATTCAATGATCCTGTCACCTCACCTGAAACTGAAACATTTGATTGGTTCACACCCAATACACCGCCTACAACTGTTACAGAAGGGTTTGTTGCCGCCTGTTTTACCACACCTAATGTTTCGCCATTTGCTGTAGCCACATCAACAACATAAGGAGAAGTTGCTATTCCTGTTCCGGTTAACGTTGCATTTACTCCCGCTGCCAAAACTGTTTTTTCAGAAAGAACCGACAAGTCAACAGTTTTAGTATTCCCGTTCTCTAGTGTAATAGACAAAGTATTTTCTGTAATCGAAAAGTCGGTTATTGTTTGCTTATCATTATCAACCAGGTTCAGGACCGTAGCCGTACCGTCCTCATCCTTGTAGGTAAGGGTCTTCGCTGTAGCATCGTAAACAATACTGGTCAGCGTCTCGTTACCACTGATAAGGTTCTTGATCTCGTTCACCACATCCGTGTTGGAAAAGATATCACCTGCA
>NZ_WFKN01000010.1:0-171883 GCF_011007405.1 Sphingobacterium sp. xlx-130
TTTGAAAATTTTGTAATTGCCAATTTTCAAAAATTTAATGAAAACAGCTATCAGCATCTTCAATATTATTTTTGGCAGGATCATAACGGAATAGAGCTTGACCTCTTACTCAAGAATACCCGTGGATTTGACGTGTATGAGATAAAATCCACTCAAACAATAAGCGCTCCCTTATTTAAAAACTTAAAGCATTTCGCAGAATTGGCCGAGCCTCAAATCGTAACACCTCATTTGATCTATGGTGGTGAAGAAAGCCTGATACGTAGTGGTGTACAGGTATTACCCTGGAAAATGACGGTAAAGTAATTGAGACCTCACTGAAAGATCTGCACAAGAAATGGTTTATTTTTTCCAGAATGGATAGCTTGGCTGAGAAGGCTGGCAAAAATGGAGTGACTGCGTACCGTAACACCCTTTAATAGATCTGGTGCCACCTGTGGAAGAAGAGGGGGGCGTAAAGAATAGCCCCTGCGGATGCAAGAGCTACCAAATCAATGATAAAGCCACCGAGGATGATGGCAGCTAAATTATGCTTTTTTAAAAGAATAGAATCTCTGCTCTATTAATCTAAAATCAAAAAATCAGCGACATGCGGCAGATGGTCTGAAGCCTCCTCTCCAACCATAGCGTGTGATCCTTTGAACTGGAATAGACCGTTGAAAGTGGAATTAAAAGCAAAAAAGTCAATGGCACGCTTCGGTGTCTTTACTGGAATAGTAAAACCGCACCCGCCAACAGGACATGAGAGACTAAAGGATTCCTGCAAAAGAATCATCTCCGCACTGGTCGGTGTCGCATTAAAATCGCCTCCGATTATCAGAGGTGCATCCAATTCCTTTTCCAGTGCTTTGATAGCCTGCACCTGAGCTGTTCTATTGGGCACATTCAAGTCAAGATGGGTGGATCCAAAGTAAAACTCTTTGCCATTGGGCAATCTGATCTGAGCCAAGGCTATACTACGCTGCTCTCCAGCTATAGCCATAGGAAGATTAACTTTTTGGGTGGATACCAGCGGATACTTACTAAACAAAGCAACACCATACTCTCCGCCATCGTGATCGATAGATTTAGAAAAATAGGCTTTCATATGCAAGAGCTTCTCCAACTCCGCAATTTGATCAACATTGCCCGAACGCCCCGTAAAACGATCCAACTCTTGTATAGCCACGATACTGGCTTTACTTTTTAATATCACATCTGCAATATTTCTTAGGTTTATTTCTGTAGAGTGGGCAGGAGCTCCATGATGGATATTGTAGGTCATCATGGTGAGCGTATCACTTTTTATTTCTTTTGTGCCAATACTTACAGAGGAAGTAAGAAATATACTCAGGCACACCAAACCTACAAGCTGTAACACAGCGAAATTAATTTTTTTGTATTTTATCATAGCTATTACTAACAATTGAGTAGAAAGAGGAAAAAACTTCTTAAATGATTCCAAAAGGACCATATCTTAATAATATAGCCCTTTTGGTATTTGAAGCTAGACGCTCCTATTTACCATCCGACATTTTGTCCCAAATTAGGATTTTTCTCCCACTGTGTCTGTGGCACAGGCCATAGGTAATTTTTTGGCGATTCGAATGCCCGATTCCACTGCACAAGCAAATAACCATCTTCGCTTTTGCGAAAGGTACCGGCGCTCAACTGTGGAAACCACGAAGCCTTCACTCCCTGTATATCACGTCCTAGAATCTCTCCTTCTTTCCAACGTCTTACGTCAAAGTAACGATGCCCTTCCAACACCAGCTCTACACGACGCTCCCGGCGTATCTCTGTACGTACGTCCATACCGTGCTGCGCCAAAAATGCAAGATCCATACGCTTCATACCTACCCTATCACGAAGGAGATTGATTGACATATCTAGATCGCCTTGAGTCAGCTTGCCCTGCTCAAAACGGGCCTCGGCATAGTTGAGCAAAACCTCCGCATAGCGGATATGATGGATATCATTGTCGTCACGGTTATAATTCGGTACGGCAGAAGGCTCTACATATTTCTTATAATAGTATCCTGTCGTAGTCACGGAGCCACGTCCATCCTGACTAAATTTTGGCACCTGAAATATAGTGGGATCGGGATTCTGCGCTATAGGCCTTCCATCATATCGCCCACCCCAAGTATCTCCAGGTGTCAGGATAGTCTGTGTCATACGGGGATCACGGTTTTTAAATACATCGGCATAGGATGCATCGCTATATAGTGGTGATTTATCAATAGGAAGTCCATCCGCACATAAATAGGATTCGACCAACGATCGGGTAGGTACAAACCGAGCAAACTGATCAGGGACTTGTATCTCGCGGCTCAGATTGTGCATGATGATGTCTTCCAGATGCATACGGGCAAAGATTGTCTCTTTATTGCGTCCGGCAGCAAGCTTGCCCGCACGTGTAAACAGCTCCCAGTATGCTGTCTTCGGATTACCGCTGTCATAAAGCTGGTATACGCCCAGATCCATAACGGCCTTGGCTGCTGCCTCGGCTTCTTCAAAACGACCATAGGTCAAAGCAATACGGGATTTGAGTGCCAGAGCGGTACCTCTGCTCACGCGGCCAAGGTCTTTGCCTCCCGGTATCTTGACGGGCAGTACTGCAGCTGCTTCGTCTAGTTCTTTCATCAGGAAATCGACTACCGCGCTCTGAGGATCGCGGGCGCTATAGAGCTCAGGGTCCTCTGGATTAAGCGTTTTTGTAATCAATGGGATATCACCATAAAAAGAGGTCAGAAAACTGTAGGCCAAAGCTCGGATAACGCGTACCTCGCCAGCTAACCGCTCTTTGGCACCGGCCTCATTTTCTGTGGCTCCACCATAATTTTCTAGAAAAGCATTGCACTCGCGCACGTCCCGATACATATTGGCCCACTCACTGTTTACCGTAGGCTGGGTCACAGGAAAGACACCAGAACCTATATCTTTGTATTGATTGGTAGTAGGCCACATCGTATTCTCAGCCAGATTCTCCATATCGACGAGATTCTTGGCTTTGACACGGGAGTAAATGGCCGTAACTGCCATCTCCAGATGTTGTTGGGTCTTCCAATAGGTATCGTCTACAATCTCGTCCTGTGGTACCCGATCTAAAAAATCACTACAGGATGAAAACACCCCTACACTGAGCAACAAAACACAAGCTAGCCTAGTATATTTTTTATATTGAATTTTCATTATTATCTATCTTAAATTTAAGTTGACACCGAACACAAAAGTCTTGACCTGAGGGTAATAAGCTCCATCGTTGGCCGAAGGTACTTCTGGGTCGTAACCGTAGAAGAAATCTGTTTTGGTAAATAGGTTGTCCGCCGACGCGTAGATACGTAACTTGCTGATACGTGCTTTTTCGGTCCATTTAGGTGAAAAAGTATAACCGATCTGAACATTTTTGAGCCGTAGATAAGATGCGTCTTCTATCCATTTGGATGATAATCGGGTATTGTGGGTACGCATATACACTAACCTTGGGTATGAAGCATCCGTATTGTCTGGTGTCCAACGGTCTAAGTGTATCTCTTGAGGCATTGCACTGTTATTGATGAAAGAATGCCTAGCATATCCGGAAAGATAACCATCGGCTTTTCCGACTCCTTGTAAGAAGAAGCTAAAATCAATATTTTTATAATTAAGATCTCCTCGGAAACCATAGGTATATCGCGGAATATCACTGCCCAATACATGCCTATCATCTTTTACAGTGATCTCTTTAGCATTAGGATCGGTAGGTACATAGATCAAATCGCCTGGAGCAACTAAATCGCCTTTTTGAAATGGAAACTTAGGTACATACTGGCCATTGACCAAATCAAAATCACTCTCCTGGGCGATACGGTCGGCTTTAAATCCATAAAATGCATCAAGAGGCTGACCAACCAACCGTACTTTGTCTCCCAAGTTGACCGCATAGTTATCCAAACTTGTAATCTTATTGCGCACGTCAGACAAATTGAAGTTGGCACGGTAGCCGAATTCACCTATTTTGTCCTGCCAACCGGCAACGATCTCCCATCCTTTATTCTGCATAGCTCCGGAGTTTTGAGCAGGGTAACCACTGCCCACACCAATAACATCTGGAAGCGGTGGATATAATAACAGATCATTCGTATTATTGATAAAATAATCTGCCGTAAGACTCAAGCGCCTATTAAAGAAGGCTAAATCTAAACCAATATTAGTTTTTTCTGAAGATTCCCACGAAACCTTTTCATTCGGAATAAAACTAGGACGGAAACCGACAACCCCGATATTTCCGATAGGATTGTTCGAATTGACCTGTGAAGAGGCCAACGTAGACATATAAGGATGATCGCGACCTACCTTGTCATTACCTTGTGTTCCGTAAGAAAATCTTAACTTACCAAAATCCCACACGCTGCGTAGCTCTTCAAAAAAAGCTTCTTCGGAAAACACCCATCCTGCAGAAAATGACCCAAACCAATGCCAACGGACGCTAGGATGGAAACGGGAAGATCCGTCTCTACGGAAGTTACCCTCTAAGAGGTATTTGTTATGAAAATCATAATTGACCCGTCCAAAGAACGACATCAATGCATTCTGGCTACTACCGCTGCTGTTCAACTGATTTTCTGTCCCTATAGCTAGAGATGGAAGATCTACAGGGAGATGCGTGCGTGAGGCTCCAAAATCTGCCCCAACAGTCTCTTCTAAAGAGTATCCCAAAAGTGCCTTAATGTTATGCTTTTCTGCTATGGTCTTTGTGTAATTCGCAGTTGCGATAAAGGTTTGATAGGTACCCGAATAATGATCCATCGATACTTTGTTAGGATTATTGGTCTGGTAAATCAACTTATCATCATCTGGACTATAATAGTTGATGGTCTTTAACAATGTCGTACGCTTGGAGTTGTACTTTACAAGGCCATACTGTCCTTTTAGATCCAATCCCTCAAATAGGTTGATCGTAGCACTCATATTTGCCGTAATCTCTTGGGAGGTAAACGTATTAGTCCCGCCGTCGGTAGCAATAGCGACTGGATTGCTCTGCCCCCCGTGGTACCCCCAGCTCCCATTGGTAAAACGAACCGGTACCAGTGGCCGAATACTGAGCGCAGCAGTTAAAGCTCCTGTACCAGAAGCGCTGCCATCGTATGACCGGTCTACATAGCCTAGATTGCCATCAATCTTTAACCGATCCAAAATCTCCGTATTCAACCGGAGACGCGCATTGTGACGGCCCGATTTAAAATTGTCTCCAACGACTAGACCTCCTTCATTAAGATAACCGTAGGAAGCATAATACTGTGTCTTGTCTGACCCTCCGTTTAAACTCAGATTGTGGCTCTGCTGCGGTGCATTCTTTCTATAAACTTCGTCAACCCAATTCGTATTGGCAAAATAATTTGGATCGCTCCCGTTACGGGCAATCTCTATCTGCTCTGGCGTATAGGTTGGGTTAGTACCAGCATTGATATTGGCTTCATTTTGAAGGGTCATATAATCGGCCGACCCCAAAAACTTAGGTAATGCCGTAGGTGTTTGATAACCGAAATAACTATTTAAGCTAACATTGGTTTGTCCAGACTTGCCCTTTTTGGTAGTCACCATAATCACACCATTCGCCCCACGGACACCATATATTGATGAAGATGCAGCGTCTTTCAAAACTGAAATATTCTCTATATCATCTGGATTAAGAATATTTAGATTGCCTCCAGGGATCCCATCAATAACGATAAGTGGATTAGCATCTCCCCAAGTCCCTACCCCACGTATACGGAACTGTGGCGCCCGATTGCCTGGCGCAGTATTGGCTGTACTTCGTACCGTAAGACCAGGCATCTGCCCTTGTAGACCTTGCCCAACATTAGCCAGCGGCCTGTTCTCGAAAGCCTCGCCCGACACCATCGATACTGCCCCGGTGAGATTGGCTTTGCGTTGGGTACCATATCCTACGACCACTACCTCATCGATATCATCAGTACCCTCCTCGAGGACAACATTCAGCTCTCGCTGACCATTCCAATTGACCTGCTTGGTCACATAAGAGATATGCTTGAAAATAAGGAGCGCATCAGACTGACCAACAGTGATACTAAATCCGCCATCCTGCTGTGTAATATGGGTGCCTTCCTGATCTCTAACAGAAACTGATACACCCTGTATGGGAGTTCCAGATCGGTCGGAGACTATACCACGTACTGTTGTCTGCTGATGGCTCAGTGAAAGGCTACCTGCCTGGTGCACCCCACGACGAACCAATATATGATCATCCATAATGGTGTACTCCAGTCCATTTTGATTAAGTACTCTATCCAAGCCCTGCTTTAACTCGACCGACTGAAGATGGATACCTTCTAGATATACATTGCCCAGCTCGGCATTATTGTAAACAAAACGAAAAGGAATCTGTCGCTCGATCTTGGTCAACAGGCTGGTGAGTTTGATCTTAGATTCCCGTAACGAGATTCGCTGGGCATAAGTCTCTGCACTTACTGTAGTAAGTGTCAATAAGAACAAGACTATTACAAATTTCATGATTCTTAAAAATCGAAAAAGTTTATCTTGGCTCTTGCCGTAAACTTTCAAATTAAAATACATACTTTTAACTTACTTTAGTTCATTAAATAATTGATCTGTACAATTCACGTGGACAAAAGAAAACAAGTATCAGGGAGTGTTCCAGCACTCCTTGAATTCTTAAGCTCTCAGTCATTTTTTTAATCTTCCATCTATTTCATAGGCTTTGCTTTTTATAAAATGATTAATTTATTATTCAAGTATTTACTTTTTATCCCCAGATAATCCAACATCTCTATCATCTGAGATAGCTTGATTTTACGTGATACGGTACCCGTAAACTCTTGATGAGGATTTGTACTCTGCACTACCACTTCGATATCATACCAACGGGAAAGCTGAGCTGCAATGCTATAGGCATCTGCATGATCAAAATAGAAGAACCCGTCTTTCCACGAGATGTGGTTATTGATATTGTCTACCCTAGCCGTAACAATACGACCATCAGTCCTAACTTTGGCTAACTGATCGGGATACATTCGTACTTGAGCTGTGCTGGATTCTAATTGGACGGAGCCTTCTAAAAGGGCTGTAGTGCTGAGCGCCCTATCATATGCATTGACATTAAACTTGGTCCCTAATACATCGATCTGCCCAAAATGCCCGTTGACCACGAACCGCTGTCCTTGTCGCTTGACTACTTCAAAATAAACTTCTCCTGTCATATCAACGACTCTATCTGCTGTCGTCATATTTGATGAAAAAGTCAGGGAAGAGGCTGTATTCAACCATACTTTGCTACCGTCGGGCAACAAAAAATTAATCTGCCCCCCGCGTGGTGTCCGAACGGTATGTCGTTGAGGTGACTCCATCTGTCCGGTACTCTGGTACTGAATCTCTCCAGATTCTAAGCGGACAATATTAAAGGACTGTGACGATTTTATAACACCTACCTGTTTACTATCCAATGTTATCTCTTCACCGTCTTCTGTCAAGAGAATAGCCTTATCAGTACCCGGCTCCACATCCTGTTTTGAATTATTATTGGCTAATGACTCTACAGGGGCGTCAATACGATCGGAATATAGGAATAAGCCAACACCTATTGTAAGGAGCATCACAGCAGCAACCATATAACGAGCTAAAGCCCCCCTCCATACGCTCTGCCCGCTTGGGTATGAGATTTTAGCTGGGCTATCCCTTTGTAAGACTTTATCGAGAATGTGCTTCTTTTCCGTATCGCTGAAAGTCTGAACGGGTTCCTCGCCTTCGGACAACACTTCCTGCCATACTTGGTAAAAAAGTTCCCTTTGCTCTTCCTCTGGGACGCTATTTAAAAATTTATCGAATGCAGTCGTATCGTCCTCGGACAATTGCCCATTAATGTGCTTTCTAAGAAGATCTGAAAAGTGCTGTCTGTCGCTTTGCATATACTATAACAACATAATGTTCTATATACACTAGACAACGACGACAAAAAAAAGGGGGTATTAAAAAATAAAAAAAGCTAAAAAGAGGCTTATAACGGAATCTTTACGCCTCAATAAGTAGTTCTTTACAGAAGTAGACGCTAACTGCAGGTATTTTTTGACCGTCTCGCGTGATATCTCCATATCTGTGGCAATTTCCAGATATTTTTTACGTTCAAATCTGCTCAGTACAAACACTCGCTTTTGCTGAAGGGGCAATTGTGCTATCGCTTCATCCAAAAGCTTATCGAACCGATGCTGATCGGAAGTTGTGTCTATGAAGTCAAAATTGGGGCTATTTTCTGCAAAAAAATCCTGCTCTACTTTTTTACGACGAACATCAACTTTAATCCTGTTCAATGCAGCATTACGTGCTAGCACAAACAAATATGCCTCCATATTCAGGATCGAACAGATCTCAGCGCGACGATTCCATACTGTGCAAAAAACATCCTGAAGAACCTCCTCTGCCTGTGCCTTGTTTTTCAGAAGACACAAAACAGCTGTAGCTAGACGATCAAAGTGTATGCTGTAAAATGTAGCAAAAGCGCCTTCATCCCCTTCAGATATTGCGGTATAAAGGTGTCTATTTTCGTGTCTTTGCATGCTGGAAAATACTCCTCATAATTTGGTAAAAATATCACTATATTCTGTTTATTAGCGGCTTAATGAGGTTAAGTTTATATTAAGGTTTTTACTAAGACTATAGTCTTCCTCTA
Organism: Sphingobacterium sp. xlx-130; assembly: GCF_011007405.1. Taxonomy (NCBI): domain Bacteria; kingdom Pseudomonadati; phylum Bacteroidota; class Sphingobacteriia; order Sphingobacteriales; family Sphingobacteriaceae; genus Sphingobacterium; species Sphingobacterium sp. xlx-130. The sequence goes on from NZ_WFKN01000010.1 coordinate 8,666, forward strand.
TCTAGCTAGATACAAAACTAAAAAATTCTACTTAGAATTGCTATCCCGTGGGTATTCATGAGCAGTATCTCTCTAAGAAGCTAAATAACAATTACATCTTCAACTGGTTCCACCGTCCCATTAACTCTATTTCTTAGTCAATCTCTAAACTCACAAAAAACATTTTACGCTTCGGCAGACATAGAAAAAACCAGATTTAGCAGGATATTAAAACTTGGGATATTGGACGAAATATATGCAGACGAAGTTTACGGAATCGCAGTAGAGCCATTGGTTCTTTTTGAATATCTCTTTGAGGACGCCAAGCATACAACCTATGATCTGGCATTAAAGATACTGGAGCTATATGTCACGAAAGAAGAAGATCAATCACGGAAAGATACAATAAAATTATCTCCTAATCAAGAAAGAATTCTACAGGAGATCATCAAGAATAAATACACGACCGTCGAAAAGCTATCGACAGCAGAGGTATCAATTCCGCTAACATTCAGAAAAATATAAAGAAGCTAAAAAATGCTGGCCTAATAAAACACATCGGCTCAGATAAAGAAGGGTATTGGGAGGTGGTAGAAAAATGATGAGTATCCATACCCACCAAGGAATCCCTTGGGGTGTCTCACTGCCTTCGATCAAGAAGTCTATCTGATCGCCTTTGCCATATGCATTGATCATAATAGGAACTTGCCCATCAACCACCGCCCCTTCTTTAAGACCACTAATATCGATAGCGGGACCATTGCGCACTTCGAAAGGTATAACGCGGACGCCTTCCTTGAATTTCTCTTGCGCTATTTGACCTAAAACATATGGCTCCTCATAGTGGACTTACTTTTTTACGAGCTGTATTAAATATTCGCCGTATCCTGATTTCTTTAGAGGCTCGGCGATTTTGGACAATTGGTCCCGATCAATATACCCCATCCGATAAGCGACTTCTTCAATACATCCGATTTTCATGCCTTGCCGTTCTTCGATCACCTGAACGAACTGCCCGGCCTGCATCAGGGACTGAATGGTCCCTGTATCCAGCCATGCTGTACCACGATCAAATACACCTACCTTGAGCTTGCCTCTCTTGAGGTATTCTCTATTGACGTCCGTAATTTCCAGCTCTCCGCGGTGGGAAGGCTTTATGCCCTTTGCAATCTCTATCACATCATTATCGTAGAAGTATAATCCGGGAACGGCATAGTTTGATTTAGGCTGTGCGGGCTTTTCCTCAATAGAAACAACTTTGTTTTCGTCATTAAATTCAACCACACCATAACGCTCGGGATCGTTTACCGGATAGGCAAACACCACACCTCCCTCGGGATCTGCCGAAGATTGTAACAACTTGGACATACCTGACCCGTAGAATATATTATCGCCTAAGATCAAAGCTACCTTATCGTCTCCGATAAACTCCTCGCCCAGGACGAAAGCCTGTGCCAGTCCATCTGGGCTTGGCTGCTCTTTATACACGAACTTACAGCCCAGCTGTGAACCATCACCCAATAGCTTTTCAAAATTGGGTAAGTCTTGTGGTGTAGAAATAATCAATATCTCATTGATCCCTGCCAACATCAGCGTAGACAAGGGGTAATAAATCATCGGTTTGTCGTATACCGGCATCAATTGCTTGGAAACGGCAAGTGTCAAGGGGTGCAGCCTTGTGCCAGAGCCCCCGGCGAGTATTATTCCTTTCATTCGTTCTGAGCTTATGGCAAATGGCCTATAGCTTATGGCTATTGACTAGTTGCTTTTAGTTTTTTACTTAAATTAATTATTTGACGCTTTATTACTTTAATTTCTTCTTGCAAACTTTGGCTTATATCTTTATCCATAAAGCCTAGGTCTGCACACAAAATTAAAAAATATTCCAGTTCGTTTGCTGAACCCTAGCTCATTTGCAAAAATCTATTAAATTCCTTCTCCGAGTCTCTCCCACAGCCTTCAACAATATTAGAAGGTATCGAATAGGCTGCGCGCTGGATTTGAGAAATTAACCCCTACTTTTCTGAATTTGGCAATTGTAAAGTCTCTTTATACACCCTCAGTGTCAAAGCATGACTCAGAATCCATATATCGTATTTCTTAAAATCTCTCCTATTTTTAGCCGCCTGCTATAAGCTATCAGCTATCAGCCATCAGCTATCAGCTATCTGCCACCAGCCATCAGCATCTTTTGCAAGCTTTCCCTCCAGTTCGGTACTTCTACCTTAAAAGTACGCTTTATCTTTGACTTATCGAGCAGCGAGTACTTTGGACGCTTTGCGGGTGTCGGATACTGTGTCGTAGGGATCGGATTGATTTTGCAATCTAGTCCTTTTATTTCTTTGATGGCCGTAGCGAAGTCATACCAGGATATCTCGCCTTCATTGGAATAGTGGTATAGCCCCCCAACCCAGTCGTCGCCTTCGATAATATCTACTATGGCCAGCGCTAAATCTTTGGCATAGGTGGGCGAACCGATCTGATCATTAATAACCGAGATCTCATCTCGCTCGGTCATAAGGCGGATCATGGTCTTCACGAAATTGTTGCCATAGGCCGAATATACCCACGAAGTACGAATTACGATAGATTCTGGATGCCATTTTAAAATTGCTTGCTCACCTTTTAATTTCGTAAGCCCATAGGTATTTACGGGATCTACGGGGGTGTCTTCGGTCAAAGCTACGTCCGAATTGCCATCAAATACATAATCCGTAGATAGCGCAATAAGCTTGGCTCCATGTAGTCTACAGTACTGTGCAATCTCCTCGGAAGCCAAATGATTAACCGCATCTGCAAGTACAGGCTCGGATTCTGCTTTATCTACAGCGGTGTAGGCTGCGGCATGGACAATCAAGTCGGGCTGATACATACCTAAAATGTCCTGTATGATCATTGGATGATCCAAAGGGAGTTGCTTGCGGTCCAAGAAATAGGTTTCGTATCTTGAATCGTTTTCAAGTATATCTCTTAATTCTGAACCGAGTTGGCCGTTAGAGCCGGTTATTAATATCTTCATATCAATTTATCTTTGTCCTCTATGCCGGGCAGGCATCCCACTTTGTATCGGCAAAGTGGTCAAACCTCGTCGCTTGATATTTTTGAATGTATGGATAGTGAAACTGCTGCTATTTTCAAAAATATAGGCGACATTTTTAATTTGCACAGCCGGAGCTTTTATCTCACTCTGTAACTTATAACTGTGTCACTTTATAACTCTGTCACTCGTAACTCTTTTTTAAACTCGGCAAATGATTGTGCTTCTTTGTCTTTATCCGACAACAGCATCTCCGCTACCGGAATCTCCCAGTCTACTGCCAGATCTGCATCTAGTGGATACACGCCACATTCGGATTCTTTATTATAGTAATTATCACATTTGTAAAAGAACGTCGCTGTTTCACTCAACACGACGAATCCATGCAGGAAGCCACGTGGAACGAACAATTGCAGGTTGTTTTCTGCTGATAACCTAACAGCTTCGTATTGACCGAAAGTCGGCGAATCTGGCCTAGCATCTACCGCCACATCCAACACTTCGCCATCCAACACACGAACGAGCTTGGCTTGCGCATGCTCGCCCGACTGCCCATGTAATCCACGAAGCACGCCTTTCGTAGAAAAAGATTGGTTGTCCTGCACGAAATGTGTGTTCGTACCAGTCACCTCATTGAAAGCTCTTTCATTAAAGCCTTCCATAAAATACCCTCGGCTATCCCCGAATTTTGCAGGCTCTAATATATAACAGCCTCTTAGACTGGTTTCTGTGATTTTCATTTGTTGTTGTTGTTGTTGTTGTTGTTGTTGTTGTTGTTCTAGATAAAGTGATATGGTTACATTGTGACAAATGTTAAAGCTTCATACTGTTGATTAGTTTTGTCAACATATTCCTTATAAAAAATATACTAGAAAAAACATCCTTGGCTTCAGCAATATAATTTAAACGTTGTTCAATTTTGAGTTGAGTATCCAACTCGGATAAAGAACCCTGTGCAATAAAAAGAAATCGTATCCATTCGGCTTTGCTCTGCCTGCCAGCACCTTCTGCTATATTCGAAGGAACCGAAACTGCTGATCTTCGAATTTGACCAGTCAATCCATAAACCTCTTCCTTTGGAAAAGATGCCGTCAATGCATAGACCTTTTCAACTAGGGTCATAGATTCTTGCCAAACCTTTAAATCTTCATGCGATTTCATTCCTTGTAACTTTATAACTTTGTCACCTACCTGTTATACTGCTCGTTATAATACTTTTGATATTCCCCTGAGGTTACGTTGTCTAGCCATTCTTGATTCGATAAAAACCAATCTATCGTAATGGATAATCCTTGTTCGAAGGTGACCGATGGTTGATAACCAAGTTCCTGATTGATCTTTGTCGCGTCGATGGCGTAGCGTAAGTCGTGTCCTGGTCTGTCTTTTACAAAGGTGATCAGCTGTGCGGCTGTGCCTGCCGGTCTTCCCAACTTCTCGTCCATCTGCTTGCAAAGCTCTTTCACCAGATCAATATTTTGCCATTCGTTGAAGCCCCCGACATTGTAGGCGTCACCTGTTTTGCCTTGGTGGAATACCAGATCAATGGCTTTTGCATGGTCGATCACGAACAACCAATCGCGGGTAAACTTGCCGTCACCGTAGATAGGCAGCGGCTTATTGTTTAAGATATTGTGGATACACAATGGGATTAATTTCTCAGGAAAGTGGTTCGGACCGTAGTTATTCGAACAGTTGGTCAATACCACCGGCAAACCGTAGGTGTCGTGGTAAGCCCGGACAAAATGATCGGAAGAAGCTTTTGACGCCGAATACGGCGAATGCGGGTCGTAGGCCGTTTCTTCGGTGAACAACCCCGTCTCACCCAGTGTACCGTATACCTCATCGGTAGAGACATGGTGGAAACGCTTGCCTTCAAAATCGTCTTTCCAGATCTCACGAGCTGCATTCAACAGGTTGACGGTTCCGATCACATTGGTCATCACGAATGCCAAAGGGTCCGATATCGAACGGTCCACATGCGATTCGGCTGCCAGGTGGATTACGCCATCGGGCTGATATTCTTGAAACACCTCTAAAATATGTTTCGCATCCGTAATATCTGCCTTTACAAAGGTATAGTTGGGCTTGTCCTCTATATCCTTCAGGTTCTCCAGATTGCCCGCATAGGTCAATGCATCCAGATTGATGATATGATACGATGGATATTTAGTTACGAACTCTCGCACGACATGGGAGCCTATAAAGCCTGCACCACCTGTGATTATTACCGTCCTCTTCATTTTACGAAAGTAAGAATATTCGAGGGTAAAGTAAAAAAATGATGAGGGATGAGTGACGGGTGAGGAGGGCTGTCGTGTCCATGTTTGCGCCCTGTACCATCGGGTTGATCAAAATGAATAAACATAAATGTGGGCTTTTCCTTTTTGATCACTTCGGCAGATTGCCACCGTCTGCTACTCACCCCTGTTTTAGGCTACCTGTTTGAAAAGCCTATCACAACTATTAACATCGCTAACCTCCCCTTTGACCGCCATCAGCAACGATTTTCGGACAGAAGTGTGTTGTTTGGTAAAAAATGTGTATTTTTACACTAAATTCAACTGCTTTTTTAAATGGATTACAGCCTGTTAAAAGAAACAATCGGCCTTTTAGAAGATTTCGAAGGTGCGGCGCATGAGCAGGGTTCATACCCGAAGACCCTTGTAGGTTTAAAAAGATGGATCGTAGATCAAAAGTCACTTTCTACGGAAGAGGATCCTATCGCCGAGTGGGACGGTAAAGGCACAGGTAGGACTGCGGATAGTGCGATCAGTACCTTGCTCGTGCATATGAATAAGTATGCGAAGAACTATTCCAAGGCAGCCATCTATGGCTCCGACTTTTCGACACAAGAGGAATTTATATTTCTTATCGTACTGCGGGCCTTTGGCCCTATGACCAAAATGGACCTGATAAAACGAAATGTTCAGGAAAAACCTGCAGGCATCAAGGTTATCGACAGACTGTTAAAGCAGGGATGGGTATGCCAGATAGATTCTGATCAGGATAAGAGAAGCAAGGTGGTATCCTTAACGCCAAAAGGAGTCGATATTTTGGATGCGCACATGGACAAAATACGGATGGCTACGCGTATAGTACCGGGCAAGCTTACCGAATTGGAAAAGAATCAACTGATTGCTCTTCTTACTAAGCTGGAAGATTTTCACAAGCCTATTTATTTAAAAAACATCCCGCCATCCGACCTATTGGAAACGGTAGCTGACGAATATCTTTAACACTACAAAACCTCTATAACAGCCTTTTGAAAACCTTAAAAGCCCTTAGTATGCACCAAAGGCTTTTAAGGTGTAAGTCTCCTTACGGTAGTAATACTTTATCAATTGTATGAATCACACCATTGGTTGTTGTTAAGTTTACGGACGTAACCGTTGCAGCGGTGGTATTTCCGTTTCCTTTTACCGTCACGCTACTGCCTACCCCGAATACGATATTATTCTGCGCTAGGGTTTTCACGCTCAGGTTATTCTGTACAGCATTCGAAAATATCCTACCCTCGACGACGTGGCCTGTAAGAATGCTGGTCAGTGTTGCCGGATCGGCAGCTTGTACGGCTTGTACCGATGCAAATCCCGCCTGTATGAAAGCTTGATTCGTGGGCGCAAATACGGTCAGAGGGCCGTTCGCTTCTAATACTGCTTTTACATTGACCGCTCCTTGACTCGCACGCACCACGGCAGCAACAAGGAAGCTGTAGTCTGGCTTACCGGAGAGTACCTGCACGATGTTGCCTGTAGGTGGCATCAGCACATTGTCAATAACATGGATCACGCCATTTTTGGCAGTGACATCAGCTTTTGTCACCATAGCCCCGTTTACATAGACACCGGCAGCACTTTTGGTCACGTAGATATCAGCCCCTTGGACAGTCTTTACGGCGGTGTTGGATGCCGTAGGTAGCGATCCAGCTGTAGCCTTGGTTGCGACGGTATGGTATAGAAGTATGGACTTGAGTGTCTCTACAGGGACTGTAGCGATGCTAGCTTCGTTGCTGAAACCAGCTTTTTGAAAGGCGGCATTTGTTGGTGCGAAGACGGTAAAAGGCCCTGTACCATCTAACGTAGCGGCTAATCCTGCACGAACGACCGCTGCTTTAAGTATCGAGAAGTTATTGTCACTACTCACTATGGCGGTAATGGTTTTCTCTTCCTGTGGATTTGGGCTGTCCTCTTTATCTGAACAAGAGACCATCATAAGTGCACAAACTGCCAGCAGACCGCTTTTAAATAAATTGAATGTTTTCATACTTTTTGCGTTTAATTAGTGTTTTTTTAAATCATTTGGTGTAATATTATACAATAATAATGTTTTTTAAACAGCAAAACCTACTAAATGTTTTAATTTTAGAATATTATTATACCAAACAGATATAAACAGCTGTTAAACAGGTGCTTATTTTAAAAAATCAACTTATAGGCATCTGTGTAGCTTCTTTTTTTTGAGATATTTAGGATTTTGATCCGTAAAATAGTTTAATTTTACACTTTAATTAGCTTTGTCCCATGAAAATAGGATTACTATCAATTCTGACCTTATTAACGCTTCGCTTAACTGCCCAGACGACCGGGTTAATAAGCGGAAAGCTGCTAGATATCCAGAGCCAGCAGCCGGTATCTTCTGCGACAATTAGGATTATAGGACTGGATACTCTTCTCGCCCAACCTACCCCACAAGGTACATTCAGTATCGTGGTGCCTACGGGTAAATATAATATCGAATGTACTGCTTTAGGATTTGTGCCCTTTTATAGTTACAATATCAATGTGAATGCGGGTAATCCACAATTTTTAACTATTGAACTCAGCCCCTCGTCGCAGCTCCTGGAAGAGGTTGCTGTCAAAATAAGACCTACGGTACGTGCTACAGACCGGATCACACTACTGTCGACACAGAAATTAACTTCTGAAGAAATCCGCGCTAACCCCGGGGGCAATTTCGATGTTTCTAAAGTGATCCAAGTACTCCCTGGCGTGTCCGGTGGTACCAGCGCCAATCGTAATGACATTATTGTACGCGGAGGTGGCCCTGGAGAAAACGTGTATTATCTTGACGGTATAGAGATACCTGTACTGAACCATTTTCAGACGCAGGGCGCCAGTGGCGGAGCTACAGGTATTTTGAATGTTTCGTTTATAGACGATGTTCAGCTTTCTTCGTCGGCATTTGACAGTAAATACGATAATGCGCTGGCCTCCACTTTTGTCATCAAGCAGCGCAATGGCAACCCGGATAGACTCGCCGGGAATGTACGCTTATCCGGAAGTGAATTTGCGACCACTTTTGAAGGGCCCTTGGGGCCAAAGACGACCTTCTTGGCCTCTGCACGACGATCTTATCTGCAATTTTTGTTCAAACTTTTAGATCTCCCCATACGTCCGGATTATTGGGATTTTCAATATAAAGTAAACCATAAGATCGACAGCAAATCGGAGTTGACCCTGATCGGTCTGGGGGCTATCGATAATTTTAAATTAGAGCCGCCTAAATCTGTGGATGTAAATAAAGAATATATTTTAAGGTCTAACCCTTTGATCAAACAATGGAACTACACGATGGGGGCATCATTCAAGCGCTTGGTAGATCAAGGATATTATACGCTTGCCTTGAGTCGCAACATGTCCTTTAATGGCGCTGACCGGTATGCCAATAATGCCGTACCCGAGGGCAATAAATTATTTAGCTTGCAGAGCCATGAGAGTGAAAATAAATTGCGTCTGGATGTCAATAAATACAACGATGGCTGGAAGTGGAGTTATGGCCTGGGAGCACAATATTCGAAATATGATGTCGATCTGTTTAATACGGTAAAAGCCGAAACCTCCGATGGACAAGGGAAGGTGAGCAGCCCAGCGGTAACTGTGAATACGCGTTCGGCTATTGATTTTTTTAAACTGGGCGGATATATACATTTGAGCAAATACCTTTGGGAGGAGCGCGTACTGCTATCAGCGGGTGCACGCACGGATATGAATACTTTTACGTCTGGTGGTAGGAATCCGCTTAAATCTCTCTCGCCCCGGGTGTCCATGTCGTATGTCCTTAGTCCAGAATGGAATATATCCGGTTCGATAGGAAGCTATTATAAGTTGCCTATCTATACGGCACTGGGCTATAGAGACATAAATGAGCAACTGGTTAATAAAGACTTAAAGTACATCAATTCGGTCCATTATACCTTGGGTACACAATTTGTACCCCGCAATGATTTTAGATTTACTGTTGAGGCCTTTTACAAAAGATATAATAATTATCCCGTGTCCCGCACCGATGGTATCTCGTTGGCTAATGTAGGCACTGATTTCTCGGCTGTAGGCAACGACTCCTATACTTCCCAAGGCGAGGGCAAAGTCTACGGTGCCGAAGCATACGTACAGCAGAAGTTGATCCGCAATTTATTTTACATTGCGAGTGCTACCCTGTTTAAATCTGTCTTTTCAGGTAGCGATGGCGTGTTTAAGCCTTCGACCTGGGACTATGGCTATACGATCTCGGCTACCCTCGGGTATAAGTTTAAGAAAAACCTGGATGTTGGCATAAAATATAGGGCTGCGGGCGGCCAACCTTATACCCCTTTCGATCCGGTGGCTTCCAGAGCCCAATATTTGACGTTGGGTCGCGGAGTATTGGATTATACACAACTCAATAGCGAAAGATTATCTGTCTTTCAACAGCTTGATATACGGGTGGACAAAAAGTTTAATTTCAGACAAACAAGCCTTATCGTGTTTGCCGATCTACAGAATGCGCTGTTGTTTAAAACGCCTTCATTGCCCAAGTATACCTTCGAACGCAACGCCGACAACAGTAATTTTTTAACAACGGATGGCAAGCCTGTCTCAAGTGATGGTGCCAATGCGGTTCCTTTAATTTTAAATGACCGCAACACAACTGCTGTACCATCCATAGGATTTATATTTGAATTCTAGACACAATAAACCCTATTCTTTTACCTATGATATTGATAGTTTACGTATTCGAACAACCCATAGTTCTGCTGTTTTGGGATGTGGTCTCCGATAAACTTGAGATTCTCAACACTACAATAGATATAAAAAGATATTTCTGCTCCGTATTCGAGCTGTAACTCGTGGTGCTTTACTTCATCAATCCACCAGGTCACAAAATACCTATCGTCTCTAAGCGTCAAATCGATTTCAAAGATATGCCAGCCTGGTTTGACAGCTACGACACGCGACGAAAAAGGAAAGGCCTGTGAAGTCATATAGACCAACATTTCATCCGAAGCAGCATTTACTTTCTTTCGTTCTGCTTCCTTGCCGTGACCAACTTCGAAGTCGAGCTCATGCCTATCGTCTGCATAAATCCAAGAGCCAACACTAGCTTGATCACGTGTACCCATAACCGGGATATAAGTCTTCCAAGTGTACCGGCCGGAAGTATATTTTTTTTCTGCTGTCCTTATCTTTTTTCGATCACGTGAGTGGGCTCGGGTAAAAATCTTTAAAATTCCGTTTTCAACTTCAAGTTGGTTCAAAGGATTGTCATCCTGATGATCAAAGTCCCAGCCCTCAAGACTATCAAAATACCATTGCTGACTATATTTCTTTTGTGTAGCGCACGAAATCATAAGACATAGCGATAATGCAACGAAAGTTACACCCGTAATCTTATTCATCCAAATAGTGCTGTCCATCTTTTTATTACGGTCTAAATTAAGCATTTTAACAATAACACGACGCTATAATTTAATTTTGGCACGGTATTGGAGATGTCTTTAGTATTCATAATTTAGGTTAATAATTGGTTAGTTAAAAACGCCTGAAGCTCCCGCTTCAGGCGTTTTTTCTTTTCAAGTGAAAAGAAAATCATGACAAAACTTGGATAATAGCCCGGAAAACCACAATTTTCTATTTTTCTATTTCGAACATAAACTTTTATCTCCCTCGTATCAACTTACCAACTTGCTGTAAAACTTTTACATCAATATCCCGAAGTTTGCCTTCTCTATCAGGACCGACGTCCAGTGCAAAAAGGTTATTGTATTTTATAGCTCCTTTATAGTCTTCGTATATTTTTTCCGGATTTAAAGCTTCTCCGTCATTTTTGGGACTTGTATAAAACCATCTTCCTCCTTTACCTAAAATCGGATAGGTAAACTCTGCACGCTTAAAATCTTTGTGCACCACCTTGTTGTATGGACCTCCTCCCTCGGCACTATCCAATGGCCCTGGTTTACCCATCTCGCCTAAACGAATATCTCCGGCCACTTCTCCGTGATTAAAACCGACCAGACAATCCGGTTGAAACTTCTTAACCCATGCCGCTGTCTCGGTATGACTAAGCCCTCCGTCAGATTGTGCGTGGTCCATCCAAAAATATGCGATAGGTCCATAATTTGTACATAGCTCTTTTAACTGTGCCTTTTTCAATTCACTGCTCCTTCCCATCCACCAATATTTCTCGGGCTTTACAAAGTCTTCTGGATTCAGATCTTGCGGTATCCAGGTCCAATCTCCTTCGGAAAAGTATAATGCCAATTTGAGTTCGTACTTTTTACAGGACTTCTGAAGCTCTTTCAAAACGTCTCTTTGAAGCACACTGTTAGTAACTTTCCAAGAGGTCGTCTGCGTATCCCATAACGCAAATCCATCATGATGTTTCGTAAGAAAGAGAATATAATCCATGCCGGCCTCTTTCGCAACTCGACACCATTGGTCAGTATCTAATCCCGTAGGCTGAAAGATAGACAGATCTTTTATTCCTCTTGTCCACTCTCGGTCAGAGAACGTACTAAACGACCAGCAAATAAACATGCCAAAATTAAGCCCTTTCGTATTGTCCTTGTCATTCAGCCTAGCTGCTGCTTTGTCAGGTGCTATAGCGCTCGTCGCCGAAAGCGCACTGGAAACCATGGGCAATACTGAAAATGCGGAACATGCCGTAATAAACTTACGTCTTGATAAATCATTTATTTTCATAACTTCTAGATGTATTACTTTGTTTTAATGCGTTCTTGTCCGTCTTAAGATGGAGTAAAACAATATGGTCTATACTATTCCTGCTTTCAATCAATATCAAATAAAATGAATGATTAATAATCGTCACCAGAAGGCAATATACTAACCGCACATCTACTAGAAAATAGACGATTCTACAATAGTAATGGACTAAACTATACGGAGCATAGAATTAAACAGCCTGTAATGGGGTATTACGTCCGCTAGCGTTGGGGCTCCTTAAATGGGAGCTACCTGCAGATGATCCATTGCGGGCCGTACACTGGCCGAATGGACTTCCAAAAAGCGTGATCCGGAAGTCTTTCAAAAAAGACGACCACGTAACCTATTGACATGAAGCACTTCGATGCTGGATTAGGAGGTCTATCAATAAGGCCCCATTACTCTCAATAGGTGCTTAATTCTGCAATTCTGATTATTGCTCCTTCGTCTGTCAGATGAATCGGTATAAACTTTATATACCTTACCGTTCTTTTTTCAGCAAACGGGATGATCTGTTGAAGCGGGTTAGCCCGAATATTGCCTAATTCGCCCATGATCTCCTCCTGCCAATTTATCCCATCTAAACTTACAGAATACCGGTACTTATCCATTAGTCCTGCGCTGAAAGCTTCGGAAGGTGGGGTAAATAATATGCCTGAAATTTCTTGAGCTGCCCCCATATCTATAATGATCTGATTGTTGAAAGAATTCTTTTTATCAAAAGGGCCTTGCCAAATATCGGCGCTATCTTCTATTAAGGCTTTTGCCTTATTCGCACCACCAGGGGCAGAAAGTATACGCCAATCTTTTTTGGGAGTAGATACAATTTCTTTTCTCTGGATTACAGATGCCAATAAAGAGTCCGGCTCGGCGAATACCGCAAAATCACTCAAAACAGGAGATACGGGACTTTTCAAAATACGTACCCGTATACGATCTGTGCTTACAAAAGCAGGCATCCTCAACAAACGCTGCGCGCCCACCGAAGTACCTTGAGCGACCTCCTCCCAAACATTATCCTTCCATATATCTACCGCAAAAGCCTCGATACGCTGCCCTAGTGCAATATACTCCCTCAGCTGGATAATATTGAATCGCTGTGGGATCTTTAACTTAATAATAAACTCAGGTGTTGTCACACTGTCATCCGTGGCCCAATAGGTATTGCGGTTATTATCTAATAAATTTTCAGGCCCAAAACGGGCTTCCCCTCCACGTATATTGGAGGTTGTTATAGTGGCCTTCGCTAATAAATTAGCGGAAAAAGTCTGCTTTAAAAGATCCCCAAATCCTTTTAAAGCTTTAACATCATTGTCGTGCAACAGCCCTCTCTTATCTGGGGCGATACCCAGATCTAGTGCAGCTCCCCTTCCAACGCTTTTGAAGTAAATATCAAATAACTCAGCAGGTGTTTTTACCTGACTATCCTGTGAAGCGTGATAGTACCATCCCGGTCTCAAAGGCACATCGCACTCGGCAGGAATCCAGTACTTTCCATCTCTATGGCCACTAGGTGCCTCCTTATACCGACTATCTCCCAGTGCTGGCTTATTTATAGCAGTTCCGCCTTTTGGAGTGAAAGTCGACCAACTTGTTTCTGAGGCAATACCTTTCTCATTGCCTACCCAACGTACGTCGGGTCCGATATCACTAAAAATAACAGCTTCTGGTTGCTTTTGGCGAATTAAACTCCAAGTTGTTTGCCATCCATAGTAGGAAAAGCGATCGATCTTCCTCGTTTCTCGGGCTCCGCCATAATAACCATCACCTCCATTTGCTCCGTCAAACCAAGAAATAAACAGGGGGCCATAGTTACTGTTCAATTCATTCAATTGCTCCCGGTAAATGTCAATGTACGCTGGTGTACCATAAGTTGAACTATTCCGATCCCAGGGTGAATTATAAAGGCCAAACTTTAATCCGACTTTACGAGTAGCAGTTTCAAATTCTTTCACCATATCTCCTTTACCTTCCTTCCAGGGACTGGCAGCGATAGAATATGCGGTGGTCGTGGTGGGCCACAAACAAAAACCGTCATGATGCTTGGCCACCAACAAAAGCCCTTTAAAACCCGCCTCTTTTAAAACGTTGGTGATTTGTTCTGCATTAAAAAATTCGGGGTTAAATAATTTAGGATCTACATCTCCATAGCCCCATTCTTGATCGGTATAGGTATTTAACCCAAAACATATCATCGCATACATTTCAGTCTCATGCCATTTGAGCTGTGCGGGACTCGGTATTGGTCCATATGGGGCGGGTGATCCAGATTGTCCACACAATATTCCGGTAGACCAGAATACCACTGAAAAACATACTATTATAGGCTTTAAAATATTGTTCATCTCCGTAATTGATCCCTTTCTTGCTTTTTACTCCTTTGCGCCCAGCCAAAAAGGGCAACAGGTATAAAACAAAGGAGCGGTACCAGGTAAGCCAACTGGATACTGCCGCTCATATCGGATATGTATCCAAGCAAGGGAGGGAATACCGCCCCTCCGATAATAGCCATCACCATATAGGATGAAGCTATGGGCGTGCCTCTGCCTAAGTTGCGTACAGAAAGCGAAAATATAGTGGGGTACATGATCGACATAAAAAACTCAACCCCAATGAAGGCGTAAATAGCCTCAAGACCTCCTACAACTACAATATACAACATCAGAAAAAGGCTGATTGAGGCATATATCAACAACATCTTTGCCGCATCTACATACTTCATAAGGAACGCTCCGATATAACGGCCAAGCATAAATCCTAATAATAAAAGCCCTAAATAGCTGGTGGATTCATACTCGCTGATACCAACGATGGAGGTGCAATACAATATAAAAAAGCTAGAAATACAAACTTGCGCGCCTACATAGAAGAATTGTGTAATTATGCCCCATCTCAACTGTGTACGTTTCAACTGCGCAATTTGGCTTTCATCTGGCTCCTTAATGTGTTCGGGTACATCAGCATTTTTCAGATTAAACTTTGCGACAACGAATAGGAAGGCAATAATGAGCAGAACAACACCAATAGCAACGTAAGGTGTCTTCAATTTATGAAATAACAGGGAGTAATAATGATCCAACGCTTCGGGCGAAAGTAGCTTCAGCTCATCCGGAGACTTGACCTCTCTGCCGATAATCAATTTACTAAGAAACATGGTTGCAATAAATGCGCCTAACCCGTTGAAAGCCTGCGCAAAGTTGAGCCGCTGCGAGGCCGTCGCAGAATCGCCCAGAATCATAATAAATGGATTGGCCGATGTTTCTAAGAAAGTCATCCCTGACGCTAAAATAAAAAGCGCAAAAAGAAAGAAGGGATAGGAACGGGATTCTGCTGCTGGATAAAATAAAAAGGCACCTATTGCGGCTAATACTAAACCTAGTATAATCGCCTGCTTGTAACCAAACCTCTTCATAAATAACCCGGCAGGTAGGGCAATTAAAAAATAAGCTATCCAGTATGCGGAATCTATCAAGGAAGATTCTAAATCGGTCAATCGACAAGCTGTTTTCAAATGGGGAATAAGAACGGGTAGCAAATTTGCCGTAATTGCCCAAAGAAAAAACAAACTGACAACCAATACCGTGCCCCACATAAAGCCTGTTTTTTTAGACGTTGCACTAGATTTTGTAGCTGTATTTGATGTCATAAAATCAAATTTATAAGATGGCCTCAAGCTGGCAAGCAAGAAGGTCCTAGTGGTAAAAAAGTTTTATAGGTCAAAACAAACTCTTGGTGACCTAATTGTTCGGAACAGGTGGGCTGACCAGAAGCTACTTGCTGGATCATGGCAAATATCTCTTGCCCTACCGCATCTAGGCCTGCCTTTCCTTCTAGAATGGTGCCTGCATTGATATCCATATCTTCTTGCAATTTTTGATAGGTGTGGGGATTGGCGCATATTTTTATTACGGGAGATAGCGCTGAGCCAACGACAGAACCTCTTCCTGTCGTAAAAAGAATCAGGTGACAACCGCTAGCGATCATTTCTACGATCTCCGCATTATCATTAATATTGGGGAATCCAAACTTGGGATCTCCGTCTGGCACTACATCCATAAGGTATAAACCAGGCTTATGGGGACGGTCTCCAGGTTTAATAAGCCCGCTTATAACCGAATCACCGCTTTTGCTATATGCTCCCATCGACTTCTCTTCGATAGTCGTGAGCCCGCCATCCGCATTGCCGGGAGCAAAACTACCATGCCCCATTAAGGTATAATACCTAGCCGCTTTTACTACAGACTGCTTGAGCTCAACCGCCAACTCAGGGGTGACCGCACGGCTGCTCATAATCGATTCCAAACCGATCATTTCGCCGGTCTCTTCAAAAATAGCGGTACCGCCCGCTGCTATCAATTTGTTGAAAGCACGACCAACAGCTGGATTGGCAGTGATGCCACTAGTGGCATCACTGCCCCCGCATACTGTGCCCACGATAAGCTCTTCAATAGACATCGGGGTAGTCGGTGTGTTCTGTAGCTGCTCCAACGTATCTTGGATCCAGGATACCCCTTCATCAATTGATCTTCTTGTGCCTCCGCTCTCCTGAATGACGATAGTATGGACGGGCCTACCCGAAGCTTCGATGGTGGATGCCAACCTGCTTCGATTAAAACTCTCACAGCCCAATGAAACCAATAACACAGCACCGGCATTGGGATGTGTACAGAGTGCATTCATAATACGATCGGCGTACTCGTTCGGATAGCAGCCCGAAAAACCGATTAATTGAACAGGTGCTCCTTTAAATTGTTGAGTAATTTCCCGGGCGACATGGTGCGCACATTCGACCAGGTAAACTACTAATATATAATTACGAATTCCTTTTCGACCATCTTGTCGCAAATACCCTTTCCATTGCATGGTTACGTGTTTAAATTACATCTTCTTTAAATTCTCTGTGGTGCGTAAAAGTGGGAATATAATCACTCTTCATATTATGGAGATGAACCCATTCGCCTTTTTCAATAGTGGTTGTGGCTGATCCAATGGGTACCCCATATTTCATAATCTTTTGTCCCTCTTGAATAGTCTGGTCAGCTATTTTAGAGCCTATACCAATCTTAACATCCATTAATACGCGCTCGTTTGAAAGTGCTAAAAAGTCTCCTTGATTGATATCTTCAATAACTATTTGCACATTATCCAAGACATGTAACTTGATAGCTTTTTTGTCCATTTTAAAACTTCTTAAATTCTAAATATGCTGTAACAGGGTCTACCCCGCTTAGTATAGCTTTGCGCACTAAATTCTCTGTTCTTAATACAGCCTCGGTGGTCTCCAACACGGTTATAACTATTTCTTTAGGTATTATAATTACGCCGTCACGATCTGCTAACACATAGTCTCCGGTTCGAATGAAAACATTTCCAATGGTAATACTTTCACCCAATTCTTTAACGGACCAAGTAGCTACGACGTCCTTTGGACTAAAATAAGTACAAAACACAGGAAAACCAATTGACTCGATAAAAGTGGTATCTCGACAGCCTCCTTCAACAATATATCCTCTTACCCCTTTTAACGTTAAGGCTTCTGCTGATAACTCGCCCATATGGGCAACGGTATCATCGTTGGGTTGACAAATCAACACATGTCCTGATGGTGCTTTAGACAACATTTCACACCACTTCAACAATGATGTCTCCTTATCGATCTCCTCTTCGGTATTTCCAGAAATCGTGAAAATTGGCCCCGCTATCTTATGCTGAACATTTACAGGTCTTATATGATAAGGAAGGAACTGCTTGGGATACCCCATATCTCGCAATACATCGTATACAGCTCCCGTATAACATTGTTCTAAACGCTCTGATAACTCTTTGATACTCGACATAACATAAATCTATTAAACAAAAATGAAACGGTTGTTTCACCAAAAACTAAAGCCAAGGTACCGTAAAGAAATAATGATGAAAATAGATAATTATACAAAATGATGGATAAAAATCTATTAGGCAAAAAGGCTTAACAAAGCTAATCATTCCCGAAAAAGCTTGTTAAGCAAAAAAACGGATATCTAGCTGGCAATGTGTTATTTAATTTACAGTAATATAGCCTGTCCAATCAGATAAAAATACATCTATAGCATTTAAACCCGGATTAAAAACTGTTCGATAACGAATCGGTTTATTTGAATCAGCATCAATAATGGTTGTGATTTTCTCTGTAGTAGGTGTTCTTTTGATTTTTATTCTTCCCTCCATATCAGTATATTCCACGTCAACGGCGACCATAGCTTTTTCTGCCACGGCCCAATTAATAGAAACCCCTTGGGTCAACTTGCTTAATTTGGTGTATACCAGATTAAGCAAGTCCTTACGATACCGCTCTCCATACACCACTGCGCTGATCTCACTTTTTATAGAAGCATTCCCCGCTTTGTCAAAGGTATAAATACTGAACAAATAGTATCCTTCGGTCATAGCCTCCATGGTGAATTCATAATTATTAACCAAAGTTTTTTGCAAAGGCAATTCACGAGAATGTTTTTTACCATCCCAATATACCACAGCTTTGACTGCCGAGTGGTTGGCAGGCAACAACCAGGTAAGCTTGACCCGCTCATTGCCAGAGAATACTTTTAGCGAATCTAAACGCGTGGAGTAAATAATCTCTCCATTTTTGACATACTCAGCAATAGGGTCATTCATCTTTGAACAGGCGATAAATAACGTACAAGCTATTGCCACCATGACGTATAATTTATTGTAATATTTCATAATACTTGTTTCTAAAAACCACTATGTTATTGTACTTGTCCCCAAAATTGCATTTCTGCAATCTGCATTATATGACCACCCGACCAATTTTCTAATGCCTTAACCCGAATGTACCTCACAGCTGGAGCGGAGGTAGGTACATTAAATTCTTCACCGGCCTTTGCATAGGCTACATCTTCATTGGTAACCGTACCTCTAGGAAGTCCGGATGGTTTTATGGATTCGTAAGTACCCAATAAAACCCAACTATCCCAGCTTCCGTCTGTCGAAGGGTTATTGCTACCCCAGAGTTCAAACCTTTTAAGGTTATTGTGATCAAATACAGCATTTGGTGTAGAAGTTCGCTGAAATTGCTTAAAGCGGCTAAGTTTTGCTTTTACGCCCATATCAAAAGTCACCCATATCGGCATCACAATTTCTATAGAAGGGCTTGAGTGAAAGCCCTGTTTCTCTCCGAATTTATCGTCCCACATATTGGATATTTTCCAGCTGTCTGAATGGATCCCCACATCGGTAGGTAAAGTATATTCTGAAAATTTTAACCTATCCAACCGCACTTCCTCAATGGGCAAAATATTTTTATACACTGTCTCAGAAAGATTTCCGAACTTGTCCTTAATATATACACCGAATACGATAGGCTCTACCGGATACCCCCTAATGTTAAAAGCCCCTTCCTTAGCTTTGGTATAAAAAGTTTTGACCAACAAATCTTGATCTCCGTCCTGTTTTTTAACGACGACAAATGACAACTCTGCATTTGATGGATTATCATAGAGCAAACCAACTCCCCCAAAATCATTAATAATCTGCAGATGCTGAAGCACCGTCTGCACGGGAGGGTTTAAAGGATTTACTCTTACGGTAATTGGTTCAGATATGTTCTCTCCATTATCTACCGCATACAGCTTTACCTCATATTCTTTAGCAAGACCAAAACCATCCACAATTAATGAATCATTCGTTTTAAATGAGCGCACCTCTCTTTTGACCCCTGGGCGAATTTCATATTCAGCTTTAACATACAACAAATCATTGTCGCCGGGTATTTTATAAACGAGCTTAGCTTCACCGGGTCTATTTTCTATACGAACATCCAAAATCTTGCCCGGAGCCTTATCATCATTGAGCAATGGCTTGCTTACACCAAGATCTTCGGAGCAGCTTTGGATGCAGGCTGCAATCAAAAAACTGATAAGTATTATATATATCTTTTTCATATTTCCTTAACTTTATTACCAACCTATATTTTGAATTAGATTACTGTTGACTAAAATATTATTATCCTTCACTGGCCAGAAGTAATCTTTTAGCTGGAATGTCTGATAATCTAAAACTTTTTCCCTGTAATAATTTACAGCATCTTTTTGTTCTATATCCCACCCTTTAATAGGACCATTATAAACTGTAGGTGCTTCCTTCCATCTGCGCAAATCCCAAAACCTACTTCCTTCGAATGCCATTTCAATCATCCTCTCTTGTCTAATAATGCTGCGCATGCCTTCTTTGGTAGCTGGCTTTGATGGTTCTGTAGAAAAATTTGACCAAGAATACATAACATCTTTTAATCCTGCTCTTTCTCTAATCCTATCCAAATATTTAAAGGTATCTGCATTGGGACCGTTTACTTCGTTTGAAGACTCTGCATGCATTAAATAAAGATCGGCCAGGCGCATCACTGGCCAAGTATAACGCTGGGTACTAAATTCCCCACCTGCTGCCTGTGTCGTTAAATAATTCACTAACTTTTTGGGCCAATAACCCGTAGAAGAAAATCGTGTAATGTCACGTCTTCCCGCATTTTGACCAAATTTACCTTGTACATACCAAACATCCCCGCCATCAGCATATTTGCCTATCCCATACCATATTCCGCCATCAAAAGCCATATCTGCATAAAAACGTGGCTCTCTTTCAAAATTAATCCGCGCAGTTTGATAGCCCTGCTTAATATAAAACTTCTCTGCAGCAGTGCCCGCACGAAGGTCGTTCCTATTGGTAAAGCTCAAATTCTTATCCTCTGAAATGGGTACACCGTTCTTGGTGTAAAAAAGTTCTACCATTCGGTGGGTAGGGGCCATCGAAGAAGCCACACCATAATTATTCTGTAATCGAGCCATTGATATAGATTGCATCATTCTCGTATCATTATTCGTTAAACCCCAAATAATTTCAGAATTCCAACGTTCAGTTACCGCATTTTGAAGCGACAAGATCCTTGTGGTTTCTTGAGAAAGCGGACCTGTTATAATTGTGGGTTGAAACTTATACAATTGAACACCTACAGATTCTGCTAGATCTATAGCATCTTGGGTCGCTTTTAGAGCCCTCTCCCATTTCGATGCATCATAGGCCTGATTAAAAAGTATTTGCCCGTCCTTATTTTTCATACTGGCAAAATCAGAATTCCCGTTAAACAAGGGGCTTGCAGCCATAAGCAATACCCTCGCTTTTATGGACAAAGCAATCGGTTTTGTAATCCGTCCCAATTCTTCAAGAGGCAAATCAACCTTTTCCGGTAAAAGCAAAGCCGCTTCATCAAGGGTTTTCACAATATAATCTACACATTCATCAACTGGTCTTCGTGCTACCCGCACCTCTTCAGGGGTTGAATAAATGGGTAAGTTCTTATCAACAATAGGAATCGGCCCGTACATTCTTAATAAATAAAAGTGGTAATAGGCCTTTAAGAACATCGCTTCTCCTATCCATTTGTCTCGCTCATAAGAATTAATATCACGTACCTGCATAATCTTTTCTATAAAAATATTACAATCACGTATACCTCTAAATAATGGCTTCCCGCCATTCTCCCCATCCCAATAATTTAACAAAGGAGAGGTAAGTCCCTGCTCTCCTAAGGCAATATACCAGCCGTTGGGATTTATCCCAGAATTTCCTCTTACACCAGGAAACAACCAAAACTCATCACTCGTCAACATAGCAGGATTAACCTGGGGGTCTCCTTCGGCAGGTAAATAGGAATAACAAGTAAACAGGGATTTCTCCGCCTGAATTCTTGAGGAAAATGCATCCTCTAAAGTGGCGATATTGTCTGGTACTACATCCAGATACTTTTGACAGGAGCTCAGTACACTAAGCCCTACCAATGAGGCAATTAAATAAATTATTTTTTTCATGTTCAGTTCCTATTAACAATTAAAATGTAGCATTTATTCCAAGATTAAACACACGCTGAAGCGGGTAATTAAAAGCATTACCACCTAGTTCGGGCTCCCATAGCCTAAATTTACTGAAGGTAAGAAGGTTGCTTCCTGTTGCATAAATACGTAACCGTTTCATGAAAACTTTATTTGCAATTTCATTACCCATGGTATACCCCAGCTCTACCTGTTTCAGGCGCATCAACGCTCCATTTCGCATAAACCAGGTGCTGCGTTGGTTGTTATTTTCTACAACAACACTACTAAGACGAGGCCATAAAGCATAAAGATTACGATTCTCTTCGGACCAATGGTTTTGTGCATAAACTTCAAGCAAGCCTCTTTGGTCATCTACAAAGGGATTGGTTGCGGCGTTATCTATCCAAAAAGAGGTGCGGCCCAGTCCACTAAAAAAAGCAGAAAGATCAAAACTCTTGTAGCCAGAAGAAAAACCAAAACCATATACAATTTCAGGACTGGTAGGATAGCCCAAAGCAACTCGATCGGCCTCTGTTATTCTTCCGTCTCCATTAATATCTCGGTACTTTATATCTCCCGGCATATATTTGCCAAAAGATTGAACTGGAGAATTGTTAATATCCTGATCATCAATAAATAAACGCTCTGCGATATATCCTCGCTGTTGGTTAGCAGGACTTCCTATCAAGCTTCGGTACGGTTCTGGGTAATTGGGCTCATCATAACGTTCAAAGCGGTTGGTAGCGTAAGTAAAGTTTGCCCGCAAACTGATCCAGGTGGAATTTTGAAAATTCTTGTTATAATCTACTGAGGCCTCAAATGCTTCCGATTTCATAGCGCCCGTATTGGCTCTTACGGCTGCAGATAAACCCATCGTTGTAGGTATGTAAGAGCGATCCATTAAAATATTAGTACGGTAGTCTCTGGAATAATCAACAGTAACATTGAAGTTCAATATTCTAGTATCCATACCTAGATTTATTCGTTCGGATCTTTCCCAAGTGATATCCTCATTATCATATCTTTTAACGGTATACCCCGGACGGGAACGCTCAAAATTCTGACCAAATACAGCGCCTCTCCCCGCATCATTTAAAGTAATCTCTGATAGATAAAAGAAACGATCTGTAGGCGATCCTATGGCATCGTTACCGATCAAACCATAAGTTGCTCTTATTTTAAGATTGGAAACTATATTTTTAAATCCTTTCCAAAAATTTTCGTTGGATACATTCCACGCTACCCCTGCAGAAGGAAAAAATCCA
Organism: Sphingobacterium sp. xlx-130; assembly: GCF_011007405.1. Taxonomy (NCBI): domain Bacteria; kingdom Pseudomonadati; phylum Bacteroidota; class Sphingobacteriia; order Sphingobacteriales; family Sphingobacteriaceae; genus Sphingobacterium; species Sphingobacterium sp. xlx-130. The sequence goes on from NZ_WFKN01000010.1 coordinate 31,791, forward strand.
AAACGTTTGTCTTTATAAAATCGTTCAGAACCATTGTAACCAAAATTGAACTCAACCTGATAACGGCTATCGTAACCATAGCTAAATCGACCAGAAATGCCGGTATTCCTAAAAGGCAATGAGCTCTGAAGAGATCCCGCATTTGCATTAATGCTATTTCTAAATATGCTTACAAGTAACCCGCTAATATTATGGGTTTCGTTAAATATTTTATCGTAATTTAAGGCGAATTCCATGTAGCTTTCTGTTGAAACTTGTTTTGCACCCTCCTTGTAGGATAACGTCTCAGCCCCTTTTTCTGGATTCAATCCTTCTAACACATATTTATCATTTAATATACTCGATTCAGGTAGCGTATAATAAAATGGGGTATAAGCCCTTGTGACGTCAAAAAAGGAACGTCGATTTGTACTGGCCATCAAACGCGCTTTTAGCCCATTTACCATACCCGAAAGATCTTGTCTTAATTCGATTTGAGCTAGCATTAATGAACGTGAATAATCCTTGTACCCCATAACCATATTAGCATAAGGGTTATTTTTAAGCGATGAATTTACATTTTCAGGATTCGACAAGGCATTACCGAAGAGTATATGATTGGTGAATTCATTTGCTTCATCCGCAGGATAATAAGGGGCAAATAATACGGGATTACTATTCATAATCTGGTTATACACTTCACTTCCACCACTTATTGGACCAGTATAATCATCAAAATTACCATAAAGCCTAACAGCCATTTTTGTCGAATTGGTAACATTGATATCCACGTTGGACCGGAGAGAGCTTGATTTCAGATCAATATTCGTATTGAAGTTATTGCGTCTATCCACCTTTAGAACGCCATTGTCTTGATTAAGTGTTCCAGTCACATAATACCTTGCTACTTTTCCCCCACCTTTAATACTTAAGTTTGACCTGTGATTAAGAGTACGGTCTTTTAAAAGCATATCCATCCAATCATTGGCTGGGTAAGCTAGTGGATTGTCCCCTCTGATCGTTCCATCAATTTTATTAGGTGAATAAATCTGGTTTCCTAACGGATTCCTGGTCAGTACAGCTTCATTGTGAAGACGCATATACGTTACGGGGTCTGCTAGTTTTATATTTCTAGTAGGTTCAGAAAATGCGGCATCATATTGAAAGTTTATTTCCGCCTTTCCCTCTGTTCCTGTTTTTGTGGTTACCAAGATAACTCCATTTGCACCTCTCGCGCCATATACTGCAGCAGAAGTTGCATCTTTTAAAACAGAAAAACTTGCGATATCATTGGGTTGTAAACGTGCTAAATCGGTGGGAGTCAATTCAAGCCCATCGATTAGAATAAGTGGATCTTTTTTATAGCCAAAGGTTGCCGCACCTCGGATAAAAAAATCTGCATTGTCTACCCCTGGTTCGCCACTCCTTTGGTAAGATATTATCCCTGCAATTCTACCTTGCAAGGCGGCTGTTAAATTGCTTGCAGGGATTTTAAGCTCTGAAGGGTTAATCGTTGTAATTGCTCCCACAACACTTTCTTTCTTTTGAGTTCCAAATGCAACAACCTGTACTTCTTCTAATGTCGAATTGTCTTCTCTCAAAACAACGTCAATAATAGAATGATCAACATTTTTTTCTTCAGTAATAAATCCAACCATCTTAAAAACTAGAACGGAATTGGCAGAAGGCACGCTCAGGGAATATCGACCATTTAAATCAGTGCTTGTCGCAATATCTGGCCTGTTTTTAATGGATACTGATACGCCTATCAAACCATTTTTAGCACTGTCTGTAACCATACCTTGTACGACGGTATCAACCTTAGCTCTAGAATAAGAATTACGTGTTAAATCTTTTTCGTGCGTATTAGCTTTGAGGCTAAAAAAAGACATTAATACAAAAGCCAACATCACACAATTTAGAAAATAGCAGATGTAGGGTGAAATTTTTCTTTTCATAATTTATTGGTTTTTTTGGTATTCAATACAAGTAAAAGAGAGTAGGTTCTGAACATTAACCAACAATAGACAATCCGCTATAAATAAGGAAAACAATTACCCCCACCACTTTCTGTAACAATAAAAATACCAACAAGATACAGGAGGAAAAATAGATTATATTGCAAAATGATAGATTATATTAGCATATATCATAAATCTATTATTTCCTATATGGAATTAGTTACTGCCCATGGTCTAACACAAAAAATGCATGATTTTTTATGAAATCATGCATTTTTATTAATATTTATATTGATTAATAAGGAGTAGTTCCATTCGTATTGAAACAATAGACCATAGACCGAATCTGGAAACTAAGTGAGATCTGCATTAAATGCATAGGATCGTTAGGGCATTACATGGATGTTGAATGGAAATTACATCTCTTCGAGTTTATCTGCGTATCTCTTCCCTAGAATAATATAGGATTCACGATCAAAGTGAACATTGTGATGATCGATAGACTTACACCCCACACTTTCCACAAAACCGGTATGCTTAACTTTTTGGGGCAGGTTCCTTAACGTCTGTTTAACGGTATTAATTTGAAGAACCCGTTGGGGAGCATTATGATCGGGTCCTGTCCCATAAAACTCGGCAAGATTACCGACAACAAACGGCAAATCAACTACCCCTAAATCATTTCTCAAATCACTGATCATCTTCCGGAGCTTTTGCTCATAGGAAGTGGCCAACTCCTCACTTACGGTATCCGACTCCCCTTGATGCCAAAGAACCCCTTTAATCTTGGCTCCTTGTCCCGCTGCAAAAAGTGCTTTCTTAATAGCATCGGCATAGACCGAAGTCCCTTTACTTAATCTATCGATACCCGCACCTCCCCACGCAACGGGAATCAGACCTACAATAACATTAGGGTGCTTTTTTTGGTATTCTTTTGCAAACGGAATCCCTAAGCCAAAGCGATCTGACTTCAAGCGGTTGTGCAAAGGATGTGACGCTACTTTCCACTGAAATGGCTCGTTTCCAATAGTAGGGATATAAAACACGCCTCGCACAGCTACAGAATCTTCAGGCAACATATCTCCGTATCCAGCCATATTGGACTGTCCCATCAATAGAAATACATGGGTCTCCCTCTGATCAGGATTCCAGACTTGGCCAACTGCTGTACCAGAAAAAAATGGACTTATTAACAGGATGATTGCCCATACAATTAGTCGATTGGGGGTGTAATTTTTAATCATAATATAGATTGCTCAATAGGTAGAAATATAATATAAGCATCATTGCCTTTCTTTACCGCCATGGATAAAACACGAGGTTCATTTTGCTCCAGAAAAATAAATGGTCTTTCAAGTCTGTCTGGCAAGAGGAAACTCCCGTCCTTTTTTTTAACTTTTTTCTCACTGATCTTATATGCTGGTGCTTGCTCCCAATTTACACCATCTTTAGATTGTATCATTCCAATAAAGGTATGTGCATGAAATACGGCATAAAAGGAATCCCTCGATCTATCGTACCATACCGAGAGATCTTCGGTGTCCAGGTCTTCTATTACAGCTTTCGATTGCATAATAAATGGGCCTGTTGGTGACTCAGAAATGGCGACTGCCTGATTTCGGATAAAACGGGTTTCATTAGGTTTATCGCCTTTTACAATCAAATAATACTTTCCATCTTTACCTTGAGCAATTGAGGGATTTACCGTTAACGTTGTTATCGGACCAGAGGGCTCTATTAAAGGTTCGTCCATTCGCGCCCAGGGACCATTGAGATTTGATGCAACAGCTACACCAGTACGTTGATTGGGGCGCAGTATTTTCCAGTTTGGGTGCGTATAGCCAATCTTAGCTGTCTCTATCAACTCGCTCTCGGTGTAGTCTTTGCTATTCATCTGCGTAGAAACGTAATACAGATAGTACTTGCCCTCAAATTCCTTGATCATCGGATTATGGGCAGTTATGGCATCCCAATGTCCCTTCCCTCTCCCTGACATTACGGTCTCCTTATAGGTCCATGGGCCTAAAGGTTTATCGGAAACGGCATGTGCAATTTCCGAATGGGTTAGCCACCCCGTAAAACCGTACTCTTTCTTCCATCGGGAATAAAACAAATGATACTGTCCATCATTGTCTTTAATTATAGATGAGCACCAATTGAAATAATCTGGACTTTGAAAAATATGATCATCAGAAAGAAGTTGAATTTTATCCTTAATCAACACATCTTTTGACATATTTTGACCGTAATTATCGCTGGTCATCCATAAAAAAGTAATCATTAATAGAAACTTCTTCATTATTGAAAATTTATTTTTCGGTAACAGCAAACACGGCGAACTCCTTTATCAGGGCTTTTGCCCTGCTCTTGGAAACTGTAAACCGCAACGAGGAAACTTCTACATCATCCACCTTGACCAAATACTTGTGGCCGATACTACTCCCCGTCGCCAGCACTTTCCAGCCTTGTTTTGTTTTGCCCTCCACTTTAAATTCCCTTACACGCTCGCCATGGGCAATATCCTCCTTCAGCTGAATATGGTTGACCGTCTGCAATCCGGGCAACTTCATGGTCAAGATATTGCCCTCGCCACTGGTCTTGGCAAGTGGCGCCGAGAATCTTCGCCTGATCTCATCACCAAACTCTTTGATACGCTTCGCATCGGCCTCGGGAAGTAATCCCGACGGATCTGGTGTCAGTCCAAGGATCAACGTGGAATTGCGCCCAACAGATCCGTAATACATATCCATCAGGCTGGAAAGAGGAAAGATAGCCGCTTCATCATCCGGCTCCCAGAACCATTCGTGACGACCGTTATAGCCCCGCAAAGGGGCATCGCTCATCGCGGGCATGTAGTATCGACCATCGGGATCGCCTTCCTTCAGCAGACGGAAATTGTCCTTGAAAACAAATTTCTGATTCGTAGAATGGGAATAAGGGAAGGGATAGGTACCCCAAGATGGATACGTCACCTTGCCCGTCTCACTGCCTCCCCAGCGGATATCCGCTCGCTGGGTGTTGTGGTAGAAAATAATATCCTTCTGGTACTTTTCGACAATGGGCAGAATATCCGCACCGCCCAACTCGGGACCATGGGCGCCTCCGTCAAACCAGACCATGGCCAAGGGACCATATCGGGACATCAGCTCTTCGGTCATTCTTTCGCACATTCGGTTGTAATGCGCCTGTCGGTTCTTCGCAAACTCACTCCCATCATCACTGACCAAAAAGTCGTAAACACCTAAAAATGAATTCCAGCGGATGCCGATGTAGAGACCGGGAAGAATATCATATTTCTTGCAGGATGCTATAAAATCACGGACAATATCACCTTTCCCGTCCTGAAATTTCAGCGCCTTCATACTATAGGGATTGACATCGGACTGGTACAGGGCAAAGCCGGTCTCATGGGTCACCGTAAGGATAGCCATCTTGGCGCCCATATCTTTTACAGAGCGGATCCACTGGTCGGTATCCAATTGCTCCGGATTGAAAATATTGTAATCCTCTACGGGATTAATACGATTATGAGCCTGGTTGTATTTCTTGCCATCGCTGACAGGTAGATCATAACATATTAAGACTGTTAGCTCTGCTTCCTGCCACCTTAACTGTGCAGGCGAAGGTTTTGGAATAGTATCTTGCGCAATGACTATGCCTGATAGAAGTATTCCCCAAACAAACAAAATAACGTGCTTTACATCTAAATTAATCATACAGAATTTTATCAATTATTATTAGGTATTTAAATCTTAATCCATCTTTTGAAGGTTTGGAATAGTAAGCAGTAGACTCTCCTTTTTTGGGCTAACGCCATCAACAAATATAGCTTTTGCTCTATTGGACAACAAGAGCCCGTCCGACAACTATTCATAACCCGGATTTTCTGGAGCAAGTTTAGGATTATTTGCAATACGATTTACAGTAATTGGCAAATAGTATTGTTTTTCCGTAAAACTTCTGATAACGGGGTCTTGCTTCTCGACAAACACCTGGTATTTCTTGGATTGCCAGTCAAAATTAAGTTTGATCTTGTGCATCTCCTTAGATAATTCTGTAGTAGCTATTCTCCATCTCCGCAAGTCCCAAAAACGGTGCCCTTCGAACATTAGTTCAACCTGTCTCTCGTCCCTAATCTGCTCTCGGGTAATAGAAGTCAGCTCGGGCATACCCGCCCGTTTTCTTATTAAATTAATGTGATCAAGTGCTTCAGTAGTTTTACCTAACTCAAACGCCGCTTCGGCGAAGTTTAGTAAAACTTCCCCATATCGATATACAATATAATCGGTAGTGGATTCGCCCGCCTGTGGTTGATCTTTGGTCTCATCAATAAATTTCTTTAGTGGAAAACCAGTGCCCGCAACATAATTTTTAGACCAGGATGTAGCCCTAGCATACCAATTAGCACCATTGTAAGGACCTACAATGGTATTCGAAATAGTCAAGGGACCTGTTGTGCCTTGGAGATAGGTTCCATTGTGACTGTAGACTTTACCATTTTTAAAGGGGGCCTCTTGGTGCAATAACGATGCATACATTCTAGGATCACGGTTACTGAACAGGTCATCCAACGTATGTAACCCCGTTTGTATGGCACTAAAATCCCAATCGCCTGCGGTTCCGTCAATCTTCTGGTAGGCTTGAAAAGTCTCCAGATAGGCTTGTGTATCCGCTCCCCACCCTTTTTCAAATCCTGAAGGATAGGAATACCAATCGAAGGAATGACCTACTGCCCCTATTCCATTAAAAACTTTTGAAAATATCGTTTCTCCGTTGCGTTCATCAAGCCAGATGTACTGATAGTTTTTAGATTTATTATCGGGGTATTTGTTGAATAGTGCGAACTTCTTTGCATCCATTATAGCTTTGGAGGCGTCGTACGATTTTTGCCAATATTTAGTACGCTCTGAGGTGGCAAAACCTAATAGGCCATCAAGCTGTTGCTTACCATATGTAGCGACACTACCCGCATACAGCATGGCCCTGGAATTAAGCGCCAATGCCGTATATTTTGTTATCCGACCATATTCTGAAGCGACCTCGGGTAAAATGATTGCAATCTCATCGCATTCTTTGGCGATAAAATCATATACTTCCTGCTCCGAGTTACGAGACACTTGCAACTCTTCTATGGGGGTATTAAGTGATTGTGCTTGGGTAATAATGGGAACTCCTCCATAACGCTTGACCATTTCAAAATAGTCAAATGCTCGAAGAAATCTCGCTTCCGCTATTTTAATGTCCTTTATCTTAGCGTCGATCGGGGCCTTGGATACGTTTTCTATGAAGGTATTTAAATTACGTATTTGGTTAAATGCCCAGAACTCCAGGTGACCTCCCGTCTGGTCTAATGTACCTTGTATCCAGGCATTTCTAGCATTGACCAAGTATGCCTCTGCTCCTAAATAGGCCATTTCATTTACTAGATTACTGGTTTCGTTATAGAAAAATGGTGTTTCGGCATATAATTGGGCTAAATTAGCATCGATTAAGTTTATATCTGCCCATACTACCCCACTTGAAATTTTGTCCAAAGGGTCTCGATCAAATAGCTTGTCGCAGGAAGTCAAAGTAAGAACTCCTAATGTTAGAAGAAATCTATTAAAATTTTTCATCGCTACTTCAGTTTTTATAGTGTAATATTTAATCCCAATGAATATGACTTATAAAGAGGGTAAGCCCAGCTTGACCCTACTCCCTCGGGATCATAAGGTATGCCGCCCAATTTATCAAATGTTAACACATTATAACCGGTGACATATACCCTTGCCCTAGAAATTCCTACGCGGGAAATAAGACTCGGAGGCAGGGTGTAGCCCACCGAAAAGTCTTTAAGACGGATATAATCTCCACGACGCAACCACATATCGGACGTTACATTCATATAAGTATTTGCGCCATTCGTAGTGACCGGAAACTGTGCCTTGTCTTTATTTTCAGGAGTCCAGCGCCCATCGTATAAGAACTTATAAGAATTCCAAACGTTATTTATAGAAAGGGTTCGCATATTATTATTGAACTCTACACTATAACTGCCGGCACCTTGCCACAACATGCTTAAGTCAAACCCTTTGTACTTAAAGTCAAAATTCAACCCAAACATGGTTTGAGGAAAGGTACCACGGCCAATTTCTTGCCTATCTCGCCAATCAATTTTTTTGTCGTCGTTTATATCTACGTACCGTATCATACCTGGCTTGATGGTGCTATTGCCCTTAAGGTCATAATCAATACCACTGCTCGTTATTTCTTCTTGTGAATTGAAAAAACCATCGGTTCTGTAGCCGAAGGTACGGTCTACCCATTGCCCGGTACGCTTTTGTTGGTATTCCAGATCTGGATCCGTGAATTCTTGCTCGGCATATCTGACGTACTTTGATCGGGCAAATGAAAAATTGGCATTGACAGAATATTCAAAGTCATTGATCTTATTGCGGTGTTTTAAAATAAGCTCAAAGCCTCGGTCGTCTATAGCATTTATATTTTCTTGAGGCAGAGTCGCTCCAAATGTATTGGGCAAAACGTCCGTACGGGTGCCCAATACGCCTTCCCGTAATCGGTAAAACACATCCAGTTCGGCTCCGATTAATCCTTTCCATAGATCTACTTCCAAACCGCCATTATAAGTATATATATCTTCCCATGATATTGATGCATTGTCAATTCCATTGGTACGCAATGTCTTGTAGGGCGCAGATCCGAATACATATTGTGTATTAAAGCCAAACGTAGATTGGTATTGATAGGCTGCTGCATTGCGATCGTAGCCCGTATTGCTGTAAGAAAGCCGCAGCTTTAAGTTGTCAACGAAGCTGAGATTTTCCTTTACAAACTGTTCTTCTGAAATTCGCCAACCGACAGAAACACTGGGAAACCAGGCCCAACGATATTGCGGTGCAAAGCGTGACGACCCGTCGTAACGTACGGTCGATTCTAGTAAATATTTTGACTTGTAGCCGTAGTTTAATCGTCCTACAAAACTCATTCTACTTTCTTCAAAAGCGCTCCCATTGGCCAGTGGATTAGTGGCCCCTGCAAACATCTGATCAATCGAATTAGAAATAAAACCATCCTTATAAGCATCAAACCAATTGGATCTGGCATCTATAATCTCATTAACGAATAAGGCTTTAACTTCATGGTCTCCGATCGTGTTTTCATACGCAAGCATGCTTTGCAATGTTAACTCCCGAGAACGGTCCTGCCGCTCCTTCAAACTATATTTTCCGCCGGAAGCTGCAACGGTATAAATGTCATTTTCATAATCGTAGTAATAGGTTGAAAAAGGAATAGTCCATAGTTTATTATAACTATTGTCACCTACATAGTTTCCTTTAAGGGTGGCGGTCAGGCCTTTTAAAAAGGGTGCCTCGTAATTTAAAGATAAGGCTCCTGTTAAGTAATTTCGATCTGTATTATTGTATCCTGACAAGTCGGGGTCCATTAAAATATAGGGGCTTATGGAATTTCTACCGACATAAGGTGTCTTGGTCGGATCTGGATACGACCCTGGAAATCGATTGGTAGTCGTCCCAATAGCTTGAAAAATATTCTGAGTGCTTGTCTGTACGTCCTTATTGATGGTATAGCGTGAAGCTAAATCCAATCCGACTCTTAGATGATCAGCAACTGTAATGTCTACGTTTGACCTGATATTGAAACGATTCAGGTTTACTCCGTCGGACTTGTAGATTGCGTCCTGAAACAAATAACCACCAGACAAAAAATAATTTACATTCTCACTACCTCCTGAGACGTTAAGATTATTGGTCTGCATTAGAGACCAAGGTTTGATGATATTGTCATAATGCTTGGTATTGGGGTAGGCAGGATCATTCCCATCTCTAAACTTTTGAATTTCTTCTGCCGTGTAAACAGGCTTTAATCCGGCGAAAGCGCTGGCTTCATTTTGTATAATTGCGTAATCCCATGAATCTACATATTCGGGGTAAAATGTGGGCTTCTGCAGTGAAGAACTGCTCGTTAAGCTAATTTGAGCTTTACCTGCCTTGCCTCTCCTGGTCGTTACCAACACGACTCCATTACCTGCTCTGGCCCCATAAACAGCCGCTGCAGCATCCTTTAAGATAGATATAGACTCTATTTCATTCGGATCGATATTCTGGAAGTTGGCTTGCTCTACACCATCCACTATTACCAATGCAGACCCAAAACCACGTATGCTAATAGAAGGCGATGCACCAAGACTGCCTTGCGACTGCTTGGTGATAAGCCCCGGCAACCTGCCTGAAAGGGCTTGCGCAGTTGAAGCAACAGGAACAGCTATTAATTTTTCATTATTAACCGTGGCCACGGAACCGGTAAGATTGGCTCTTTTCTGCTGCCCATATCCCACTACCACAACCTCGTCCAATTGACTGGTATTTTCAATCAAAGTGATGTCGACGGTCGTCCGGTTCTGTAAAGATTCTTCATGTGTCTTATAACCCAAAAAACTAAATGTCAGCTGAGCTCCTTTGGGAACATCTTCAATCCTGTACCTTCCACTGGAATCTGTCTTGGTGCCGAGGGATGGATTATCCTTTACCTGAACTGATACGCCGACTAGCGGCATACCTTTACTATCGCTAACTACGCCTACAACGGTACGATCCTGTTCGTTTCTATTCTTATAGATCAACGTAACGCCTATCTCCTTTCGGGACAAGGCATGTGACAAACATACGTTGGATAATAAAAGGGTAGGGACTAAAACAAGACTCGTCAGCCTAAGGTGAGATACGATACGGCTCCGCGCTCGAGCGGTGTTTTTAAATTGGTAACAATAGGGTTTCATAATTTGACTTAAAATTAAATTTGTAATTATGGTTATTACATATCAGAAGTTCCAAGACATTGGCTCGGAATAACTACATGCTTTAAGGGTCTTGTAGTTTAATATTTTGATTCATACCTTTTGATTCTAAGTTTATATCAGACAGGGTGTTAATGAGGTGTTATGATACCTTAAACTAAATGTTAAGTTACAAACAAGGTAAAACAGAAAAAATAGAGGATATTACAAATACAATGGACTATATTCCACGTTTAAAGGGTATTTTATAATGAGATTCTAAGTGAATACGCTTGAATTCTCTGATTGAGAATTCATTATTAGGGAGATTAGGATGTGAATTAGTAATCCCAACTTGAAGGGCGGTCAGCCTTCAAGTTGGGATTACCTAACAAGATCCTTGATACACTGGAAGTAGGTATAAATAGATAATTTGTCAAAATTGAAACTCTGCAACTACGGGATAATGGTCCGACAGCAACCCGTTGGCTTTTCCATTGTACACTTTTGCACCAATACACTTCGTAGCTAAATCTGGAGAGGTAAGAATATAATCTATTCTTTCTAATCGGTCAAACATTTGCTGATCGGTCTCTTGATTTATTGGCGCTAGGGCTAATGTCGGAAAACTACCACGTTGCGGTATTCCTTGGGTAAACTTCTGTACGACATCTATAAGTGGAAATGCTAAAAATGAAGAGATCACTGAATAATCAAGCTCATCATTCAGTAAATTGCCATTAATCCCCTTTCCTTTATTTTGTGCTCTCATTCGTTCCAAAAAATATCCTTTTGGATCGTATAAATCTCCATCAAAGGGTGAATGTGCGTTAAAATCTCCTAGAACAATATAATCCTTACTTTGCGCCCTGATTGTTTTTAACTTATCCACTAATAGGTCTGCTTCTTTGCGTCTAAACTCAATACTGCCAGGATGTAAATGGACAACCACAAAGTCTATATCATTAATAGTACAATGCAACGCTCCATGATGTAAACCCGGTATTAATTTTTCTTTTAACGCGATGGGATATTTCGAGGTTATACCTACTGGATAGCCTGTTGTTTTAAGCAGCAGGGAATATTTGTGCCCCCAACTTTCAGCATCCGATTGTAATTTCTCAGGTGTATATTGACACAGTTCCTGCAAGGCAACAACATCTGGCACCTGCCCCTTTACCCAAGCTCTGAGCTCATTTCGTCTCGCTAGGTCTTTCCCAAAATCATAGCCGTTCCAAATGTTATAAGAAACAACTTTAAAAGCTTTACCTTGTTGAGCAATCGACACATTCGTAACTACAAGGAAACAAACAGCGATTAAAAAAAATTTCCAGTTATATTTAAGCGTCATTTTATATATTATTTATGGTTAACAGCAAACACGGCGAACTCCTTTATCAGGGCCTTAGCCCTGCTCTTGGAAACTGTAAACCGCAACGAGGAAACTTCTACATCATCCACCTTGACCAAATACTTGTGCCCGATACTACTTCCGCTGGCAAGCACTTTCCAGCCCTGTTTTGTTTTGCCCTCCACTTTAAATTCCCTTACACGCTCGCCATGGGCAATATCCTCCTTCAGCTGAATATGGTTGACCGTCTGCAATCCGGGCAACTTCATGGTCAAGATATTGCCCTCGCCACTGGTCTTGGCAAGTGGCGCCGAGAATCTTCGCCTGATCTCATCACCAAACTCTTTGATACGCTTCGCATCGGCCTCGGGAAGTAATCCCGACGGATCTGGTGTCAGTCCAAGGATCAACGTGGAATTGCGCCCAACAGATCCGTAATACATATCCATCAGGCTGGAAAGAGGAAAGATAGCCGCTTCATCATCCGGCTCCCAGAACCATTCGTGACGACCGTTATAGCCCCGCAAAGGGGCATCGCTCATCGCGGGCATGTAGTATCGACCATCGGGATCGCCTTCCTTCAGCAGACGGAAATTGTCCTTGAAAACAAATTTCTGATTCGTAGAATGGGAATAAGGGAAGGGATAGGTACCCCAAGATGGATACGTCACCTTGCCCGTCTCACTGCCTCCCCAGCGGATATCCGCTCGCTGGGTGTTGTGGTAGAAAATAATATCCTTCTGGTACTTTTCGACAATGGGCAGAATATCCGCACCGCCCAACTCGGGACCATGGGCGCCTCCGTCAAACCAGACCATGGCCAAGGGACCATATCGGGACATCAGCTCTTCGGTCATTCTTTCGCACATTCGGTTGTAATGCGCCTGTCGGTTCTTCGCAAACTCACTCCCATCATCACTGACCAAAAAGTCGTAAACACCTAAAAATGAATTCCAGCGGATGCCGATGTAGAGACCGGGAAGAATATCATATTTCTTGCAGGATGCTATAAAATCACGGACAATATCACCTTTCCCGTCCTGAAATTTCAGCGCCTTCATACTATAGGGATTGACATCGGACTGGTACAGGGCAAAGCCGGTCTCATGGGTCACCGTAAGGATAGCCATCTTGGCGCCCATATCTTTTACAGAGCGGATCCACTGGTCGGTATCCAATCGCTCCGGATTGAAAATATTGTAATCCTCTACGGGATTAATACGATTATGAGCCTGCTTGTATTTCTTGCCATCGCTAACATGTAAATCATAATGAAAAATAGCTACCAACTCGGATTGTTGCCACCTTAACTGAGCAGGCGATGGTTTGGGAATAGTGTCTTGCGCGAAGATCAAGACAGGCAAAAACATCCAAAAAAAACTCCAGATAACAGATCTAAGATCAAAGTTCATTGTAAAAAATTTAATCATAACATTCAGGTTTTTATAACCGACCGACATACCTATTTAAGTTTACTATTCATTTGTTTTAAAATTACATCCGGCCAGGCCACTGCCTTGTTGCTTTCTTTGGTCGTCGGCATTAAGGCTCCCCACTTTTTCAATTGGTCGGTCAGCTCAGCGGCAAGCTGAGTTGCAATCCCGGTTTGCTGACGAACCAAGTTAACCTGCTCTCCTAGGTCTTCACTCAAGTTATATAACTCCAGTGTCTCTCTTCTATAATCATACACCAATTTCCATTTCCCCCGCCGGATAGCACTAAAATAATTAATCCCAGGCCCATCCTGAGGAGTCCACTTGTGTGGATAGTGCCAGATCAGAGATCGATTATCGTGCATAAATTTAGCGCCTTTTAACAGGGGTACAAAACTTACCCCATCTACTTGCTGCAGCAATTTTGGTTTTGAAATTTTGGCCATCTCTAGTATAGATGGAAAAAAATCTTCAATAATTAAAGGTTGATGATTTCGGGTATTTGCTTTTACTACTCCTGGCCATTTTACGATCATGGGTTCACGTATACCGCCCTCATATACCGATCCCTTTCCAGCTCTAAGCGGGAGATTTTGTGTGTGTGCTTCCCCACCACGAAAGCTGGTCAAACTTAGGCCGCCATTATCAGACATGAATAAAATTATCGTATTCTTTTCAAGTCCATTTTCTTCAAGATAATCCATCACATCTCCTAAGCTTTTATCCATCCCTTCAATTAAGCTTGCATATTTTGCTTCGGCAGAATCCAATCCCATATCATAGTATTTTTGAACAAACCGTACGTCTGCTTGCATGGGGACATGAATCGCATAATGGGCTAAATGCAAATAAAAAGGTTGCTTGCTCTTTGCTGGCTGATCGATACTTTTAAGAGCTTCGAGCGTAAGTGCCTCTGTTAAAAAGGTATCGCTCCCGTAATATTCTGCCAAACCTTGCACGGCATTGTAAGAGAATTTTCCGGGAATATTCCCGTAATTATCTTTGCCGTAATAGCTTTGTGGATGTCCAATAGCATTACCAGCCACATTTACCATAAATCCCAAATTAAGCGGATTGGCGCCTGGAGTACCCTGCGCCCCCCAATGCGCTTTACCAACATGTACTGTAAAATACCCCGCATCTTTTAATATTTGTGGCAAAGCCGTCGCGTAGGCGGTGTGGGGTACATTAGGGACGGGACTGTAACCATTATAATTCCAATCGGTCCGGTTAAATTGTTTGTCTTCAGCATCTGAAGGTCTATCTTTCATCACATTGGTCCAGTTGGTCACTCTATGATGAGCGGCATTCATACCTGTCAATAGGCTGACCCGTGTAGGTGTGCAGACAGGAGTTGCGTAGGCATTTGTAAATTTCATTCCCTCTCTGGCTAATCGCTCCATATTGGGCGTACGGTATATCCTGTTCAATGCCATTACACTATCACCGAAAGGTACTGATGTATCCATCCATCCCATATCATCTACCAAAAATACAATGATATTAGGGCGTCGCTCTTGTGCATCTAAGGTGTCTGACGACGCGAAGAAGATAAATACCAAAAAAATAAAAGAAAAATATAAGTTACTTCTTTTCATCTAAAAATTATTTATTGCAATCAATATAGTCTTACTTTTTCCAAATATCAACCTGTACCGCATTTTGTAAGGGCTTACCGGGAGTACTTCTTCCCTGAGCGACATATTGCTCCAATAATTTCATCAAATCTGTCACAACTTCAGGGTGTCGATACGCTAAATTTTTTTTCTCGGAAATATCAGACACCATATCATAAAGCTGAACGGAAGGTAAACCTTGTCTATAAGCTTCTTCATTTTTGGGAGCCGCCCACCCTCCTGACCCAGGACCCAGGATTAATTTCCATTTTCCTTGCTGGATTGAAAAATTGCCATCATGAGATTGTGCGACGACGGCAGCTCTAACGGCCTTATCTGAAGCACTTAATAAATACGGTAATAGGCTATAACTATCCTCGGCGGCATCCTCTGGCAGCTTTTTGTTCAAAATATCGGCACAGGTGGCCATAAAATCTGTTAAGGAAATAACACTGTGATTAACGCTACCACCCTTGACTTGATCCGGCCAACTTACGATCAGCGGTACACGATGCCCTCCATCCCACACATCTGCTTTATATCCACGCAAGTTATTGCTTGGGTAATGACCTAAACTTTCAACATTGTGGGTCCTAAGTACGTAAGGCGCAAAACCATTATCACTCGTAAAAAACACTAGGGTATTGTCCGCTACACCCAACGAATCTAAGGTTTTCATGACTTGCCCCACTGCCCAATCCGTCTCCATAACAAAGTCTCCATAGTCCGTAACACCACTTTTACCTTTAAACTTTTCTGTAGGTAATATAGGGGTGTGTGGGGAGGTCAAAGCAATATACATAAAAAAAGGCTTTTGCTCTTTTACCTGGTTATAAATAACTTGCTGCGCCTTATGTGTGATGGAAGCAAGTACCTTTTGGGCTTCAAAATCTTTCTCGGCAGGCCCTTCTCTGACCCATTTTTTAGTGACAGTGGGTACACCGAGTGTATACTCATTTTCGATAAAAATAAACGGAGGCATATCCAAAGAAGCACTGATACCATAGAAATAATTAAACCCCAGAGTATTTGGCCCTCCTTTAATGGGTTTGGTATAATCTATTCCCCAACCATCTGTACGTGTAGAATCTGTAATGGCCCATTCCAGACCTAAGTGCCACTTGCCTATAGCTGTGGTAAAGTAACCGTTGTCCTGAAGAAAGGATGCAACAGTAGTCCTATCGGGTTCTATTAGTGGGGCATCAAATCCAAAGAGAACGCCCTTCTGTAATTTTGATCGCCATGGATATCGTCCTGTAATAATACTATACCGTGATGGTGTACATACGGCAGAACTGGCATGGGCATTAGTGAATCGCATCCCCCGTGAAGCTAGCTTATCCAAATTCGGTGTGGGTATCTTCCCTTCTGGATTGAAGCTTCGCAAATCACCATAACCTAAATCATCCGCTAAGATGAAAATTATATTAGGCTTGGATTGCGAATGCGCATGCAATACAAAGCTCATAAGAACGATTGCAATATGAAATATTTTTTGTCTCACTAGTTTTTAACGTTTATTTTTTCTTTACGCGGCGCGATGAACAATAACCGGTAATAAAAACATATAGCATACCGAAAAATTCATTAATACAGCCGGATTGTTTCTCTTCTGGTATCATTGGTTAGCGGCCACAAGGTATTGTTCTCTTTTTTATACTTATTTGCTTTGACTTTTCGCTCAAATAGAACATGGCTTTCAAAGTTTTCGGCCTGATCGAATAAAATAGTGACATCCTTACCTACATAAGGAGTCAGATCAAAGCCTGCCATCACCCAAGGTTGCGACTTTTCATTAATCATACCGGGCTTTGCAAAATCGGGGTATGAATTTAACTTTGATACAGTCCTTTTTTGGGGCCTCACAATTGCTCCATTAATGGATACATTGACCTCGTCGGGCCAGCCAATTACTAGCAGCTCTGCCCTGTCGTTTGCATCGCTAGGCACTTTTAAATCAACTCGTATCCCTGATGTATCTTTTGTGGCTTTAAATTGAACTGCTGAAGGCTTATCCAAGGGGATTTCTTTTGTCCCAGGACCGATTTCTAATGCCATTGTCGAATAGCCTGGCACCTCGACCTCCATAATCGTATTAGGCTTAAATATTACTGGATAGTCTCCAATATAAGGGAAAACAACTCGTGCATAATAGTTTCTTTTTAAGTCACCCTCAAAACCTGTACTTGCATCAAAAGGTATACGTAGTATTTGCTTATTTGCATTAGGGTTTCTGATCGTCATCACACCCGTATTCTTGTTCCACCCCACATAACCATAAACCTCCCCATCATCTGGTCTACCACCAACATAAAATGTCCTGTTCAACTTTTCCCGATGCTTAGCCGCCCAATTATCAACCAAGCATAAAACTTTCCATTCATCAGCATTCATAGATGGTGAGGAAATATACCATTCTTTTAAAAGGGTACCTCTGCCATAATGCATCAAAACATAATCCATCCAATCTTGTAAAGTTTCTTTCTCAACCGTTTTCCCCGTTTTAATAATTCCATGGGTCATAATGCGAGAGATGGGAACCAGCGGTCTATCGTCGGGGTCTCCCCACATCCGCCAAAAATAGCCGTCACGATCGCTGGTCTTCATGGCCCAGTAAGACAAATCAGGCCAATTACCGTTAGTACCATCATCGCCGGCAAGTAACCAAAGATAATCTGAATACATCAACCAGTAAGGAGAAAACCATACCCAATTCGTTAAGTTTTGTATAATGTCAGGTTTAAGATTTCTTGTAGCTAGCAATATTTCAATTTGTGCATCCAAATTTGCTTCGTGGCCATGCCTATCGGTACCGGGATGATTATTCCCTATACTCCTATCGGACAAGTCATTGAAATCATGCTTATAGTAAACCAAATCAGCATCTCGAGCAATAGCTGGTATTTTTTCCAGCACTTCATTCTTGTATTTATCCGCACTCAAGCTATAATATCTACCAAATCGTTCAAAATGCTTATTTCTCACGGCCTCGGCATAGCCATTCTTTATCCCCCAATTAATATTGCTATTGTACCCTGCAATGGATAACCACAGTCCGAAACCGACACCTTCTTTCTTAAGCTTGCTGCTTAATTTTTTCACATCAGCCATCCCATTCGGAAAATACTTCGGTGAGGGCTCCCATATGGAATTTTTGTTTTGCCAACCATCGTCAGCGACCATAGCATCCATTTTCACTCCATAAGGTGCGATCGCCCGCTTGAATTCTCGATATACGTTCAACAGACCATCACCACTTAGATCTTTTGCTTTTTGATCAAACCAATTATTATAGTGAAGAAAAGATTTTGGTGATTTCCATATGCTCGCCAAGTATGCCATAAAAGATTGGTGGATAGATAATCCATTTTGCCGCATACCTATTGCGGCAATTTTACTATGTATGATAAATCCTTTACGCTCATTAAGCTTAGTAAAGCCAGGAAAATGCATGAGCCGCAACTGTCCTTTTGTAGGGGTAGGTGTTATATCCCGCCCCTGTAGATCGATATAACTATAGTTGCCTACTTTTTCAAAATATCTACCATCTGCTTTAGGCGTATTTCCATCTGTGTGCCTTGTATGACTTGCCGGATATTCTAAACCAAAAAACCAATCATCAGCTACAAAAACTGGCTCTCCTCTGCCTCCTCCCTGCGCTGAAGCGTCAACAACCATACGTTCGACTTCAAGTCTATCGACGGTAGCCTTTTTTTCATAATGCAACTCAATAAATTTGCGGGTGTATGCATCGTGCTTTGCAATATAATAGGTGATGGTCATCCGGGTAGGCATAGAGTCGCTGTTTGACCGAGATACTAGTGGCTTATAGTTTATCTGAATAAAACTGGTGTCTCCCTTTGTAAAAGGAACCGGTATTGATTCTATTTCGAAAGCATCAATACCGTATCCTTTATCACTCCCCATCGGCAAGATATACACTTCTTCGCTATTTACGTGCAATCTCTTTTTTTGAGATTTATTATAAAAACCAGTCGTCCGCCAAACTTTGCCATCAAAAGAAAAAGAACGTTGCATTAGGTCATTTTCCAACACCATATGCTGCGCTAACGTATAGCTGTGACAGCATAGTATGCAATAGAAGTATATCAAGGTCTTCGTAAATAATTTCATCTTTCTATTATCTGGAATAATCAATTTTTATTTATTAAACCCCGGTCTAACGCAACCGCACCTTTAGAACTAATCTTCATGACATAGCTTTGGGTATTACCACTTCCGAAAAGACTAAAGCCTGAAGTGACATATAAATATGCTGCTTTACCATTAATCATCAAAACCTGTGGACGTTCAAATTTAATATCTCTACTCAAATAATGATTGACCGCATTCTTAAGACCTTCTTTGCCTAAATAGCCTACTACCGGAAAGTAGCCCTGCTCTTTTTCATTGAAATGAATCCCATCGTCTGACTTCCAAAGAATACCACCCCCTCTTTCAATTAACCCATGATTGTCGGTGGTCAACAGGTTAAATTTTCCGTCCTGATAAAATGCATAACCATCTTCTACGGATTCGTCATTATTGGTAACGGGAAAAGGCAACTGTACATAGGGTCCTTCGATTTGCTCAGCAATGGCAAGTCCCATTTTTGCATTTTTACCGTCACTGGACTTATAGTACAAATAAAACCCACCTTTTGGATGTTGAAGCAATGCGGGGTTGTTCACGCCGTTTTTAGCTTGATAATTCCAGTATTGCGGATTGTCCGATGGGGACAAGATTCTTCCATCTTTTCCTACACGCTCCCAGGGTCCATCTATATGCTTCGAAACGGCCATACCTATATGCTGATTAGCAGGATGTGGTGGCTGATTCGGATTATTATTTCCAATAAAGAGCAGTACATATTGATCACCCACTTGATGAATAGTAGGGTTATGAACCGCTACCTTGTCCCAAGTATCCTTGCCTGTACCTTTCAAGACTACTTTTGAAAACCTAAATGGCCCCTCCGGGGAATCACCCACATAATGCGCAATCTCACTATGAGAACGCCAAAAAGGCTCTACTTTATCGCCGGGCCAACGCTCAACAAATAAATGAACTTTACCATCGGGGGTCATGATCGGTGAAGCTCCCCAAATGGTATAACCGGGTTCGTCTATCGCCACTCCTATATATTTAAGGCAAGACGCAAATGAATCCTCCGATGCCTTGATGCCCTGGGCTTGTACACTCCAAGATAACCCAAACAACAAAAAAAACATTAAAGCTACGGAGCTGGATGAAATAGATCTACGCTGAGTAATATAATTAGTCATTTTTTCCATATATATATAAGTGATCAAGTTTATAATCTTTGTCCTTTCCGCCTTTTAAAGACAACCTCATATAGCGAGCAGGTACTCCTGGCAACTCAATGCCTGCATTAAACTGTGCAACAATAACATCTTTGCGTCTTAATTCTGCTTTAAATTCTTCAATCTTTTTCCAGGAGATCTTGTCAGTTGATACTTCTACAGCAAATATACCCGACGTACCAATCTTTGCATTTGCAACATCAATACCTGTAACCGTGTAAACTTGACCAAGATCTACAGTAATTTGCCCGCCTTTAGATCCTAAGTGCTCATTCTTTAAAATAATATTACCATAAATTGGATCTGCAAATCCTAAATTTTGACTTTTGTTATTTGCCATCCCTAAGATTTCATCTTTAAACTCCAATTCAATGATGATAGAAGGCTGGTCTAAAGGCTTTTTATTAAAATCAATGCGCACCTTATTATTGTCTTGAATAAAGTTTACTTTTTCTCCCGTCAAACTCTTGAGGGCAACAATTTTATTTTTTAATAGGGGAAGCTCTAACAGACTATCCGTATCACTCGTAATATGTACAAAAACTTTATTACCGCGAGAGGTACTTCCTCCCCATGAACCGGGATACCACGGCCCTCCTTTGGTATTGTAAATGGTATGACCATATTGCTTGAGCCAATCACCTACTTCTTCCAGCCTATTTACCTGAGAAGGTTCAAAATGACCTTCCCACCTAGGCCCCCAACTCAAAAGCATATTTCCATTACCGCAGGCTGTATTTGTAAGCATCTGTATTAGTGTCTTCTTAGACTTTACAGGAGAATTCGACCAAGACCAAGAACCGCTCAAAGTTATACAACTTTCCCATGGTCGTTCTTGATACATCCCTATTTTTTGCTCGGGAGTGTCAAAATCACCGGGAATGCTCGCTCTATTGTTAATGATAATACCGGGCTGCAATTCTCTTATCATCCGCGTTAGATTTTCAGAATCCCACATATCCGCAGTAAACATTCCGCCCCACCAACTTGCGTCAAACCAAAACACGTCTATCTTACCGTATTTGGTACACAATTCACGAACTACATTATATTGATATTCAATGTATTTTTTATGCCTTGGTCCTGGCAGTACTTTTTTTACTCCGGGCTTGGGCTTAAAATAGGGTGCTTCCTCTACGACTTCGATCAGAGATGGATCAACAGGAGCATAATCTGGATGGTACCAATCTCGCTGGGAATAATATATTCCAAACTTCATCCCTGCCTCGTGACATGCGTCTGCAATCTCTTTTAAGTAATCACGACCAAAGGGAGTATTGGTCACTTTGAAATCAGAAAAGTCAGTATCCCAAAGATGGAACCCATCATGATGCTTGGCAATAGTGACAATATATTGCATACCCGCTCTTTTCGCTATTTCAACCCATTTTCTGGCATCAAAATTTGGAAAATTAAAATATTGCGGATATGTGGTCCAAACACTATCAGGAATAGGCCCCTTTCCCCTATCGGGAGCCTTACGGGTCTGATTTACGCCCCAACTCAGATCTTTCCCGACGTAGGTTGAGAGACCAAAATGAATAAACATGCCGTAACGGGCAGCATTGAACCATTCCATTTCGCTTTTAGTGGCAAAATTGCTTGCATTCCACGCTTCGGGAGTAAATTTTTGAACTAGATTCCATCTTACTTGTTTTGTAGAATCATCTCCTATCACAGACCACTGTGCCTTAACAAAAAAAATACACATGGTGTTAAAGCATAAAAACAAAATTACTTTTTTCATATTTGATTTATAAAATGTTACACACCAAATCGTTTTGATGGATTAAAGTTTCTAATTTTCATTGGTTACATTTAGTGATCAAACGCACTAAATATTATTTTTATATTGCATTTTTTGAAATTATTAGGCTTTAAAAAAGTAGCAATTGCTAAAATTAATTACACTAACCAATAAAAGAAATAGATTATATAACAATTATGATGGACTAAATTATATGAACAAGAGCGAATATACTTCTAAAATCACCATCCCAGATGCTTACTGGTCGGGTAAAGGCCGAAAAATAATAGTGATCCCATTTCAGCTGTTAAAAACACAAATCGAGGCTAACGCGCTATTAAAGAGCCTGCATATAACCGAAATCGGATATTATCCGAATGCTGCCCAACACTATACACATCGTCAAAAAGGAAGCAAAGACAATATCCTAATCTATTGTACCAAAGGTGAAGGATGGGTAAAATTAAGAGGAGAATCGTATATCATTAAACCCAATAATTTTATCATTCTGCCCAAGAATATTGAACACGAATATGGGGCTTCAACTGAAAATCCTTGGACAATTTATTGGACAATGTTTGGAGGAACTGGAATATCCGAATTAAATGAATTTGGTTTTACGCAGGTAGCTTTCCAGCCCAAAGCTTTTAGATGTCATCAGGAAGCGCTCAAACTATTTGATGATATGTTCACCGTGCTGGAAAGTGGTTATAGTACGCAATACATCGTTTATGTGAATATGCAGTTTTGCAATTTCTTGACATTATTTCTTTTCCAGAATGAATCTATTGTTAAAAAAAACTCCTCCAATCACCAAACCGATATAGTACAAAAAGCAATATCTTACATGCAGTTAAATCTTACTGGAACCGTTACGATTTCGGCTCTTTCTAATGCCGCCGGATGCTCTGTATCAAAACTGTCGAATGTTTTCAAACTAAACACGGGACATACTCCAATAGATTATTTTAATCTTCTTAAAATACAAAAGGCCTGTCAAAGTCTATATTCTACAAACAAACTGGTGAAAGAAATCGCTCTGGAATTAGGATTTTCGGATCAATACTATTTCTCAAGATTGTTTACTAAGTTAATGGGCATCTCACCCAATAATTATAGAAGCCGAAATACGGTTTAGTCCCTACAGGCAACTATGATATCGAAAATTGTATTATAGCACTACCGCTGAGCCAAGCGTTTAGATATCATGGTAATAATTGTTAGACCATACGTTAGCTTTAGGAGGAATGTGGGGATTGTACAAAAAAGAGGGGCTATCTCAAAAAGACAGCCCCTCTTGCTTATTGCTAATGCTAACCTATTGGCAGCCTATTAATAAAACATTTTAATCTATATAATTGGCGACACAACGTATGCAATATCCATTGAGACCAGAATCGGTTCCATTTGAAAAATTAGCATTGCCCGCCCCAATAGTGAGCCTTAATGGATTATTACCGACATTAGCACTAAGAAAGGGCACCCAATGATAGGAATACAGGCCTTCTTGTTGAAAGGCTTTACTAGCTTCATTCCAACGACCATTAGGGAGAATATTAAAGTCGATCTGCTCACTCAATTCTTTGAACAAAGGGTAAGCTCCACTTGGGAAGTTTGAATTGCCACCATAATTAAAGGTAGTGCCTCCCTCCCAAAGCCCACCTGCAGATTGTGGGGAACTTCCTTTAAGGTACGGGCCGACAATCCCCCAATTGGTCAGAGTTATGCTATTTACAACACCTACCTCTCTGCCCCAACCTATGATATAACCGTCTTTACTAGAGCCTACATCCGATAAAACACTACCTGATATGTTGTATTCCGCTTTAATGGCGACCAACAGATCATACCAATCATTGGCATTCGCTAGGTGCCAGCCTTTAGGGCAGGCACCCTGAATCTGTATATTGGCCGAACTCGCTGTTGTTCCATCAAACTTGAATGCATTACCGGCATCATCCACACCAGCATACCCAAACTTATACGGATTCTGAGCTACTGTCGCTTTGGAAATACCTGTTAGGGCTTCAGCCCATGTATACAACCTGCCATAGATAGCTGATTTACTCTCATTATTATCATAGGCCCAACCTAGGTTGCCATCGACGCCTTTTTCGTTCAGATTTTCAATCATCCAGGTCTTAGATCCAAATCTCTTAGTCTTATAGTTATCCAGGCTCGGTGGTGGAGTCAATATCGTGATCTCCTTATAGAACCAACGGGTATAACTACGTTTCTTATTTTTCACAGCTGTAACACCTAGTGATTTGACTGGAATTAAACCTCCTTCAACAGATCCCTGCACCGTAATACGGTTGGTCCCCTGTCCGGATATTAAGGTAAGCATATCGGGCAATTCCCATTGATAGACTACACCCTCGGTCGCATCCGCTATATAAAATTCAAATTCTTGCCCTCCATCAATTGCGAGCGACACCGGTAATGAGGTCTTTATAAAGTCAGGTTGAGCGATAGAATCTTCACTTTCTTTTTTACAGCTCCACAACAAAGAAACAATGAAGAGCACAATCAAACCGTGTAAAAATATATTTTTCATACTCCTGATTAATTTGTCTGTTTATAATTGTGGTTAGATGGATAACTGAACGGATTGTGGATAAACCAGCGTGCTTTATACATCTTATACGAATCCTTGAAGAAAGCACTACTACCCCTGATATTAATTATTCTATTGGTCCAGTACGAAGTAGTGGGCTCGACAATGATCGTACCAAATCCTGCAGGGCCATCGCTTATGGATTTAATGTTGCGCTTCGAATAAGGATGCTCCATAAATTTTCCGCTGTTTATATCAAAAATATAGATCTTGGAACTCGTGGTCAGGTAAAGTTCCTCCTTACCATAGACTGGAAACATATCATGCGGATCTCTGTCAGGAAGTGTATAAAATTTGCTTCCCTTGGTCAAACTAAGGTCGCCTCCGTTATTTTCATACGTAAAAGTGTAAAGGTTTTGGTCATCGGTAGACCATAGTATATTCCTTTTGTAATCCCACACCACATTATGTGCAAATGTCTGGTTATAGCGTTTGTGCTCCTTGGCTACATAAGCATTCAAAGAATCAACTTTGTAGAGTTTTAGGGCATCACCCTGTCCATTGGAAGCTATACTGCTAGCCATCACGATGTTACCATCCGGAAGAAGCTCTGCAGAATGAGGATTTCCCGGATCTCTCGTATAAAACATAAGCTTCTTATCGCTGATCCTGACTAAAGCAACCCCACCACTTGATGCGGTGAGTAGTATATACTGCTTCTGATAAACGGCTTTTGCCTCATCAATCTCTTTAAACCAAGCCGCTTGGGTACTATTGAGATGTTCGCTAGCCTTCCAGTTCCAAAGCACTCCTTTGCTCAGTGAATCTATGATGACCACTTGCCCCTCGGACTGCTCACTGATAAGGATCGGCCGTTGACTATCTTTAAGAGCTGGTACGGGATGACTCTCTTCACTACTATCGCCAAATGGGTCTGAAAAGTCTAATATAGGATTCTTTTCTGCAGTGCAAGACAGTACAAGCACCATCAAGGGCAGCACCCATAGTTTTAAATAAATTCGCAAATTAATCTTCATGTGTATGTCTTATTTATTCACCCCAACCTGGGTTATTTGGTTTAAGATTCGGATTCAATTCTATTTGAGAGCTGGAAACAGGCCACCAATAATCCCTAGCCGGATTAAACGAGCGGGAAATAATGATAGCGCCATCAAATTTCTTAATACTTTGGTTCATCTCCTTTTCGGCTAGTTTCCAACGTCTAAGATCGTTGTAATAAAGACCCTCACCGGCAAACTCTACCCGACGCTCGTACCGTATATGTGTTCGCAACAAATTCTGGTCAGCTCCCGGAAAAGAAAGAGCTGTTGGCGCTGTAAATCCAACCCGCTTCCTGATTTCCCCAATAGTATTTGCCCAAGTCGTAGCGTCCAAGCGTCCAAGCTCATTCATCGCCTCAGCATACATCAATAATATATCGGCATAGCGTAGCACCATATAGTTGATCTCGGACATATTCTCTCCAATTTGAGCCTGTTCGGTAGTCACTGCAGCAGCATCATAAATGCTGTATTTCTTAAAGGTATAACCGGTCTGTATCACCTTGAATACAATGTTGCTACCATTGGTTTTTACGGTCTCGCCCATAAATGTAGAACCAGGGTACACGATAGTCATCTTAAACCTAGGATCTAAATTTTCGTATGCCGCCGAATTGGCAAAGCTTGAACTAGCCCTCGGTTTGCCATCGATCATCCAATAGGCATCCTCAAGGTCCTTAAGTGGAGCAGCATTATTATATTGCCGCAAGGTAATATCGAAGCTACTTCCTAAGTTTGGTTCGTTGACATTTTGTATATCAAATATACTTTCTCTTCCATTTTCACCACTCAATAAGAACAGTTGTCTATAATTGGGATTAAGACTATACGTATTTAGGTCCATCACCTGTTTAGCGGCGGCAGCGGCCGCTTCCCAACGGTCAGTAGCATGATCAGGATTCAACAAAGGAGATGCTTCAAAAAGCAAAAGACGAGCCTTTAATGCCAAGCTTGCACCCCGTGTGGGCCTACCGATATCGCCATTCTGGCTGTAACGCACAGGAAGCAATGTGGCAACCTCATCCAATTCTTTCAGGATGAAATCAGCAACCTCTGCATGAGCCGTGCGTGGGTAGTCTTTCTGTTCTAACTCTGCTTCTTTCAGAATCAGTGGTACATCCTTGTAATAAGTGATCAATATCTGATACAAGAGTGCCCTCAGAAAGCGTGCTTCAGCCTTCATCTGCATAATCTCAGGTTTCGAAAGCTCCTGATTCTTGTCGATATTGTCTAACAAAGCATTACACCGACCGATACCGCGGTAGGCTGCTGTCCATCG
The DNA here is from genome assembly GCF_011007405.1 of Sphingobacterium sp. xlx-130. Classification (NCBI taxonomy): domain Bacteria; kingdom Pseudomonadati; phylum Bacteroidota; class Sphingobacteriia; order Sphingobacteriales; family Sphingobacteriaceae; genus Sphingobacterium; species Sphingobacterium sp. xlx-130. Next base: position 58,893 of record NZ_WFKN01000010.1, read on the forward strand.
TCCATTGAACAATGCCAGATCTGGCGTCTGTGTGCCTAAGGCCACACTATTCCAACCCAGTCTATTATCGTAATTATAAGCGTTGGAACTGGCCGATTCTTCCCAAAGAGGGGATCCATTACCAAATAAATACTGATCTTTTAAAGCGGCATAGCACCCCGTGAGCCCTGCCTTAGCCGTCTTGGCGCCTAACCAAAAAGTCTCTTGGTCATACTTGTCCGTCGGCGATACTGTCAGTTCGCAGGATGAAAGACTGATCGCTACAACAACACATAAAAATATATTCTTAATCATGGGATATCTTCTTAAAAATTCAAATTCAATCCTATACTATAACTTTTCAGATTCGGATATTCATACAAATCTCCTTTGGTGGTGGTCAATTCAGGATCCCACATCTTAAATTTGCTCCAAGTCAAGAGATTCTGACCACTGATATACAGCGCAGCCTTGGCTATGTGCACCCGTTCCAACCATCTTAATGGCAGGTTATAAGTCAGTGAGATATTCTTCATCCTCAAATAGGAGGCATCTCGCAACCAAAAGGTGGAGTTAATAAAGTTTTCACTGGCATCGGTATAGGTAGTGAGCAACGGTAACTCGGCCTGTGGGTTGGAAGGTGTCCACGAGTCCCGAGCCCAATCTTCTGTAACACCAGCTCCATTATTGAACGGAAAAGCGACATTACCAGTAGGATAAACATCAACATTGGCAACGCCCTGAAACTGTGCATCCAGCATGACCTGCCCGTAGCCCAGACTAGCCGAGAATCCATAGTTATAATCCGGTATGGTACTGCCAGTAACTATCTTATCCGCATCGTCTATATAATTGTCTCCATTGTTGTTGTTGTATCGTATGTAGCCTGGCCGCAACTTGGACCGCGTACCATAAACGGCCTGCGCATTATCAATTTCCGCTTGGTTCTGATAATAACCATCTGCCTGATAAAGGTAATACGAATTGATAGAGTGTCCTTCTTTAATGATATAACGTCCAGAGATAATCTGCTGATCGGCAATATCTATCACTTTATTCTTGACATAAGATACTGAACCCTGTATGCCATAATTAAATAGTCCCACCTGATCTGCATAATCGACAGCCAGCTCCCAGCCCTCATTATCCACCTTGCCTAAGTTGACCGTTGGCCCGGATAGTCCACCAACCTGACTCGGAATTGCTATGGCACGTAGAATGTCGTAAGTACGTTTGTAAAAATAATCCCCCGTAATATTCAGTTTGTTCCAAAGGTTTATGTCAAGACCAATATTATAGGCTGTAGTCGACTCCCAACGGATATTTCTATCTGCCAATGCGGAAGTCGCCGCACCGCCGGCAGTCACCCCACCAAAGCTATAGTTGTAGCTATTATTGATATTGACGGTACTGTTATATGCTCCATTAGTCACGGCTTGATTTCCCAACTTGCCGAGCGACCCACGTATCTTTAGGCGTTCGATGGCTTTGCTATTGAAAAAATCTTCCTTGCTGAGCATCCAACCTAAAGACATGGACGGGAATAGAGCCCATTGATTGCCTGGGGCAAATCTAGAGGATCCATCATACCGAAGACTGCCCTCTACCATATATTTTTGTTGGTAATCATAAGCAACACGAGAATAAAGAGAAGCTAAGATATCTTTGGATGAACCTCCAGTAGCTTGCGCATTTGTTTGGTCAGAAAGGGCATTCAGTTCGTACAGACTATTATCATAAAAGCCCCAATTGTAGGCCTGAAATCCTCTGCCGTCATTGATCTGATAATCCTGTCCAAACATGGCATGTATATTATGCTGCCCCAATTCCTTCTCAAAGACCAACCTGTGTGATAGTGTAAATTGCTTCTCTAATGAGTCCCAGTCTTTGATACGCGGAGCCGTACTATTGAAATTTTTAATATCTCCGGTTTTAGGATCTACGGTATACATCTGCGGTATAAAGTCTTTGCTGAAATGATCTACACGACGATAGCCCAAGGTACTATGATAGGTCAGATTTAACGGGAGCTTGTACGCTATGTTGAAATTGGTCAGCGTCTCTTGATAGTCGCGATAGGTAAATCCTTGCTCGACCTCCATCCGTGGATTCTCAACATTGTTACGCCCTGGTGTGTAAAGCCAACTGGCACCATAAAGGTTATTTTTGTGATAGTCGGATATAATTGGTAATCCACGCATAATCACACCAAACACCGTACCCGTACCGTAGCCCACTTCATTGAACTCTCTCAAATTACCTATGATACCTGCATTAATCTTCAATCTAGGCGTAGCCTGCGCAGATACTTTGACATCAAATGAGTAACGCTTGGCATCATCATTAGCGATGAATATCCCCTGTTGATTCATATAACCACCGCCAACTGTGAATGTATACTTGTCTCCACCTCCCGAAACCCGGGCATTGTACTGCTGTAAGAAACCATTATCCAAGGCGATATCAAACCAATTGGAGGCTGGATATACCGATGGGTCGGTTCCCATTCCCGATCTATACTCATCAATCTGTTCTTGGGTGTAGCTCAATGCTGCCTTACCAGAGTTAGCCTCTGCCCTATTTCGCATCTGCATATAAAGGATTGGATCGTTAACGACCTTTGGTAAAAAACTAGCTTGCTGAATACCGGTATGACTCCGCAATTCGATCTTGGTTTTTCCTGCATGTCCTTTTTTGGAGGTGATAAGAATCACGCCATTGGATGACTTAGAACCGTAAATAGCGGCCGATGCATCTTTTAGAACTGTGATTGTCTCTATGTCCGCTGGATCGATCTCATCAAAGTTGTACTCGATACCATCCAACAAGACGAGTGGATTAGCATTGTTCAAAGTATTTACGCCCCGGATACGGATGGTCGTTGCATCTTTACCTGGCTTGGCCCCAGCTTGATTAATCCAGAGCCCTGAGGTCCCATACAATGCCTGTGAAGCATGCGTCAAGGTCTGCTTTTCTTTATCCACCATATTGACGGTAGACACCGAACCATTGACCAGATCCCGCTTTATCGCACGATAGCCGACTACGACTACCTCGTCTACAGCCGCTGACACTTCCTTCATAAAAACCTCTATTTTAGCTTGATCTGCTTTTAACTCTAATCTTTCAAAGCCCAAATAGGTAAATATTAAGATTGGTATTGCAGTAGATACTTTCAAAGAAAATGTTCCATTCTCATCCGTTATCGCTCTGCCTGGACCACCACTCTCTATCACTGAGACCCCCTTTAATATCTCTCCCGCTGCATTCCGAACTACTCCAGTAACAGTATGCTGTTGCACCTCCTGTGATCTTAAAAGATCTGTACTTGTTGCATAAGAAGAATTCGGTACAATCGTAATCTGACCGTCAGATTCTTTGAATGTCAGGTGATGTTTGGAAAGCTCTTTGGATAAGACCTCCTTGAAATCCCGGTTTTTGGTATTGACGGTAATCCGCTTGTTAGCAATCAACTGGTCGGAGTACAACAGAGCTACATCAACCTGTGTCTGTACATGTTCTAAGAATTGCTTTAATGTCGCGTTTTCCATTTTTATCGTGACGCGTTGAGGAAAGGCAAGTGCACTGATTGACAAAAAGATACCTGTCAATGCTAATGTTCCGATTTTCATACTATAGCTCAGTTGTGACGGCAAACGCCATCGAGCGGGCATATATTGCGCCGCCTGTTTTTTTTTCATAATTTTGAATAGATTAAATTGTGCAAAACGATTTATTTATCAACGGATAAAGGGGAGGTGCAACTCCTCTTTATCTTCTTTGTTTCATCTCTTTTAGTCTTACTTCTTTCTGATCCAGACCTCCTTTTCTATTTGTGTGATTTCATAATCTTTCAATTCGTAGAGACTGCTGAGCGAACTCACAATATCCACATCAATATTAAGCCTGCCCGAATATGCTACCTGTAGCGCTCTAAGCTGACTGTCTAAATGTATCTTTACATTGTATACACGCTCCAACTTGCGCGCGAGCGCATCTATACTCAATCGCTGCAGAACTAATTGGCGCTTGGTCCAGAGTATATCATCCCCGTTGGCTTTACGATTAATACTTATCTTGCTTTGCTTGCTGTCGAAATCGACCCGCTCTCCTGGTTTCATCTTTATTTCACCAAAGAGGCCTTTGGTACTCTGTAGCGCTATCGACCCCGTAAGTAGCTCTATGGTAGTATGACTATCCTCTTCGTACGAATTGACATTAAAGGTAGTACCCAAGACATTTATTGATGTCTGTGCGGTACGCACGACAAAGGGAAGTCCATTATGTGCGATATCAAAGTATCCCTCTCCATTGAGGTATACTTCGCGCGTCCCCTGACTCATGTCGTTTCTAAACGTAAGGTAAGATCCTGCATTAAGCCAAGCCGTGGATTTATCCGGGAGGATGAAAGCCTGCCGCTTGCCATAGGGAACATACACGGTCGAATAAACGGGAACTTTGTCCATATCAGGGATGATGTGACCTTCCAGACTTAACGCAGTATTCACTCCGTCGGTGTTGAGCGGATTGACCATGCTACTGTCCCGGCCATTGACCGAAGAAATCAGTAACATCTCATCGGCTGCCCCAATAGCATCTTCATTCTGCCGGGCAATGTACATGATATTCAGCTCTGGGGCTGTTTTTTTTGAGTTCTGTTGAAGATAGAATAAAAAGAATAGACTTAAGGCCGCAGCAATACCGGCAGTGTAACTAAGCATACGCTTGGTGCGTCTCTTTCGGTGCTGTCTTCGTATCGATTGATACAGTGCAGACTTGGCCCCGGTATCAAACAAATCATTTGAGCCAAGATTAAATATTTTCTTATATTGTTCTTTCTTTCTGTCCACAACAAGTGCTTTACTTATATAGAGCAGCAACTGTCGTTTTATAGACTATGAATTGTTAAAAAAAACAAAAAAAATAACAGATAGTGCCTCGGGCGAGCTTAATTCCAGCCGGAGCTGCTTCAATCCTCTAAACGATAGGGTTCTGCAGGTCTCGACATTGACCCCCATCATATCCGAAATATCTTCGTACCCGAAGTCCATATAGTACCGTAAGAACAGGACTTCTTTTTGGCGGCCGGGTAGTTGTTCAAATTTTTCACGCAACAGGCTTATCTGTGCCTCCTTGAACTCCTCTTGTTCAAGGTCACTGTCTTCGGCCCAATTGAGGATTTCCTGCAATTGCACTTGGCTCAACTTATCCTGTGCAGACTTATTACGAAGCAGCCGGCGGCGCAAAGATGCAAAAAGGTAGTATTTGACGTTGACCTGTTTGGCTATTTTTGGATTACCAAACAGATCCCCGAAGAGATCGTGTATACAGTCGATAACAGTAGCATGGTCTGTGTGGTAATGGGTTCCATAGGTATACAGATCGTCAACGAATTCGTTATAAATCTGCTCAAATGCAGTGGTGTCCCCTTCTATAAATTTAACCCAAGACATAGCTAATTTATGTTTTTTAATGGCTTAAAAAGCTTTAGCAAAGTTTGATAAATTGTATTAATTGTATGTTACCTCAAAGTTATCTTCAGGTTTACTTTTTGCTGAATGGTTTATAAATCAGGTGCAAGTTAACTATTTTATCCAATTATTTGAGTATCATATCTAGTAGCTGTTGAAAAAAAGCATAAGTTGGAAATCTATGTAACAACGAAATCTTTTTTTAGCATTATCGGACGCAATAAGAAATCCGGCAGGTAGAATATGCTTAATATCGGGTTAACCAAACCATAACAACTTATTAGCTATCCACACGCATTCTCTTAACATGAGACTCCTAAGTTTGTCTCGACTCAAATTAGATTATATGCTAAAACATCTACATCAACTTTACAAGCAACCGCTGTACTTTCTCCTGACGACAGTTACGTTGCTCTTTCACTTGCAGGCGAATGCCCAAGGGACACAAGCCTCTATCAACGGACGCGTCACTGATGAAAATGGCGAAACGGTAAGCAATGCCACAGTCCGTGTACGCCACAGCGCCACCGGATTTACCACAACTACTGTTACCAACGAACGTGGGGTATACGATATCAAACAATTACCCCTCGGCGGGCCTTACATCGTCATTGTAAAATCACTTGACAAAGGCGAAGGATCGGCAGCTGGCGTACAGCTTAACCAGGGCGATGTGGCACTGGTAAATGTAGCCCTTATCTCTAGCTCCCGCATGCTGGACGTCGTAGAGGTTAAGGCCAATGCCTTGCAAAACACAAAAGACTACCTGGGTGCAGCAACGGCATTTTCGTCCAAAGACATTCGCTCACTACCGGTCAACGGACGTAACTTTACATCGCTAACCGATCTATCTCCTCTTTCAAGTGGAGGAAGTATATCGGGGCAACTGGGATCGTCGACCAACTTTACCATCGATGGTATGAATGCAAAAAACCCTACATCTGCTGGGTCAACCACCAGCAGAAGCGGCGCTCCTTACTCCATCTCTATGGAAGCAGTGCGCGAATTTAAAGTCGTGACCAACCAATACGATGTGACCTTTGGTCGTAGCGGCGGTGGCACCATATCGGCTGCAACTAAGGCTGGTACCAATACGCTGACGGGGTCGGTATTTGGATTTGGACGCGCCGATTGGTTGACCAGCAATTATGATATCAGAGGCAACAAACGTATCGGAGACTATTCAACCTACCAATTTGGATTTTCTTTGGGCGGACCGATTATTAAGGACAAGCTTCACTATTTTGTGGTGTGGGACAGGCAGCAGGACAACCGCTCTCTATTGATCGCTGATGTACGCTCTACATCCAACGAGGAGCTTTATAAAATCAGTGCGACTACGCTCGATCGCTATCTGGGTATAGCGCGCAATAAATATGGTGTTTCTGAGCAACCGCAGACAGGGGCTATCGGGAAAAAGAGAACGTCTGACGCGGTATTCTTACGACTGGACTACCAACTCAACGAAAAGAACTTATTGACACTACGCAACAACCTCACCTATGACTACAACCCAATGGGGCTGGGCGATAATACCAGTATCAATATCCTAGAGTCTTATGGAAATGACAAAAATTTTGACAACAGCTTATTAACGACATTACGGACATCAATATCTCCTCGCGTCACCAACGAGCTAAAGGCGCAGTATCTCTATGTCTATCAGAATAGTACCCAAAGTGACTTGATCGGTAAAAACTATATCCCAAGAGCTATAGTCGAAAACGTAGCTTCGGATATCAACGGCAAATCGCTGGCTACCAATATACAGCTGGGAGGGCATCGTTTTGCACAGGAAAGTTTCCGCAATCATGTATTTCAAGTATCGAACAACCTCTACTACGATACAGACTTTGCAAAGTATACATTTGGTGCCGACCTGATGACGACCTACTCTAACTCGATCTATGGCTCGGAAGTTAATGGACGGTTTCACTTCACCACCACCGCCAAAACAGCGACAACACCAGCTATAGGTTCGCTGGATAACTTTGAAAACCTAAAACCTTACCGCTACTACCGCGAGGTACCTTTGAAAGATGATATTTCGGTTAAAGGAACTATTGCAAATATTGGTCTATACGGGCAAATGAAAAAGAACCTAATGGCCGGACTGGAAATGACGGCAGGTGTACGTTTGGACTATGCATCGTATCCAAAAGCGACCTTCAATCAACTGGTTTTTGACGAACTAGGTATACGTACCGATAATAAAATAAGTTCATTCATCGTGCAGCCAAGACTTCAGTTCTCCTGGGATATTAACGAAAATCAGACAGATTTTCTACGTCTAGGTGCAGGTATCTTTGCCTCGGATCTGAATAACTACATGGTGATCAACAACCTAACATTCGATGGGTCTAACCTAGCGACGGTAGATGTACGCGGAGCCGATGTGCCTACGCCGGATTTTTATGCTTACAGACAGGATCAAAATGCGATCCCTTCATTGGCCCAGTATCAACTGCCGACAATAAACTATACGGGCGATGACGTGAAGGTGCCTACGGTTTACAAAGCAAATATCAATTACAGCAAATTCGTAACCGATCGGTTAAAAGTCGGTATCACCGGATTTATGACTTTAGGACGCAACAACTATACATACATAGAGCGGAACATGGTGGACCAGCCCTACTTCCGTCTGGCAAACGAAGCCAATCGTGGTGTATTCGTACCCGCAGACCGTATTGATAATAAGACAGGGCAACCTGACTGGAAAGATGCACGCAAATCCAGTAAATTGGGACGTGTGCTGGAGCTGACAAGTATCGGCAAAATTAACCAATATGCCGTGGTATTGGACGCAACATACAACTATTTTAAAGATGGTACCATCACCGCTAGTTACACGTGGAATGACACCAAAGACAATACTTCTTTTAATGGAAATGTAGCTAATACCGCAACACTCGTCCAACCGGTAGTGGATGACCCTAGAAATCTTAGTATGATCACCTATTCGGACAACCAGTTCCGCCATAAGGTGGTTACATACGGTACATTACCGACATTTTATGGCGTACAGGTAGGCGTACGCTACACAGGGCTGGGAGGCACACGCTATACCTTACGGTCCGGGGCCAACACAAATGGTGATTTTGTGACACCTAATAATGATCTGGCTTATATCTTTGACTGGACAGATGCTACTATTCCTGAAAACATCACTAAGGGCTTCAACGGTATCCTGGATAATCCAGAAGCCAGCCAGAGCCTTAAAGATGTATTGACAAAATATAAAGGTCGCATCGCAGAACGCAATGCCGGCGAGAACAGCTTCTACGGCACGGTAGATCTCCGTGTCGCGCGCAACTTCAAATTTTACAAATCTCATGGAATAGAAGTTTCTGCCGAAATATTCAACCTAGGCAACTTGTTGAATAAAGAATGGGGAATCAACCACTCATTGGGCAACCAGACCTTATACAAGGTCAATTCCTTTGACGCGGCCAAGCAGGAGTTTGTATACAACGTTAACTCCGTAGGTGCAAAAGGTTATTCAGGTAGCCCTTATCAAATACAACTGGGATTACGATACGCCTTTTAAAAAAGATAATCCCGTCTTACGACAGTTGAGATGCCGGCCTGGACTATACGAGTTCAGACCGGTTCTTTTTTGCCAACAATGTTTTTGATTTTGTTACATTCCTACTGACTGAATTTACGTCTTAAGAAATTAAGAATAACCCGCAAAAAAAGGCCAATAGATCCACAAACAGACCGAAATTACAATACTAACTTGTACAATTGCTGCAAAAAAAATTGAAAGGTAAAAATAAATTTTTTACCTTAGCCGAGCTTGATTCCTCAAAATAAGGACAATAAGCCTAAAGATACCAAATATAACATGAGAAACATTGCCCAGAAATTCAAATCTTGGTTTAGAAAAGTACAGGATAGCCTTTTGAAAGAAGGTTCGAATATCGATCGTAATGCTAATGCAAAACTAAACCAGTTTAAACAAGCGGCAACCAGCACAATGGATATGCCCAATGATTTTGTAGACAAACATCTGTATTGCCGTATGGATCCTGCGGACAAAAAAACGCCGAAGTGCCTCCCCTTGCGATCGTTCCCTAAAAAGGATTTCTACAACTGCTTTGGGTGGCAACTACACCCTTATGACAACCAAAAGCTATCGGAATATATCGATGCTAATCCAATACTGAAACGTATACAGACCAACAGTATACTAACTGGAGCAAGTGAGGCGGATATTTTAATCCTTACCAGTGGGTCGGGCAAATATCATATCGATAGCTTCCTCTGCGATATTGATACCTCGGAAAAAATAGTCATCATCGCCTCCGTCCGGGAGCTGGATAGCGTCAAGCAGGATATCAACCATCGCATAGACGGGCATTTCAATAAACTGAAACCTTTTTCGAAGGCCGATTTTAATACGCTTATCGACGAGATTATCTCGAAGGCACACGCAGCGCAACCAGTCGAAAATATGGTTAAGAAACGAATGAAAACGTCTACAACTGATCGGATAAGATTGTAGAATCGAAAAAGCGCATTCTTTTTCTTACCTTTGCCCCAGTGCGCCAACTGGATAATTTCTCATTTCATCCCTTTGTAGGCCGTTAATCTGTAATAATAGCGCACGCCTTTGGTCTACTATCGAAATCCTGGAGCAGGAAATTATTGTGAACATAGTTAAAAAAAGAAAGTCTCCTCCTGAAACAAAAGCAGGGTATCATCTGTTTATGTTTCAACACACATGATGATTAAATTTCCCAAAATAAGAACTACGCTCAGTAAAGGGGTCACACTTCCTAGCCTGATTTTCATACTGGGCATATGTATACTTTCCGCAACCTTCCCTTTACTCACCCAGAATCTGCTCCATACCGTCAAATCTTTCATCTTTGTCAACCTCAACTGGGTATATGTATGGGCCGTGACGATATTCGTCATCTTTCTGGTATACCTGATGTTCAGCAAATATGGCAACATCAAGCTCGGTAGCAATGACAGCAAGCCTCAGTACTCTTTCTTCTCCTGGGTATCCATGCTTTTTTCTGCAGGAATGGGAATTGGCCTGATGTATTTTAGCGTTGCCGAACCTATGCAGCATTATTCAGATCCTGTCTTTGATGGCAATACACTAATCAATAGGGCCAAAAACGCTCAACTGTATACCTTCTTTCACTGGGGCATACATGCTTGGGCTATATATGGTATGGTCGGGTTATCTCTGGGCTACTTTGCTCACCGCTACCGTTTGCCACTATCACTACGTAGTGGATTTTACCCATTGCTGAAGGACAAGATCAGCGGCCGCTGGGGCAATGCTATTGATGTATTCGCTTTGTGCAGTACCTTTTTCGGAATCACAACCACCTTGGGCTTTGGTGTCGTACAGATCAGCTCTGGACTACAGACTTTGGGCATCATACCAGAAAATAGTTTTTTATATCAGCTCATCATTGTTGCCATACTTGTATCATTAGCCATTTTCTCGGCCGTAACCGGTGTTGACAAGGGGGTACGGATATTGAGTAATGTGAACGTAGCAGGCGTAATCCTGCTCCTATTGGCAGTACTCTTGTTGGGCCCTACGGTATACCTCATTGGAAGCTTCACCGAGGGATTGGGCAACTATTTTAATAATTTTTTTAACCTGACTTTCGGGACGCACGTCTACGAACAAGATACGTTACCTTGGTTTTATAACTGGACCATCTTATATTGGGCTTGGTGGATCTCCTGGTCTCCCTACGTCGGACTATTTATCGCCAAGATATCCAAGGGACGTACCATACGCGAGTTTATTGCTGCTGTACTGATCCTACCGACCCTATTCAACTTTATCTGGATGTCCGTCTTTGGCAATAGCGCCATGTGGATTGACCTTCACATAGCCGATGGTGCCCTTAGTAAGCTCGCAGCAGATCCTGATGCGCTGATGTTCCGTTTCTTCGAATACCTACCGCTATCCACAATCTTTAGCTTCGTAGCTATATCGATCATAGTTATATTCTTTGTCACCTCGGCCGATTCGGGCATTTTTGTAATGAATGGTATTGCTACAAAAAATGCAAAAATATCTCCCAAATGGCAGGTCGTATTCTGGGGAATCCTCCTAGCGACTCTAGCTCTCTTGCTCTTGAATGCCGGGGGGCTACAGGCACTGCAAAGTATGACGCTGATCACAGCGCTGCCCTTTTCTATCATCATACTGCTATTCATCGTTAGTCTGGTCAAAGCGCTGGCCATAGACAGGAGCTACTACGAGCGGGACTTCTCCGCCTCTACCGTCCCATGGTCGGGTGAATCTTGGAAAGAACGTCTCAAACAGATTGTCTCCTTCAAGGATAGCAAGACCGTCGACAAGTTTATACTGACAACTGTCAGATCGGCCTTTGACGAACTGAAACAAGAGTTTATGGCCAATGGCATCGAAGCCAAAATAAATACGTTTGAAGAACCGTTGCAAATCGAGATTGAGATACACCACGATGTGGTCAACAACTTTGTGTACGGTGTCAAAAATCAGGCCCGTGAGGTATCCGACTACCTGCTCTCCGAAAACAACCTGCCTGACATACGTGAAGAAGAAAACCATTTTCCAAAATCCTACTTTGGAGATGCCCGTGAGGGATACGACGTACAGCTTTTTACCAAAAACGAACTAATATCCGACGTACTGAAACACTACGAGCGATTTATAGAAATCATTGTCGAAGAACGTAATGAAATGTTTATCAGTATTAATGCAAATAGGAGGATGAAGTAGATTATGCCGGTGATAATTTCATATGAACTTTTTGAGCGCAACACTGTTCTCTGATAAATAGCGATTATGAGCACAGAACATATCTCCAATCCCAAAGAGGGAATAGCAAAGATAAAAGAACTGGCGGAAGGTATTGACTTTTGTTTTTTCAGTTCAGATTTAAAAAGCGAATTTATCGACTCCACACCGATGAGCGTGCAAGAGGTTGATAAGCGAGGTTACATTTGGTTTCTCGCTTCCAAAGACAGTACAAAATGCAATAACATTGTCAAAAGTAGTACCGTACAGCTCTATTTTGCAGCTCCTAAAGATTTCAAATTTTTGACTGTTTACGGTAATGCTGACCTTGTTCATGATCAAAATCGGGTGGATAGATACTGGAATAAGGTGACCGAAGGCTGGTTTGAGAAAGGTCGGGAAGATCCGAATATTATTTTGATCCGGGTCAAACCTGTAAAGTCACACTATTGGGACACCAAACACCATAAACTTGCTTCCTACGCCCTGACATTGCTCAGTGCTGTAAGTGGTACTAACAACGATCAGGGAATACACGGCGATATCGAAATTAAATAATTTTCAACGATCATATTCTTACAGCAAAAAGGGGCTGTCTCAAAAAGACAGCCTCTTTTCGTCTTCAACAGCGGTCTAGCCTAGCTGGTAGCAATGTGACCGAAGCCTTGTGGCGTGCAAAGCGTTATAAAGTTACAGCGGCAAAAATGAGCAAATCTCTATTTGATAGCTTAATAATTAACCCTAGTTTTGAAAGAACGAAAAGTGTAAATAAACCCTAAACTGAAATAAGAAATAAGAAATGAGAAAAATAATCCTAACTGCTGCTTTGATTTTTAGTGGGGCTGGTCTGTTCATGGCTTCAGCACAACAAAAGAAACCTAACGTAGTGCTTATTTATGTAGATGACTTGGGTTATGGGGATCTCAGTAGCTATGGTGCAACCAAAATTAAGACCCCCAATGTGGATCGTATAGCACAGCAGGGAACCCGTTTTACCAATGCACACAGCACCTCGGCCACCTGTACCCCCTCGCGATTCGCGCTGATGACAGGAATATACCCTTGGCGGCAACAAGGTACAGGTGTACTGCCCGGCGACGCCAAGCTTATAGTGCCGACAGATAAAGCGACATTGCCCAAAGTGTTTAAGAATGCAGGTTACAGCACCGCAATTGTAGGTAAATGGCACCTGGGCCTAGGCACACAGGTGGAGAAAAACTGGAATGAGTCCGTAAAACCGGGACCTAATGAGGTGGGCTTTGACTATTCATTTATATTTCCAGCCACGGCAGACCGCGTGCCCACTGTTTTTCTGGAAAATCACCATGTACTAGGACTTGAACAAGATGACCCCATACAGGTCGATTATAAAAATAAAGTAGGCAATGATCCTACCGGCAAAGAACGCCCTGAACTGCTCAAAATGCGTTCGTCACCGGGCCAGGGACATGACAATACAATTGTCAATGGAATAGGTCGAATTGGCTATATGGCTGGTGGCCACAAAGCGAGATGGGTTGATGAAGAAATAACGGGAACATTTTTACATGTGGCACAAGATTTTATCTATAAAAACAAAGAAAACCCTTTCTTCCTGTTGTTTGCTCTCAATGAACCACATGTACCCCGCATGCCGTCTACCTATTTTAAAGGAAAAAGTGGATTGGGATACCGCGGTGATGCCATACTACAACTGGACTGGACCGTAGGTAAAGTGCTGGATCAACTCGAGCAGTTGGGAATTGCCGATAATACCATCGTTATCTTTAGCAGTGATAATGGACCTGTACTGGATGATGGCTATGTGGATGGTGCAGTGACACAACTAAATGGACATACCCCTGCGGGGCAATTGCGTGGTGGCAAATACAGTATTTTCGAGGCAGGCACGCGTGTACCATTTATCGTTTCTGGACCAGGTGTGACCAAAAATCAGGTGTCTGATGCTTTATACTGTCAAATCGATCTTGTGGCTTCGATGGCTCAACTTTTGGGGCAAAAGATCCCTAAAGAATCGGTAGACTCAGCGCCCTTAGCAGCCGCTTTGTTGGGTAAAGACCTTAAAGGCCGCAAACACCTTGTCGAGCACGCGGGCACTCTCGCTATCATTCAGGGCGACTGGAAATATATCGCGCCAAGTAATGGACCGGCTTATTCTAAACTAACGGATACCGAAACGGGAAATAATCCGGAACCACAGCTTTATAACTTAAGACAAGATATCGGCGAAAAAAACAACTTGGCACGGACAAATCCGGAAAAAGTCAATGAACTAAAAACGCTCCTAGAAAAGGAAAAAGCAAAAAAGGAACGTTAGTGTTCCTTTTTTGCTTTTTTCGGATCTTTACAATGATCGATAGCAGCTTTTAAATTCAGCTATCTTTTGTATCATTTCAGGTACTTCTTGGTTCATTTATTTTATCGATTATGGTTCTTTAAATTGCGATGAAATCTACTAAAACAACTTAAAAACATGTATTTTTATTCAACACCTCCTATGCAGCTGGAGGACCAGAGACATAAACTGATTTAAGTTACAACTATGATGATAACTAATAAAGACTACATTTTAAGGTATTGCTTGTACATTTTCTCATTTGTGCTATTTTGGAATAACGCACAGGCCCAATATACCCGAATCGCAAGCGATGTGGTAATGGGCAGAGTAGAGGAGGTTAGGAAATCAAGCACACTCGGTAGGCTTCCTGAACGTTTGAAGGGAAATGTAAGAAAACCAGTATGGTCACTGGGCACGAACACAGCAGGTAGTTATGTTGATTTCCGAACAAGTAGCGACACCATTTATGTTCGTTATAAGGTGGAAAGTGGATTGAATATGCCTCATATGCCATCAACAGGAGTCAGCGGCGTGGATTTATATTATCAGGATAAGTCTTCTAAAAGTTGGGGTTGGGCATTTGGAAACTACAGCTTTAAAGACACGATAACTTATGTATTTGCAAATCTTGGAAAGTCAAATGACGGGACGTACAGACTTTACCTACCTTTATACAATAGTCTACAATGGATTGAAATCGCTGGTAACAAAAGTAATTCTATAAAATTCGCGAACAGTCCAAATAAGAAACCTATTATTGTATATGGGACTTCTATCGCGCAGGGAGCTTGTGCTACACGCCCTGGATTGGCTTGGACCAATATATTGGGGCGTTCAATTACGAACCCTGTGATTAACCTTGGCTTTTCGGGAAACGGTCGTCTGGAGCAACCGATTTTGGATCTGATCACACAGGAAAATGCAGCAGCATTTATACTCGATTGTATCCCGAACTTAGCGTTAACAGCAGAACGAACTGCTTCTGATCTAGAAGCTCTTTTATCTAATGCAGTGAGAACTATTCGAAAAAAACACCCAGAAATCCCCATCATACTAGCGGCTCACAGTTCGGCGAATACGCCTGGTTTCTTAAATATCCATACTATGCAGGAATATAGAAACTCTTCCAAGGTTGCTAAAACGACTTACGGTACATTAACGAAAGAAGGAATAAAACACCTATATTGGGTCAGCGAGCACGAACTCGGTCTTGATATTAATTCAACCGTAGATTATGCACACCCAAATGACTTAGGAATGATGAAAATTGCAAACGCATACCAACGTTTGCTTTTGAAGATCTTATAAATTGTCCCCTATCGACAAACGACTCCTACCAATCATAAACGAATAAGGTACACCTAGATACACCAGCTAATCATGAACGAGAACAGAATATTTTATTCAAAGTACGCCGCGTCAGATTTTGGCATTTATACAACGCTAGTTTATAACAACGATCTAATGCGTTATATAACGGGAAAAGCACTAACAGAAGAGCAAGCCCAAGCAAAGTTTAAGTCTATTTTAGCAATCAATCATCAAGAAGAAAAATTAGGATATTTTAAAATCCATAACGTAACTAATGTTTTTATCGGCGACTGTAAATTGGAACGCTATAAATATGATCCTTCAATTCTGGAAATAGGATATATACTAAAAAAAGAGTATTGGGGTAAGGGGTATGGAATATCAATCTGTAAGAAGATGCTTACATTGGCAAGCGCATCCTTTCCAAAACAAGATATTATTGGAATTATTGATCCGGATAATATCGCCTCAAAAAAGCTCTTAGAGAAATTTGGATTTGAAAGCTATTTTGTAGGAACAGAGGATGACCTACCTACGGAGAAACTCATATTGAAAAGAACAGAAATAAGGTCCCCATAAAGCGATGGTTTGTAACTACACAAAAGGAGGTGCTGAAATACCTCCTTTTGTGTAGGGATAACATTAATCAACCTTTTGGAAATTGCCATTGCCATCAAACTCCAGCTCGATATCATGCTTTGAATCTTTATTGTATAACTCTAATGAATACGATCCGTCGTCATCGATCTCTACATCAACAAGAATATAAGGTGCGTATCCATTAGCAACATACGTTGCAATCTTAGCAGGCAACAAGCTCATTGGGATAGCTTGCTGACGCTTGCTCTCAATCTCTGTCCAGTCACCTTTACCGTCAAACTCGACTTTAATGCCATTCGTAAGATATATAGTATAAGACAGCTTCTTATCCTCGGTATCTTTTTTTACAGTTATCGCTTCAGTACCTCCAAAATGATTCATCAAGAATGTACGTGCCACCTGTGGTAAATCGGCAATTGGAATACGAACTTCGTCGTCATCATCCATATCCAAGCCAATAAACTTCTGCTCTTTATCAAATACGATATCAACCCCATTGTTAAGTTCTACCGTAAAGCCGAAATGTTCACGTTCTAACTCCACGGCATAATAATCTGCATAATTAACCTGTAGATATTCATAAATCCCCGGAACCTCCTCCGCAATAAACGCTGTAGGAATAGCGGTATCATCTTCGCCCTCAATTTCTGTCCAGATTCCGCTCTTATCAAAATCAATCTCAAGTTTTGAACTCAAGGTTACAGAATATATCGAATTATAGATGTTAGGTACAGAAAGCTGCTTTACTTGTTTAACTGCAGCCTCGCCAAAATAAGCGCTAAGGGTAGCTTTAGACGGTTGAGGTAAATCAGCTGCTGCAATAACGGTAACATCAGGACTGACAGCTTCCTTGTCGTCACTACAACGAACTAATGTAAAAGCTAAAAAGAGAACCGCAACGGCACGGAAAATAAAAATGTAATTTTTCTTCATACTAAAATATACTTGTAAACACCGTCAAAAAACAAGAAGCGAGCCAAAACCCTACTCCATTAACATTTTTTAACCAAAGAGCTCCGCTCCACGATTAACTTCTTATCAAGAACGTGCGGCTTTTTCCCTGCTTTAACAACAAAAAAATGTAGAACATAAAGCTCATCAAAGAAATTTTGCTATAAATACCCTTACTCACTAGAGACAACAGGCCCTTACGATGCAGAACCTTTTATTTCTAGTCTATCTAGAAATACAACCTCCACTCTTTCATCCCTGCCGAGTAGTTTTTTACATCCTTGAACCCATACTTTGCCAACAATGACTGCGCTATTGTAGACCGATCTCCGCTCTGACAGTGAATAACAATTTGCTTATCTTTATTAAACTTATCCAGGTTTTGGGACAAAGTCCCTACAAAAATATTTTCAGCTCCTTCTACATGGTAATCTAGATATTCGGAAGCACCTCGCACATCTACAATCTGTACGTTTGGATCGCCGATATAGGATCTAAATTCCTCCATGTCAATAATTGTCTCCTGCTCCAGATCTATCGTCAAATCATTGACACTGGAAATATAACCGAACATATTATCTAGCCCTATACGCATCAGTTTTCGTGTGAGATCCTCCATCTGATGATCCTCCGCTATCAGTATAAACTGTTGTTGATAATCCAATAACCAACCGCACCAAGTCGCAAATGAATTGTTCGCCTGTATATTTAGGCTATTCGGTATAAATCCCTTTGCAAAATCCACTTTATTACGGGTATCGATCACAGTTAGGCCTTTTGAATACGCTTCCAGAAACTGATCTCTTGTTAGTTTCGGGTGCTGCGGAACCTCGACAAGTAATGGTCTATCGACTTTATTAAGATGTTTCATCATGGCAAAGTAGGTCGGTGGTTCTGGCTGTCCATCTAACAGGCTTGTAATAAATCCCTGCTCATCTTGAGAATACTGAAATGCCCAGTTCCGAATCTTCTCATACCCAATGGTAGTGCTCGGGACTGCCCCCAACGCCTTGCCACAGGCTGAACCGGCTCCATGACCTGGCCAAACCTGCACATACTCTGGGAGCTGAGCAAATCGTTGAATAGATTGGTACAATTGTCGAGCTCCTTTTTCCTGAGTCCCGACCATCCCTGCGGCCTTT
This sequence comes from Sphingobacterium sp. xlx-130, assembly GCF_011007405.1. NCBI lineage: Bacteria > Pseudomonadati > Bacteroidota > Sphingobacteriia > Sphingobacteriales > Sphingobacteriaceae > Sphingobacterium > Sphingobacterium sp. xlx-130. The sequence goes on from NZ_WFKN01000010.1 coordinate 77,451, forward strand.
TCCAATAGATCAGGTCTACCTACATCACCTACAAATACAAAATCTCCCGTAAACACCATCACAGGACTTTCACTGGCAGGGTGATCTGTCAATAGAAAGCTAATGCTCTCGGGTGTATGTCCAGGCGTATATAACACCTCTAAACTCAGATTGCCAACACGAATGATGTTTCCGTGCCGCAATCCGTGATGTACAAATTCGTACTGCCATTCGGAGCCTCCTTCATCAGACAAATAGAGTTCGGCTCCAGTAGCCGCAGACAACTCCCTGGATCCACTCAAAAAATCCGCATGAATGTGTGTTTCAGCGACATGCGTGATCTTCATATTGTTTTGTTTAGCAATATGCAAATACACATCTATATCGCGCTGTGCATCGATGACGATAGCTTCGTTCTTGGCCTGACAACCGATAAAGTAACTCGCTTGAGCTAAACTTTTATCGTATACATGTTGAAAAAACATATCTTCTACTTTTTAATTGCGGGTATAAAATTGTGCCTCTAGCTGCACTCCCTCCTGTTTTAAAAATAATTCTCTGATCAAAATATAGATCCCCATCAGCAAAAAAAACCATCTAAAAGCAACGCTCAGTCGTTTTCCCTCGATCTTCTTAGACAGGTAGATCCCTATAAAAACACCCAGGATTGAAAGTATCGTAAACATCAGGAGTAAATCCCAATCGATAATTTCGTCACCTTGCAGATCGCCTATAAAACCGAGTAGCGATTTAGCAGCAATGATAAATAAGGAGGTACCAACGGCAAACTTCATCGGCATTTTCGTGAGAAGAACCAAAGCAGCGATGTACCAAAATATCCTAATCCACTATTTTGACGACCTTGCTAACTCCCTCTTCTGGGCTAGTAACGGATTCACCGATAAGTTCGCGAATGGTCTCTTCCATCATGAGACTCATACTATTCAACCCAAGATCATTGGCTTCCTGACCAAATGGTTCTTCGATCTCATCGGCGATGGCCTCAAAAGCCACAAAGGTATAAGCAATAAAGACAACAATGAACGGCGTAAACCAACTCAAGCTATCCACCAACCCAAATGGTAGTAACAAACAATAAATATAAACTGTACGGTGTAATAGAACCTTATAACTGTAAGGTATTGGCGTGGAGGATATACGCTCACACCCCCCCAAAATATCAGACAGTTTATCTAGATTTTCATCAAATCGAGCTTGTTGGATCGAATCAATACGATTGTTTTCCTTTGCCCGTTGAACCCAACGAGCCATAAGACTTAAAACAACTGCCGGCTTATACTTTGAGCCCATAACAAGATTATAATCCGATGCAGATAGACGTGACTTTAAATCGCTACTCGGGTCTGTAGCGCGCAACTGATGCTTTAGGGCTACAATAAAGGCCCCTATCAGATAAACAAAGAGCTGAACATCCGTCAAATCTACTTCTCTGACTAAGGTCAAAGATTGCCGGGTTAATGACCGAGAGACATTCAATAGGCTTCCCCAAAGCTTCCTCCCTTCCCAAAAACGATCGTAGCTCACATTGTTGCGAAATCCCAAAAATAAAGCAAGAACAAAACCAAATAACGTAAAAGGTACTGGATTAAGCGGTACTTTGTAAGAAAATAAGGTTCCGTGAAAATATACTACGCCAATAGATAGGATAAATAGCAATGATAAGCGAGGCAATAACTGGGGCAATACTGAACCGTGCCAGACAAAAAGCATCCTAAACCAATTTTCCTTTTTACGTATAATCATGGCTCCACTATAATGGTAATCAATCACAAAACTACGTAGATAATTTAGCTTTACCGCACCAGAGACGATCAGGCAAGATACTTTTCCTCTTCACTATCTGGAATTGCCGGACGTTCGAAAACTATAAACTTCTGAAAAATAGCGTGTTTACTTTGCTCTGCGCATTCTAAATACCCATTAATATAAAGTTCCAGGCCATTCAGTCTGATTTCAGGAACAAGTCCGGTATCTACTAAAAGAAAAAGCTCCCGAGCTCTTCTATCATGGGCTGAATCTGTAAAACACAAAGGAGAGAACTGCTTAAAACGTATGTTATCTTTTTTTAAAAAGCCGATTTCCTCAACACAAATACATCTGTAGTGGGGCGATAATGACAATAATTCCAAACGCAACTTTACCAAAGAACGCGCTGTATCCTGATAAACTTCTTCGTCAGAATAACAAGCGGAGAGTCGTACATTGACAGCATCCTGAAAAAGATACATTTTCCCAGTTTTCACATACTGCATGTACACCATAAATCCCAAAAGGATTATACCTAAGGTCAATAACACTTCATAAATCATAGATAGTCTACGGTTTGCATGGGCGCAAGCCTTAAAACGAATGTAGACAAATTTTCTTTCTAAAAAAATTTTCTTTCTAAAAAAATGAACTTATATATCCAACAGATCTTCAAAGGTGTTTAATTCCTAAAAAAGCTATTTTTTAATGCTAAACCGCTTTACATCTATTTTCTTAGCTTTTACCTTCAAACGAAAAGTACCAAGATCTACGCTCCTGCCAGGATCAATCCGGATAGCGGAAGCCGAATCTTCTAAATATACGTGCTGTTGAAATTTGGAAACATCTGGATATACAGTATAGGTCCCTTCAGGCAGATGCAACTCGAAAAAACCTTTCGCATCGCTGGTTGCAGTAAAAACCCTTCCCTGTTCATTACGTGCACTTATTGTATATATACTCAAACGAGTGTCAATCGGAAGCTGTAATGCGGGATCATAATCTAACAACAGTCGCCCATATACGCTTCCTACTTTCTGCAAAGCTACTTCTATCCGCATACTTTTCGCGTCTATATCAACGGATCGTGAACCTCCTTGGTATTGATTCTTCAATGGAAAAAACAACATATAGCTACCATACGGCATTTTCTTGAAAGAAGCCTCTCCCTTTTTATCCGTCACAAAAAGAATATTACGTACCATAAAACCGTAATCAGAAGCTCTTTCATCACCTGCATCGAAAATGTCATTACCGTTATTGTCGTAATAACAAAATAGCTTTAAATCTCCCGACTTCGTAGCTACACGTTCTAAACTCTGTCTATTAAACTGTTGACGAACCCCGACCTGCAGATTGGCATTGTCGTATCGATAGTTAGTTACCCCGACATTGTACATGTATTGAAAGGTAGTCTGCAAATGTGTTTTCTTGGCTACCTGGTATTCTGCAAATAAATTACCACTCAGTGTTTTTCCCCACCCTTGGTTCATCTGCCCATTAACACTTGTATTCCACCGGAGCTTCCGTTGCATCAAACTTCCTTGATAACGCATACCCAACAAGTAGCGCGAACCAAATTCTCTTCCTAAAATAAATGCACTCATCATATCATAAACCTGAAAAGGTCCATTTTGATAATTTCCAAAAACGCCAAACCGTTCATAGTTATAGGATACATCCGTACGAAAAACAAATCTACGTGAAGAAATATTCTCTAAAGACATGCTTCCTCCCTCAAGGGTAAAAAACAAACTGTGTTTTAAGTTTCTAGAACGAAGATTGGCATTCACCAACAAAAGTGCTGAACGTGAAGTACGTTTGATGATATCCTCATACACCATATAATCCGCGTATTCCTTGTTGTAGCTCGGAATAATACTAAACTGTCCAACAGAAGACAAAGGGAAAGAAAACTGCACATCCCATCGAGATACGCCACTGCTAAAAGTTCTATAATAGGGATTTAGATATTCAGGTCTATAATCTGTATAAGAATAGCCCAACCCTAGCCCAAAATGCCGAAGACGGCGATTGACCCGTTGACTCAACTGCACCGCTCCACGCCGATTGCCGGGGAAGTATCCTGAACTGTAATAATTGTCACTACTGAAGCTCCACTTTCGTAATTGCTGATCCATTTTAAGCCCCATGGCAATAGACGGCATGGATGTTTCGTCTTTTCGATAAAAGCCATGATATTGCTGTACCCCGGCTCCCAAAAAACCTTCTAGCCGAATCCCTTCGGCATGTTTCTTTTTAAGAATATCAAAACGATTAGTCCATAGGATAGAGGTCACACTATCCTGACGATTTTGATCGTATAAGACCTGTCCATCATAACGCTTTTGTAGAGATTCTTGATCTGCCAACTGTACACGGGCAAATGCCGTAAACCCAGGATTATCCGGCCCATAATATCCCAACAAATCGTGAGTACGTTGAATGAAACCTCCTGAAAACCGCTGGTCGCTAGCCGTATCTTGGTAAGTATATGCTGCTCCTCTTCCGTAAAAAGGAGCTTCAAGGCTCTCTTGTATATTTCCGACCGTCACACCGTGCCCCCGTCTTTCATAGGTTAGAAAAGTATTGTTGATATTCCAGTATTTATCTCCTCCCCAATGATTGGCCGATACAGCGTAGCCTAACCGACCACCCCCAAGCCGATATGATCCTTCCGAAAGAATATTATACGATGGTTGTGGATCTAAAATACTGGAAACCCGAAACTCTAAATAATTGGGGTTATAGCCCGCAAATCGATGATCAGGAGCAAACATTTGCTGATAATTTCGTTCAGAAACAATATTCGCGTAAAGTATGTTAACATTCCCAAACACATCATTATTATCATATATTCCAGCAACCCTTACAGTATACTGAGCGAGATTCATCATATAACGCTCGATCACGAAACTTCGCCTTATTAGCGTATCTTCTCCTGAAGTAAGCTGTAGATTTATCTCCTGAAAGACAATCTTTCCTATCCGGTCGGGAGAAGAAAAAAGAATTTTTACTTGCTCATCTGTAGTCCCTGTATTGACGACACGCAACTGCATTTGTATCGAGTCACCAATATTGCGAAGATATTGAATACTTGAATTATCTTGAAGCTGTACGGAGCGCCTATAGGGAACTTCTAGTAAAATATACTTGCTCAACAGCTCTTGTTTACTGTTATCAGAAAGAAGCACACGAAATCTTTTCCCTTTCAGCAAGCTTAATGTTTCTGAGCGTAATTTAAGGGACATAAACCGCTTCTTGCCTGCATCAATCTCAACAGCTACCCGCGCAGAACTAAGGCTGGTCAAATCTGAAGGTAATTCTAACGAGACATAACCTTTAAAAACAACGCTTCCCGTATTCTCAATCTCTATATCTAAATTATTAACCCCCGGTTGTAAAGCCAAGCTCGGCGCAATAGTCCAGGTTAAGTCTACTTTTCCCTGTGCCGAGCCCTTCTGCACGAAAAAAAACGATAGCAACAACAAAACGATAGACAGCTGCAAATTCAGAAGAATAGGCTTTCGGTGAGAATTCATCTTCGCTATTTTGGCATTAACAGATAAAGAAGTGAAACCGTATAATTCCCCGGACGAGCTGTAAGAACCTGTGATCGTGTCAAATGGGCTTCATATTGTAAATTAAAATAACGAATCACCTTTTTGTCTGTAGAGCGTCCCGAATATACGACCTGCTCTGTTGTAGACAACTCTATTTTAGGGTTGGTGATTGTATTTCCTGGATCTGCCGTCGGTACGACCTGTAAGGAAAGAACTGACAAGGGAAGAGCTCCTCCTAAATCCCTATTAATCTCAGGATCTAAGGACTTGACGCGCAATTCGTAATCTGTATTGGCATTAATACGGATAGCATTATCTACTTGAAACTGCACCCCATCCGCATAATGTTCACGCGTAAAAAACTGTAATGAAGCATCCATGGCAGCTGCATCTATCTGCAAACTATAATCTGGCTCGACATCGACCGCATTTCCATCCGTAAGACGTGGCCTGATATGAAGCTTGTAAGTAACATATTGATAGCCTATAACCCTACCATTCGGTTCATACAAGGTAAACTGCAATGGAATATCATACTCGATATGTGTCCATTCGTTAACACTACTCACAAAATCTTCCAGGTATTTGCCTTGTACAATCGTTAACATTCCAAATAATCTAGCTAAAGTGTTTTGATTATTACGTCCACGCAATGGCTGAACAGACTTTTCGATCAAAAAGACTTCCCCACTATTCGCCAAAAATATATCATTCCGACTAGCTCCTATACCGCTCAGATTTAAAAATGACTGGTTATCATCCTCTGTCCATCGAAGACTGATCTTATCTGCAGGGAAGGGCTTTCCGATACGATTAGGTCCTCCCGATACAGGTTGTATCGGGGCCAACAAACGTACCGAGAGTGACCAGTTAGGAATATTTAGATTACCATACTGACTACCTACTTCAAACTGAAAGGTATTAAAACGAGATCCGGTGCTCTTGCCTAAATAGGAAGAAACCTCCACATAGCTGTCCGACCAGACCGTGAATTTTACTTGAGCCCTACCCCATGGGATGGAAATAAGACTAAGAAAAATAACAATATATAACCTACTGTTTTGAAACATAATCAAACTCAAGCTCTGCAACCTTCACGTCGTTATCCTCTCCGTAAAACAACATGCCCGTTGCCAAATAATTACCAGACTTCAATTCTACGGGAAGCAATACATATTGCTTGCGCTGATCTCCCGGCAAACTATAGATATGAATATCATCAATCTTAAAACGTTCGCCGGTATCTTGATTCAAAAACTCAATACGCAACTGACCTTCTGTCCATGTATTCCCCTTGGTATCAAAACTCAGCTCAAGATATTGCCCAATACTATCTACCGAATGATACGCCATATTCGTAATCTCAATGTCGGTTTGAGCTCTTCCGTTAAAACGTTGGTAAACCTTAATACCTGAACGGACTGCCAAGCGAATATTAGCCCCTTCACGCTCTTCGCTCACCCGGGGATTCAACTGTGTGACAAACAACATCGTCGTATGCACAGGTACGGCATCACTAGACTTTTTGTCCTGAGGAACTTGCATCTGTAGCTGTAGTCGCTTCGTCTCTCCCGGCTGCAATGCGAAAAATGGTTCAGATACCGAGAGCCAATTCGCACAACTGGTTATCAAGCTACCTTTGGGGCTAAGAACATTATCTCCTGTAGGAGAATAAGACCAATCCTCGAAAGAGATAGCGAGATCCAATGCATAATCTTTGCTGGGGTTAGTGACGTCTACATACTGTGTCTGTGTTTGCCCTCCATCTGCAATAAAGTAGACGCGTGGAGGACCAACAGTAAGCCCTGTCTGGGCATAACCCATCGCAAACATTAAGATGTTAACTAAGAAAACAAATAGGTAGTATCGCATAGGAAGTAGATTTTGAACGGAAAATTAATAAAAATTTCTGACAGCGCTATAAAAAAAGGCAAGTGTTAACGCACTTGCCTTTGATATGACCTTATAACGACGGTCAAATTAATTTGTTGCAATCGTATAAACTACATCAATGGTATATTTTGCCTGGTCTTTTTGGTCTCCAAAAAGTGTTCTCAACATCCCCTCGTCTAGCTTTTTACCAAAGTACTTAACATCTAGCTCTTGATCCAAAACAGATGACTCGCCAGTACTAGTGCTACTGAAGCCCCCAAACTCCATACCTGCTGTGGCTGTAGTTCCTGTAGTAAGACCACTCACAGATCCTGATTTACCTATCGCAATTTCTAGTAACTGAGCAGCATCGATATTTTCTACACCACCACCCTGAAGTTTATTAAATTTGCCGGAGTTGCCACTGTTGAATCCTAATGTGGCCTGCACCTTATAACCAGACCCTACAGAAGATACTTTTAATTGCTTTTCAACAACTTTAGAAACACCGCTCTTGTAATCATCAGCCGTATTATATACTAAGGTTACCTCATCGCCGTATCCCCCTGAATTGGTACCACCCGCACCTATTTCGATCGATTGAAAAGGGTTCAACTCTACATTTACTTTTACTTTTACAGAACTAGAAGATGCTGTTTGTGCCTGTGTTCCTACTACTGCTGCGAAAGCTACTGCTAACGCTAAAACTACTTTTTTCATATTCTTTATAGATATATTTTCTGTTATTTTCCTGTTCTATCTCATTGAGAACAGAACAAAGGTAATCACCGAAAAAGGCCACAAAGTATGATTTTAGGCGCAAAAAATATGAAAAAATGCAGTAGTTTTTATTTGTAGTTTTTGCGCTACAGAATGTAGCTGAGGCGCTACAGGAATAGCCCGATATCGCCTTATCGAGTCTCTATACTATACAGAATATCGTTGGTAAAAATAATCGTTTTATTTTTTTCAGCATATCGGATGAGCTCTTCTCCGCCCGGCCCTTGATAAGTCACATTATAGATCGCGTCAAATGCGGGCCTATCGGAAGAGATAATCTTACTCCCTCCAGCAGAAAGTTCTCCGGTCGTCAAACTGACCTGCTGGTCTCCAACAACAGGGCTTGCCTTTACTTTTATATTCGGCATGTGTAATCGATCTGTAGGTTGACCTCCCAATTTAAGAAACTCTTCATTGGCCAGCTTTACTTTAACTTCATAAGCTCCAGTACTAAATACCGTAAGATGCGCGTTCTTAACAACCTCCACCCCTCTTTTATAATCTTGGAGATCGTTATATGTCAAGGTCACTTCATTTTGATCCGGATGAATAGTCAAATTCTGTACATGATTAAGCACAATATTAAGTCTTACATTCGTTTGCCCATAAGCTCCCCCAAAAGCTATTCCTACGAGCAATAATAGAATGGATAAAGTTTTCATAGCGTAGTCCCTTTTCATAAAAATAAAGCTAAAATTAGAGTAAAAAGAATTTTCAACCCATTATTTTACTTACTGTGACATATATCATAAAATTAGAGCTGCCTTGCTACTTTTTCCAGTCACTTCGGTATTTTTTGGGACTGACTCCTGCTTCTTTTGAAAAAAGTGTACTAAAATTATTCTCGTCCACATACCCGAGCTGCCACGCAATCTGCTTAATACTTAACTTTGAGTTTGCCAACAAACGCTTAGCAACACGAATCAAACCATCCGTAATTAGTTCCTTAGGCGTTTTATTCATCACCTCTTTGGTATATAATGAAAGTTTTCGAGGACTTATTCGTAGGTGATCGGCATAATAACCGACATGTTTTTCATGATTCACATTTTCAGCAATAAGTTGCTGAAAACGATTTACAACTTGCACAGCCTCACTTTCATCCATCAGTTGGGCACTATCACGATCCCCTATGTAAACAGCTCCCAACAGCAAAATCTGCTTAATAATATTAAATGCCAACACATGCTGGATAGATTCAGGAGGTTGCTTTCTGGCCATTTCCAAATGTGCGCGGACGAACTGATAATAAAACAAATAATTATCCGGAACGTTAAGGACCCGGTAAGTCGAACTGTCTTGTAATACGCGAAAGAAATTTTGCAGAAACGTCCCATCCCATTCGCTGCGCGAAAAAAAAGCTTCTGTAAAATAAATTAAGACAAACTCTCGACTTTCATCGGGATTGCTCTTAAGCTGCGTACCAAACGGTACAAATATTAAACTGTTAGGAGGAAAATCAATTAAATTTTGATTAAGGAACAGACTGCATCCATGCTCCTTAATAAATAATAGTGTGTAATGGTCTTTCTTTAATGCAAGATCATTTGTTACAGCCCTCAAGTCTTCTCCGACAACATATTTTATGCCGTATTCCATTCAAAAATGCTTTTAATAGGTAGAGTAATGCGATTAAAGCAATTAATAGAATAAAAATAGAAAAAGAATCTTAATTGTAGGGAAAAATCAATATAAAATGACAGAAATTAAAGGTTGCGGCCAGAAAAGTCGAAATACTAAGGTCAACAATCGAGCTAGAGGCGAGCATCCACGATAGATCTATCCAAAACAGATTTACAATCAAAAACAACGGACTTGCTTGCCAAAATATTTTTAATATCCAGTTTTAAAAAATCTGCGTGTGCAACAGCGAGAATCACAGCATCATAAGGTCCCTGAGGAGCAGCTATTAACTCGACTTTATATTCCTTCCTCACTTCTCCAGGATCTGCCCACGGATCGTATAACACGGGGGCGGCACCGTATTCTTGGAGCTCCTCATAGATATCCAATACCTTCGTGTTACGAATATCAGGACAATTCTCTTTAAATGTCAATCCTAAAATCAAAACCTTAGCATCTTTGACTGCTATATGTTTTTGCGCCATCAATTTAACAACTTTTGAAGCAATAAATTCGGCCATACGATTATTGACACGTCGACCTGACAGAATAACTTCGGGATGATAACCCAGTTGAGATGACTTGTGCGCTAAATAATAGGGATCCACAGAAATACAATGTCCTCCCACCAAGCCTGGCTTATATTTTAGAAAATTGAACTTCGTTGCCGCAGCATCCAGGACATCGTGGGTATCTATCCCAACCCGGTCAAAAATCAAAGCCAACTCATTCACAAAAGAAATATTTACATCTCGCTGGGCATTCTCTATCGCCTTTGCCGCTTCCGCTACCTTGATCGAGGGAGCCTTATATGTACCCGCTTTGATTATTTTCCGATATAATGCATCCACAGTTTCAGCTGCCTCCCCCGTCGAACCGGAAGTAACTTTAACGATCTGTTCTAAGGTGTTGACCTTGTCTCCTGGGTTAATTCGCTCTGGGGAGTAACCAACAAAAAAGTCCACATTAAATCTTAATTTGGAGACTTCTTCCAAAATAGGCACACATTCTTCTTCTGTACAGCCTGGGTATACCGTAGACTCATAAATAACGATATCGCCAACTTCTATAACGCTACCTATCTCTTGAGAAGCCTGTTGAAGAAAACGAAGATCAGGAGCATTAAACTCATCTATAGGAGTGGGCACTGTGACGATGTAAATCTGAGCCCGAGCGATATCAGAAAGGTTCGATGTGGCTCGATATCCTCGCTGTTGAGACGAATGGAGATCTAATGCCAACATTTCTTTCAATAACACTGCATCGGCTTCTAAAGTACGATCCTCACCGTTGTTCAACTCGACGACCCGACTAAGTGAAGTGTCGTAGCCCAACACAGGGTGATGTGCTGCAAAAGCTAGAGCCAGTGGTAGACCTACATATCCCTGCCCTATAACCGCTATGGTTTTTTTCTCCGTCACAAATAATACTATAATAAGAGAGATGCTCCCTGCTCCAACTCTTCATAGAGATGCTTTACCTCTTGTGAAGCCTGCTTTTGAACCACCAAAATAGCATCCTCTGTATGAACTAAAATTGTATCTTGAACACCTAGAAAAGAAACATACTTGTCGGTACCGATCACCATATTACCCGCAGAATCAACAGCATGCCCTTTCTTCTTAAGGTAATCGTACAAAGAATCGTATGACCCCATATCGGACCAAACAAAATTGGATGGAATTACTTTAATCCGCTCACTACGTTCCATAACAGCATAGTCGATGCTCTTGGATGGAATTTTGGCAGACAACTCCTCCGACAAAACACCATGATGCGACGCTTCAAAAGCTTCCTTGGAAGTCCTGAACACCTTAGGTTCGAATCGAAGCAATTCTTCAAGATAAATCGAGGCTTTGAAACAGAATATCCCTGAATTCCATAAAAAATTACCCTTCTTCAAAAATTCCTTTGCCGTATCCAAATTGGGCTTTTCTCGAAAAGAAAGAACATAATTGTCTTCATATTCGATATAGCCATATCCTGTCTCAGGTCGATTGGGCTGTATACCAAATGTGACAAGATAGTCTTGCTTGGCCATTTCAATACCTTGCCTCAGCACAGCCTCATATTGCGGTTGATTCTCGATCAGATGATCCGATGGCGTTACAACAAGAATATCATCTGGATTACAAGCGAAAGCAGCAAAAGCAATCGCTGCAGCGGTATTACGAGGAGTGGCCTCAACAATAGTCTGACTGGTATCTTCCGGCAGGTAAGATTTGGCCAAATCAACATTCTGTATACTCCCGACCATAAGCGTACGATCCACAATCCCTTGATTCCGAGAGACGGTCAACTCAAATAGAGACTGCCCCTCAAATAAGGGAATATACTGTTTAGGACGCGACTTACGCGAGAGTGGCCACAACCTTGATCCGACACCTCCGGATAATACAACATTAACAATACTTGACATAATTATTTATTCTAATCCACTAAACTATGGTAGCAGTGTAGCAGGAATATGATCTTGTTTTAAAAATAATAAAGCTGATGCGCGTGCATCAGAAAGCGCATCATGATGTTCTAACGGAATCCCCATTAATTCACAACAGATACTCAACTTGGTTTTAACAAATCCCTTTTGCCTGTATATATTGCTGGTACACGCCCAGACCTCCGGCAAATGAAGGTTCTTGTAATCTAGACCGTAAAGTTTCATCGTACGCTGAAGAACAGCGCGGTCAAATGATTCATTATGTGCAACCATGTATTGTCCTGACAATAAAGGAGCCAAAACGGGATATAACTCCTCAAAAGAAGGCGCCCCTAGGGTGTCCTTTGGCTTAATACCATGTACACGGGTCGTTTGCCACATATATTTATTCTGTGGGGGCCGCACAAGGCTGTAAAATTCGTTGCTAATCTGTCCGTCAATCACATTGACAATACCTACAGCACACACACTCGTATAGTCCGACGTCGCCAACTCAAAATCTATCGCTGTAAATGTATCCATCTATGACAAAAGTATAAAGTAATCTGTTAATATGAAATATCCATGTGGCAATAGCTGCACAAACACACCTAAAAATACTTTGGATATTCCATATAGCCTTTAAAAACAAACTACCTATATATGAAATATCCATGAAACTAATAACCGTACTTATCTTTCCATTTTTCCCGCAAGGACAGTCGCAGTTTTTCTTCAGAAGCGTTACTTCCTGGTTCATAGAGTTTATTACCGCGAATCTGGTCAGGCATAAACTCCTGCACAACAAAATTTCCTGGATAAGCATGCGAATACTTGTATTCCGTGCCATAATCCAGCTCTTTCATCAATTTCGTTGGTGCATTACGCAAATGTAGCGGAACCGAAAGATCCCCAGTCTGTCGCACCAGTGCTTGTGCTTTATTAATCGCTTCATAAGAGGCATTGCTTTTGGCCGAAGAAGCCAAATAAGTTACTGCCTGTGATAATATGATCCTAGACTCGGGCCAGCCAATTACGTTAACCGCCTGAAAACAGTTATTGGCCAATAAAAGCGCATTGGGATTGGCATTTCCAATATCCTCTGAAGCCAAGATTAACAATCGGCGAGCAATAAATGAAGGATCTTCTCCTCCTTCAATCATACGAGCCAACCAATATACCGCGGCATTGGGATCTGACCCCCGGATTGACTTTATAAAAGCCGATATAATATCATAATGCTGCTCTCCAGTCTTATCGTATCGTGCCATATTCTGCTGAACCTGCCTAAGGACAAAATCATTCGTTATAGCCGTATTATAGGGTACCGCAGCATCCACGACCAGTTCAAATACATTCAACAGCTTCCGTGCATCCCCCCCCGAAAGACGCAGCAATGCGTCATACTCCTTAACCACTATGCGGTCATTTTTCAGAAATTCATCCTCGGCGATCGCCTTTTGAAGGAGAGCGATAAGATCCGCTGCTTCTAAATTTTCTAACACATACACCTGGCATCGACTTAAAAGCGCTGAAATAACTTCGAACGAAGGGTTTTCCGTTGTCGCTCCGATCAATGTCACCAAACCACGCTCGACAGCGCCCAAGAGCGAGTCCTGTTGGCTCTTTGAAAACCGATGAATCTCGTCAATGAATAAAACAGGTTGTTCTTGATTGAAATTCATCAATTGTTCTGCTTTATCGATCACTTCCCGAACTTCCTTAACACCAGATTTGATCGCACTGAGACTAAAAAATGGCCGTCCTAATTCTTTAGCTATTAAATAAGCTAAACTCGTCTTTCCTACGCCCGGAGGTCCCCAAAGAATCATTGACGGGATATTCTTTCGAAGCAATGCATGATGCAGCACAGCATCTTCACCAATAATATGCTGTTGCCCTACATAATCCTGTAATGTTTTTGGCCTTAGCCTTTCCGCTAAAGGTACGCGTGTCGCCATGATTGATTTCTTTACCTTACAAAGGTACGGAATTTGCAGAAAGGAGTTAACCCGACTACAGGAGTAAATACCTTAAGTGATCGGGTGAGACATAAGTAGTAGCTTTTTTGTTTTTCGATTTGGCATTCGTGAATACAAAGCTTTTTATCTAAGTTTGATTATATGATACAAACATACAGCATTATAAAATTGGCTATGCGATCTGTCGCTCTATTAGGAATAGGCATATGGATGGTAACTCCGGTATCAGCACAACAGAAAACACCCGATCCTTCTGGTTATATACAGAAGTATGATAGTGATTTTGATGGTATAGGCCCAAGAGTATATATACTCCCTGCTCCACGAACAAAAGAAGAACAGATAAGGGACAATTACATGGAAATAGCAAGCTTCCAAGACTCCATAAACAGGTCGCTACAATACCTACGGCTTCTTGAGTCCTGGAAAACGACAGGCAACAATGCTACTATTTTACAACTCATCACACCTGCCCCAAAAAACACGGCAGAATGGAATGCACTGATAGCCATCTACACAGATACCGACCAAAAGAATCCTGCTATCGCGACAGGTCTCCTCAATGAATATGCGAAAATTCGGATTCTCCAAAAAGAGACCAGTCAAGCGACAGGTATTCTTGAATCAGCCCTTCAAGAAGCATTAGCACAGCAAAATATTCAAGACATCGGTGTTATACAGTCAAACCTATCTTCGCTACTGGTATACAACAAAAACTACTTAGATGCCGGACGATATGAAGAAGCCTATTACAAACAGGCCTTAGAAATCAAAAGTATCATTGATCAAGCCAGTTCCTTAGTCAAAATTGCTTTGATACAAGCCTATGACAAAGATTACAATTCGGCAGAAAATAATATTATCCGTAAAGCTGTCCCCCTTTTCAACAAAGCTAAAGCATATGAAGGAAAGACTATAGCATGGCTCGTTCTTGCTGAAATATATCAGATGCAAAACAAACACACCGAGGCCCAGTGGTTTTTGATTCAGGCAAGGGATCTTGCTTTAGCGAAGAATTTTACAAACGACCTCGCTGAAATAGAATACATGTTGGCTTCTTCAAAATATATCCAGAAAAATCTCGTTATTTCCAAGAAAGAGCTAAACTTGGCTTTTGACCTGGCAACAAAAGAAGACAACAAATACCTACAACTCGCCATTGCGGAGAAATTGGGTCGAATAAATCTACAGCAAAACAAAATTGATGAGGCAGAAAAGCTGCTGGAAGACTATTGGAAGATTAGAAATGAGTTGTTTTAGAAAAGTTACACATTTTTTTGCCTGTTTGTGAATTAATTACGCCCAACAGATATTAGCATGTGTATTTTTTAACTATTTTTAGCCTTCGCAAAACGTGTGACAATTTTTGCGTTATATTTTAAACAATGAATCTTAACAAAACAATCTATATGTTTAGAAATTTAGTATTTGGATTAGCATTGATTTCCGTTGTAGCCTGTGGCTCAAAGCCTCGCGTCCAACTGGAAGAAGGGGGGATTAATATCAAACCGACCTTACAACATGAGGTAATTGCAAAAGAGGTGGTGGGGATATTAGAGAACTACAGTTATAAAAAGGTAAGCCCGAGTGACTCTCTATCCAACATCGTTTTTAACAATCTAGTAAAGATGATCGACCAAGGTAAAAATTACTTACTCCAGTCGGACATTGATGACATTAATAAATATAAAAGCAATATCAGTCAAGATATGAAAAAAGGAGACCTTTCTGCTCCATTTTATATCTTTAACATCTATTCTCAGCGCTACCTAGAAGCTATGGAATATGCTTTAACCCAAGTCGACGCCAAGCACAACTTTGACACAAATGAAAACTACACGAACAACCGGGAAAAATTAAACTGGTTCAAGTCTGAAAATGAATTAAAAGACCAATGGCGTAAACGCGTCAAGCTTGACCTTTTGAATCTCAAAATGGCAACGGCAGACGGCAAGAATGAAGATGAGAAACACAAAGAAACTCTTCGTAAAAGATATAACAATTTGATTTCTCAAGCGAAGAAAACAAATGCCAATGATGCCTTTCAATTGATTATGACATCATTCACGGACGCCATAGATCCACATACCACTTACTACAACCCATCTTTTGCACAAGCATTCAACGAAGGCATGTCTAACACACTAGAGGGTATTGGTGCACGCCTCCAAATGGAAAACGAGATGGTCACTATTAAAGAAATCATTGCTGGAGGCCCTGCTTTTAAAGAGAAAACCTTAAAAATGGATGACCGCATCATAGCGGTAGCGCAGGGTAACAACGGTGAATTTGAGGATATCGTAGGTTGGCGCCTAGATGCTGCTGTAGCAAAGATTAAAGGATCAAAAGGAACAATAGTACGCTTAAAGATCCTTCCAGCAGGACAAGATATATCCGCGCAACCCACCATCGTAAAGTTGACTCGGGAAAAGATTATTGTAGAAGAAGAGTCTGCTAAGAAAATAGTTAAAACTGTCAAGGGTGAAGACGGTAAAAATTACCGCATTGGGGTAATCAACTTGCCTAAGTTCTATATTGATTTTGATGGCTATCGCAAGGGGGACCCTAACTATAAAAGTACAACACGTGATGTAAGATTAATCTTAGATTCATTACGCCAAGAAAATGTAGATGCAGTAGTCTTAGATTTACGCAACAATGGTGGAGGGTCTTTACAAGAAGCGATCGAACTGACGGGACTATTTATAGACAAAGGGCCTGTTGTACAGGTGCGTAGTACAAACAATAGAGTGGATGTAGAACAAGACAAAGATGCAGGAGCAATATGGACTGGACCATTTGGTGTAATCATTAATCGCTTCTCGGCATCGGCCTCAGAAATCTTTGCTGGAGCTATTCAAGATTATGGCCGAGGTATTATCTTAGGGTCGACGACTTATGGTAAAGGCACTGTTCAATCTGCGGTGCAAATGTCCCGATTTATCAGCCCGACAAATAAATTATTAATGAAAGCGGCAGGAGTCGAAAAAGATGCGGACACACCTGCTGGAGCCCCTGAATTTGGACAGATCAACGTGACGATAGGCAAATTTTACCGTGTGACAGGAAGCAGTACCCAGCACAAAGGCGTGGATGCGGATGTGACATTCCCAACGCAATACGTTGCAGAAAAATTCGGTGAGAGCTCTGAGCCCGCAGCTTTACCATGGGACCAGATTAAAGGCACTACTTTTGGCCGCCTTGCTGATCTTAAAACAACCACACAGCAACTTCAGGATGCCCATATGAAGCGCATGGAAAAATCTCCAGAATACAAATTCTTACTGGAAGATATCGATGAGTTTAACAAATCAGATTCAATAGCTCAAATCAGCTTAAATCAAGATAAACTGAAAAAGGAACGCGATATAAACAAAGCTAAAAACAGAGCTCGGATTAACAAGCTTTTAGAGCTACATAATATGCCTCTTTGGAAAGAAGGTCAGCCTCAACCAAAAGTCGAATTTGATTTTATCCTAGACGAAAGCATGAATGTGATGAAGGATTATGTGCAGCTTGTAAAAAAGTAAACCCCTAAGCGGTAGATATTATAAAACGAGCGGTCAATTTGTACAAATTGACCGCTCGTTTCGTTAAAAAAATATCCTATCTGAGAATCGTGACATAACCTTTTATTACTTGATTTTTCTGGTTCTCCCGCTCTAACTCAAGAATATAAAAATAGGTACCCAAGCCTAGACCCTGTCCGTTCCAATCGTTCCGATAATTCTCACTTTGATACACCTCAAAACCATGGCGATTAAATACGCGGAGTTTCTTCTTTTCGAAAAGCTCTAGCCCCTGAATAACAAAACCATCATTCTTACCATCACCGTTGGGCGTGAAGACATTAGGAATTTGAAAGAAAACAATACGCACCTTAGCCTCCGATTCATTATTCAAAGCACTCCCACCCATCTCCTTTGCCGTCACTTTAGCCATGGTAATCACATCCCCGTCAGCAATACCTTTGACAGAAACCCAAAGCGACAAAGATTCCTTGGCTTTCAGTTCAGCTATTTTCCACAATAGCTGTCTAGAGCTTGTGATAAAATCGACCTCGCCGCCATAGCTACCGACAGGGTGTAGATACTCCAGACTCGCTGGAAGGTCAAATGTAACCCGCAAATCAGTTGCATCTACCAAACCGTTGTTTAAAACCATCAGTTGATAGTTGAACGGTTCGCCAAGCGCAACAACACCCTTCTCGGGCAGATTCCGAATTTCCAAATCAACGGTAACCTCACCTCCACCCGGATCTAGAATAATCTCTACAGGATCTGACATATCTGAATTACAACCATCGCCCAATGCAATAACTGTATAAATCCCTGGCTCTACGACCACGATTCGTTGATCATGCAAGCCATTGAGCGGTTCATTATTTTTAAACCAGATGTAAGACAAGGCATGTGTGGCATCAGCGCGTAATGTCACCTTTTTACCTTGAACAATATGCAAAATCTGCCCCTGCTGCGCCATGGCTCCTTTTGAAAGAAACAACAGCACAGTTAGGAAAAATCCTAAAAACAAAGGCAGGCTACGCATGTTTAATATTTTAAGAGCTTACCAGCTTTCGCCTGTTACTCCTTCAACCGTAATAACTGGTTTAGTTGGTTTCGCAGTGACAGTCACAGCTTCAACTCCACTTAAATTTGAACAATATTTATTAACACCAACCGAATAACCTATTCTAACTTTATAGGAAGTAGTATTTCCTGCTGTAAGGCCTATTGGTGTGTATGTAGCGCCCGTTGCACCAGATATTGCAGTCTCAGTCGTTCCATCGAAGGTATACCATTGGTACGCAAACGTCGTATGTCCATCTGTACTCGTCGCTGTTGCAGTAAATATCTTAGGAGATTCCTCACAGTAATCATCTGCCCCTGTAATAGAAGCTGTTAGCGGAGCAAATTTGTAAACCAATATTGTCTCCGGCAAAGATTCACAGGACTCATCAGAGATAGACGTGATATAAAAATATCCTGTAACTAAACTTGCAGCCGGAATAGAATTCCCATTTAAAACAACGGGTATTATGCTCCCTAAATTTGCCGGTAACACAGGCGTAAGGCTATGCCTGACAATCCATCGCGGATTAGTCCCAACAGCTGTTGAAGCTCCTAGATCATAATTTCCGGCATCGGCACAGAAAAAGACAACATCTGGTGTCGACGTGGTAACCTCCTGCGCTTGTACAGTAGCTGTGACTGCAAAAAAGAAAAGTAATAAAGCGGTTAGAATCTTGTTTAATTGATTTTTCATAAGTCTTATATTTTAAGGTTATTAATATTGTGAATTCGGAATTAGAATAATATTAGGCGCAGGCGGCCTAGGCTTTACCGTTACGGTTACAGCTTTTCTTGAAAGTTTAGCCGGATCTACGCCAGAGTAGGCAACATAATAAGTAACGTTATGAGTCAGTTTTGGTGTCAAAAAACTGGTTCCTGTACCAAGTAGCGTTCCTCCTGTAGCTTGGGTATACCACCTATAGTTACAGTCTGAAGAAGAAATCGGATTACTTATACTTAACAATGTAGACTCATTATGGCAAATCTCCTCATTATCCGTTGATATAGCTGGCAATTCAAAATAAGCATGATAAATTTTAATACTTCCTGTAGCTAACAAACCTAAAAGTCCATCGCTTACCAATGAGACCCTAATAGCATTAAAACAAGCAGGGGGAGTTACAACTAGATATTCTCCATTAAAACTTACATCACCATCGCTTAAACTAATGGCAGTTCCAGTCAAACTACTAGTATTATTACTAGCAGCATCCTTGTATACAGAGACTAGACCTTTTGTGACTAGGGCTAATCCTAAAAGACTAACACTTGTCGCATTATCTAATCTTACGAAGATCGATGTTCCAGCAGGTAAATTCCCCTCACTATTCGAGAATTCCAATTGATAGACAGAATGTTTAGGAGAGAGCGCCAAAAGCCCTGACATACTAATCTCACAATAATTACTATTAGTGGAGTTCGTACCTACAGCATTCTCTGGATTTTTAACGTACGCATGTACTCCGAATAGTCCTCCATTCCCAGATTCGCTAAACCCGTAGTTTGTAGCATAAACCCTTTGCCCATACACCTCCCTTTCCATTCCACAGAACAGCATTACGAGTACCAACGCCCATATCCAGCGTAGCCGATTTTTTTCCATACATCAATAGCACACAACTCACTTATGGGTAATTAAATGAGTCTAATAAAATTGTTTTTCACAGTTATTATAGTCAAAAGACATAATACAAAAGTCACTAAATGACTAGACAAATATATTGATTAAAAGGAAATAAAGTCAATATTAAACACAACATATTGATAAATAGTATGCGCTTTTTCAATTAAATATTGAAAGTCAACATTTAACCAAATCAACTTAATGTACTATTTTCTCACATTCGCTTATAAATACCCATGACACAAGGAAAAACTAATTCAAAAATTAGTAAAACAGGATACAAATACAAAAAAATGGCCTCGGTGAAGTTTTCGCCGAGGCCATTTAAAGCTTATTCTAAATAAAGTTAACCTCTCCAGCTCTTATATTGATTAATCAATCCGTTGGTCGAGCTATCATGGCTATTAATTTTGCTGTCACTAAGCAGTTCTGGCAAGATTTTACTTGCGAGCTGCTTTCCAAGCTCAACTCCCCACTGATCAAAGCTATAGATATTCCAAATAATACCTTGAACAAATATTTTGTGCTCGTACAATGCAATCAAAGTTCCGAGCGATTTTGGTGTAATCTTCTTTAACAAGAAGGAATTCGTAGGCCGATTTCCTTCAAAAACTTTGTAGTTCTTTAACTCGGCTATCTCCGCTTCACTCCTGCCAGCCAATGTAAGCTCGCTAACCACTTCTGTCTCCGACTTTCCATTCATCAGCGCTTCTGTCTGCGCAAAAAAGTTGGACAATAATAATTGATGATGATTACCAATTGGATTGTGCGAAATAGCTGGGGCAATAAAATCACAAGGAATTAATTTCGTCCCCTGATGGATCAGTTGATAAAATGCATGCTGCCCATTCGTTCCAGGTTCACCCCAAATAATAGGTCCAGTCTGATATTCGACCCGATTTCCACTGCGATCAATATATTTACCGTTACTTTCCATATCGCCCTGCTGAAAATAAGCAGCAAAACGGTGCAGATATTGATCATAAGGAAGTATAGCGTGGCTCTCCACGTCAAAGAAATTATTATACCATACTCCCAGTAGCCCCAATACTACAGGTATATTCTCCTCAAATTCAGCCGTCTTAAAGTGTTCGTCCGCTATATAAGCTCCTTCTAAAAGCAACTCAAAATTATCGAAACCGATTCCTAATGCAATAGACAGACCGACGGCTGACCATAAGGAGTAGCGACCGCCGACCCAATCCCAAAACTCAAACATATTTGCCGTATCCACACCAAACGTCGCAACGCCTGTCTCATTGGTACTTAGCGCAGCAAAGTGCTTTGCCACATCGGCCTGCTGCGCACCTGATTCTAAAAACCAGTCCTTAGCAGATGTTGCATTAGCCATGGTTTCTTGCGTTGTGAATGTCTTAGAGGCAATGAGAAATAAGGTCGTCTCTGGATTTAAGCCTTTTAAAGTTTCTACAAGATGGGTGCCATCTACATTAGAAACAAAGTGCATATTAAGCCGCGTCTTATAAGCCTTAAGCGATTCCGTAACCATAACAGGCCCCAGGTCCGAGCCTCCTATACCGATATTAACCACATCTGTAATTTCTAGTCCGGTATATCCACGCCATTCACCAGACAACACGCGGTTCGTAAAGTCTTTCATGTGCGCTAACACCGCCTTTACCTTAGGCATCACATCCTCGCCATCCACCAAAACCGGAGTACCTGACTGATTTCGTAATGCAGTATGCAAAACCTCACGTCCCTCTGTCACATTAATCTTCTCACCCGCAAACATGGCCTTGATAGCCTCGTCGAGCTTACACTCTCGCGCCAACTGAGACAAGAGTGCCATAGTCTGTTCATCAATTCTATTTTTAGAATAATCTAAAAGTATGTCTTCTAGGCGAAGAGAGAATTTTTCAAACCGAGCAGGATCGGACTCGAAAAGCTCTTTCAAGGTATGTTCATTAATAGAAACAAAATGGTCCGCGAGATATTTGTACGCTTGAGTTTGGGTAAAGTCGATTTTTGGCAACATAAGACTGCTATTTTTTTGCTACGATCAAACTTAGATAAAATGCTTGATATTCACCAATACGAAGATATTATTTTTAGTTATCGCTCTAAATAACGCAAATTCGCCAAGACTGTTAAGCATTTAATCGCGAACCATTAATCCTTAACCATTAACAATTAATTCTTACCTTTGAAACTATGACCAGAGAACAAATTCAGGACTTGAGGGATAGAGTAACTTCCCTGAGGAGGCATCTTTGACATCGATGCCAAGAAAACAGAGATAGCAAACGATACCGAGATCACCCTACAACCTACTTTTTGGGATCATCCAAAAGAAGCGGAGAAAATCCTCCATGGAATTAAGAACCTCAAAGTATGGACCGATCATTTTGACCAAGTAGCCGCTTCCGTAGAAGACGTCGGCATAATGTACGAATTCTTTCAATCCGGAGACGCCAGTGAACAAGAAGCACAAGAGCAATACGAAATTGCATTGCGTGATGTCGAAGAGCTAGAATTCAAAAATATGCTCAGCGCGGAGGAAGATCAATTGGACGCTATCCTACAAATTACCGCCGGAGCCGGGGGGACAGAATCTTGCGATTGGGCAGCGATGCTAATGCGCATGTATATTATGTGGGGCGAAAAACATGGTTGTAAAGTAACCGAGCAGGATTACCAAGAAGGAGAAGTGGCAGGTATAAAAACAGTCACACTACAATTTTCAGGAAATTTCGCCTACGGTTACCTGAAGGGCGAAAATGGGGTGCACCGACTCGTCCGCATTTCACCTTTTGATTCAAATGCCAAACGTCACACCTCTTTTGCATCCGTATATGTATATCCACTCGTAGACGATAATATCGAGATAGACGTTAAAGATTCCGAAATAGAATGGGATACATTTCGAGCTGGGGGTGCTGGTGGACAGAATGTGAACAAAGTAGAAACGGCTGTACGTCTACACCACAAACCGACAGGTATCATCATCAAAAACCAAGAGTCTAGATCACAATTGCAGAACAAGGAAAATGCTTTCCGATTACTAAAATCTCAATTGTATGAAATCGAAATGCGAAAGCGTCAAGAAGCAACTGCCGCTATCGAGGGTTCTAAGAAAAAAATAGAATGGGGATCTCAGATACGAAACTATGTACTACATCCTTACAAGCTGATCAAGGATCTGCGCACAAATAAAGAAACGTCCAATACACAAGCCGTCTTAGACGGCGATCTCGACGATTTCTTAAAAGCGTACTTAATGGAGTTTGGTGGGTAGGGAAGAATGCTAAAAAGCATTCTTCCACATCATACTTTCAACAGGACGGATAGTCTTGTTATTATATTTAGCATTTCCTTTACTATTGTAGAAAGTTTCAATATCACCCTCCACCACAAAATAAATTAACTGACCGATAGGCATCCCCGCATAGACGCGAACAGGCTGAGCAACAGAAACCTCTAAGGTCCAAGTGTTACAAAAACCCACATCGCCTTTTCCAGCTGTCGCATGTATATCAATACCAAGACGACCTGTGCTTGATTTACCTTCCAGGAAAGGCACGTGTCCGTGTGTCTCCGTATATTCCATCGTAACGCCTAAATACAATGTCCCTGGTTCTAAAACATAACCTTCTTCAGGAATTTCGAAATGTACAATCTCGTTATGCTTTTTGGCATCCAACACGGCATCTTTATAAGTTGCTAAGTATTTTCCCAAATGTACATCGTACGAATTCGTACCTAGGCATTTACGATCAAATGGCTCGATAACGATTGTTCCATTTTCAATCTCTTCTAATATTCGTGTATCTGATAATATCATATTGAATTGTCAAACAGTTGGCGATTACCAACTGGACACCAAAAATACGGTATTGCCTGACATCTAGCAAGTTTTTTAAGAAGTTACTCCGAATTCCGAATGTTCGGCGTTTTTCCTTTGACTTTCTACCTTTTACTTTTTACATTTGACGTATGGCGTTAGTATACCTCAGAGAGCTGGATAGCAGTACTAAATTTGCAATATGGAAGATTGAAGAATCTGCTGATGAGCTATTGAGCAAATTGCAACTGGATGAGGAGGAGCAAAACCGCCTGCAAAACCTCAGCAAAGGAAAAAGAACCCTACATTGGTTGGCCACCCGTGTGCTACTACGTTACCTCCTGCAGACCGATGAATTCATATATTGCCCTTCCGACAAAAACGGCAAACCTTACCTTCCACACTATCCCTATAAGATATCACTCACCCACTCCTTTGATTACGCTGGAGTAATGTTAAGCACAAAGGGCGAATGCGGTATGGACCTCGAAATTGTGAAAGATAAAGTATTACGTATCAAAGATAAATTTCTAAAGCCTCAGGAGATGTCTTTTATCCAATCCGACAACGATATTCTACAGTTATACGCCTGTTGGTGCGCCAAAGAAGCGGTGTATAAACTGCAAGGTAATAAAGGTGTATCTTTTTTGCAAGATATGACTATACGTCCTTTTAACTACGAAGCTCAAGGTGTTATGACGCTCGATCTAACCAAAGACGGAAAGGAAACTTCTTTTCAAGTTTACTACGAGCAGTTTCAAGAATATATGCTAGGGTACGCGGTTGGATAACAATTATTCCAGCTTTTCCTCCAATATCTGCTTTTGAAGAGACAGTCGCTTGTTCGCCTTGTAAATCTTCACGGCAATTAAGAAATAGGCAAGCAACAACGGCCCATATACTAGTCCCATAATACCGAAAAGAGGAATACCTATAATAACGCCGACAATGGTAATAATCGGATGTATATCACCAACCTTTTTGGCTATAATCAAACGTAACACGTTGTCAATATTAATGACAAGTCCAAAGCCCCATACCAAAAGCCCTACTCCTTGCCATGTAGCACCTTGAGATAACAGAATAACTGCCGCCGGAACAAAAATCAATGGAGGCCCCAGTAAGGGAATAAAGGAAAGAATAGCACAGATAACGCCCCAAAATACTCCATCCTTAACACCAAAAATATAAAAACCTATGGCTAGACAAACCCCTTGAACGATTGCAATAAAAGTCTGTCCGATAATATTAGAATAAGTAATATTTTTCAGCTCTTCACCAAAAACTGTTGCATTGGCATCATCAAAAGGCAAGTAATGTATGATGCTACTTTCGAAGCCTTTATAATTCACGAACAGAAAATAAAGCAAGAAGTACATAACCGAAATTTCCAGGAAGGCATTTGCGGCTCCACCCAAAACTGTAGTTAGCAGTCCTCCGAAATAGGCTGCGCTAGCTTCAATCTGCTCTTTTAAAAAGTCAGGCTTTCCTAGCTTATCTCCAGCAAAGGTATTTATCGCATTGATAATATCACTGATCCAAGCTGGATTTTTCTGTAGCTCAATTGCCTTATTTACCAACATCGTCCCAATCCCAACAAACGGTAAAACTATAATAAAAATGGAAAGAATAATAACCACTACAGAAGATAGAGACTTTGGCCACTTCAATCGCTCTATCAAAAAGATATTCAGATTACGAAACAAGGTATACATCACCATCGCCCCTAGAATAGCTCCAAAAATACCCTTCATGGCATAAAGAATAACTGCCCCTAAGACAAGGACAATTATTAAAATGATAATATTCCTTTCCTTCTGCGAAAAAACGTCTTTACCAATCATAAATCAACCATTAATACAATTATTATAAAAAGGACTCCGTTTACTTAGAAATTTGGCTTTCTTTTCTCCAAAAAAGCTCGAATCCCTTCCTTCGCCTCATCTGTATCAAAACAAGCACCAAAAAGAGCCATCTCTTTCTGAAAACCTTCCTTCGGATCTAAAATCCCCGTATTGACAGCCTTTATAGTTGCGGCAATTGCTTTGGGCGATCGTAAATAAATCCGTTCTAGCAATGTATAACACTTCGCTAATAGCTCATCCCCCTCCACAACATAATTTACTAAGCCAAAGGCCAAAGCTTCCTCGGCGTTCACCATATCACCTGTCATAATCATTTCAAAAGCCCTTCCCTTTCCTACCAATTGAGGCAGTCGTTGCGTCCCCCCATATCCAGGAATTAATCCCAAAGACGTTTCCGGCAAGCCAAGCCTAGCAGTCGAACTAGCAATACGTATGTGAGCGGCAAGTGCCAACTCAAGCCCACCCCCCAACGCGAACCCATTGATCGCGGCTATAACCGGTTTTGGGTAGGCTTCAATTTTATCCATTACATGATGTTGTCCCTCTGCAGCAAGAAGTTCGGCCGAGGCTCCATCCATACCCTCAAACTCTCCAATATCAGCCCCTGCAATAAACGATTTATTTCCCGCTCCGGTCAAAACGATTCCCCGTATGGTCTCATCTTCGGCCAACGTATCTAAAACAGTACTTAACTCAGACAATGTCTCTTTATTAAGCGCGTTCAACTTTGTCTCTCTGTTTATCTTAACAACTGCAGTCTTTCCCTCTCTTTGCACTAAAATTGTATGGTATGCTGTCATAGCTCTAAAAATTAAAGTTTAATGATAGTTTAAATCGTTCGTTGGTTACATTCGGATGATATCGATAATTAAAACGATAGAAATACTGTACCCGGAATATGCTTAAAATATTATCGAGCCCCACATATCCCTCCCAATACGGGCTTTTCTGAAGTGCATGAGTTACAGTATATCCCTCCTTATGCGTATCAAAATACACCACCTTGTCACTAATACTCGGATTATTATCTGCTGATAGTCGTCCGTAAAACATACGTCCACCAAAAATCTCTCTGAATCTCAGTTTTTTGATCAAAGGTAATTTGTTTAAAATAAAGCCATTCAATTCGTGATCATAGGAAAATTTCAAAAACTGATCTGCCACAAATTCCATGGAGTTCGTCATTTCGTACGATATCGTATGTCGATCCTTCATCTCCTGTATATTCGGCATCTCTAATAGTGGATAGGGCAAAGTACCCCAAATCTTGCCCGCAGTAAGCGTAATATCAGCAAATCCAAGCTGGTTCATGAAGAAGCGTCTGGAAGCGGAGAAACGTAACGCATCATAATTATAAGCAGCATCAAAAAAGCCATTAATACCTTTGTTATACTGCAAACTAAATACTGGGTAGCTTTCCACAATTGTCCGGCGTTGCAAATTTCGATAGTAAAATTTTTCGAAAGGAGCCCATCGCAAGGTAAACTGTACATCGTTCGTGTTAATATTTGCCAGTGATTTCGTACTATCCGCTGTTAATGCAAACCGTAAATCACCAATAGCTGTTCGGCGTTGATGCGTAAAGGTACTTGATAGGCTAAAATGATTACCAAACTCAACAACATGTCCAAATCTATAAGCTTCAGTGTCCAGCCATTTTGTTGGCTTATTCGACCTAAAACTTCTAAAAAAACTGTCCCCTTTTAAATAACCAATAGCTTTTCCTGGTTCAAATACATCATGCTGTACTGATCCCTCTAAATAGTGCGCAGGAAAGGTAGCAACAGATTTACCATTTAACGCGACAGCCGTACGCAAATAATATTTAAACTGTTCATCCTGGAACCCATAAGCCATGTAACCTTCTAAATAAACCTTCTCGGAAAATTCCGCTGTAGTCCTTCCACCAAATCGCACCCGATTACCTTCCATCTCATTGCGATGATACAAATATTCCAACGGGCCAAGCTCAAATTTTCCCACCGGATAATACCCTTGCGCCAATAAATACCCCGCCGCCAATAATGTTTTAAAAGATTTAAGATCATTTAAGCTATCTATGTTGGCATAGGTGCGTGCTTCATACGAACTCAACGGCACAGGTCTCTGCCCATCCAACCCTGAGTCCAACCGTAATTCAACCGGAGCCCCCGAAAATGTATTCTCCGTTGCTGCGTGGTGCGTATCATAACGATAATGAACACTAGATCGCTCTCCAAAGACTGCATCAACCTTGCCTCGGCCAAACACAACAAATACGTTCGAACTATCTTGCAGCATTACTCCTTCTGAATTTTTGAAATACGAAAGGTCAACCTTAAATGAATTAACCCAACTGATATTGGTCTTCTCGTCGATTTTCAAGGATGCACGTTTTACGGCGTAACGCTCATCCAAAGCAACAACAAGCTCCCCTTTAAAAAGCAGGTCATTTTTATTTCGAGGCTCAAATCGGAGTACAGCAAAAATCTCTTTTTCGGTACGGAGCGTATCTGTAATATAATATTTATAATACAGCTTCGCATTGTCTGCAATAGGACTAAGGAAAAGCTTATTGATAAAAAAGATACTTTCCTCATAAATATCCACCGGCTGGAACAAGTAGTTAAGATAAGAGCTTACATTTGGATTGTTGACATAACGTGGATCAAATTCTGTTTTGTATTGCGCGCGGATAACTTTCTTAGTGCGCGTAGGTCGCTGTTGGATATAATTATCAGAGAGATCTTCTTGCAAATACAAGGTCAGCAATTCATGTCCAGGAAGGGAATTGGTATCCACATCTTTGAAGAAGAAACTCATGTCGCCCATCTTGGTCTTGAAGCCATTTTGTGGATCCACCATACCAAATTTTATTTTATCATACTGTTGAAAATACAGGCTATCTTTATGTGTAAGCTGATTCTTACGCTTATTACGAATCACTAAGTCAATGAGTTCTGTTGCTGGGTTAGTATTTTTGTACTTGCCTCTTTTAACAATCTCAACAGTCTCTATAACTTGGTCCTCCTTGTTAAGGTATACCACTAGTGTACTATCTCTTCCAGATACAAGAATATTTTTCTTCTTGTAGCCTATAGCAGACACAACAATTTCTAGGATTGTCGAGTCCAGCTTGATGTAAAAACTTCCACTGCTATTCGTAGAACTCCCCTCAGGATGTTCTAAACACTGTATAGTAGCTCCCACAATTGGACGCTTACTCACTGCATCCCGGACTTCACCTCTTAAAGAGGTTTGGGCCAGAGTCGGAACAATCGACAATGCCACAACAATAAAAATTGCAACATACCTACTCAATAGCGTTATCAATCTTCTCATAATCAACTATGGTCCTTCATAAAGATACAACTTGTGACCAAAGTTCAAAACACATAGGCATAAAAAATAAACAACGCTACAGCGCTATGTTCTTATAAAATCAAAAAGCCCTTATAAAAGGGCCTTCATCATGAATTTATAAAACAATTATAACAGTCTAATAATACAATCGGGATAAAGACCGATCACTAGCGTAAATACCACTGTGGTAGCTAATACTATTTTAAAACTCCACGGAAGTGCGATGGCTTCCTCCTCATGTTCGGCTGTTTTAAAATACATATGCACGACCACACGTAGATAATAGTAAACACCCATTGCTGCATTGACCACTGCCAAAAGCAATAAGACGATGTGATAATCCTGCATCACTGTACTGAACATCATAAACTTACCAATAAAACCTGCAGTCAATGGAATTCCTGCTAAAGACAACATCGCTATTGTTATTACAAAAGAGAGAAAGGGGTTGGTTTTTCCAAGACCGTTAAAAGCCATAAACTGGTCCGTCCCTTTGGCACGCTTCACCAAAATAAGTCCCGCAAATGCAGCTACGGAAGATAATGAATATGCAATCGCATACGTAAAAATACTAGACGTAGAGCTCGCACCTAAAGCCACAATAGCAAACAACATATACCCGGCATGTGAAATACTGGAATAAGCCAACATCCGTTTAAAACTAGTTTGCATCATCGCGGTGATATTCCCTATAAACAACGTGATGATAATAACAACCAGAAGCACCGGCGTCCAAAAATCATGCAATGGTACAAACACATAACTAAACAAACGCAAGAAGCCTGCGAACGAAGCTACCTTGACTACCGTACTCATATAACTTGTAATCAATATCGGTGCACCGTCATAAACGTCAGGTGTCCAAAAATGAAATGGAGCAGCTCCAACTTTAAAACAAAGTCCGATCAAGAGCAGTAAAACCCCACCATAAAAATAAGGAGAAATTTGCTGTGGGTTATCGATAAGATACTGCCTCACCCCCGTAATGTCAAATGTACCTGTCGCTCCGTACAATAGTGTTATTCCAAACAAAAGAAATCCTGTGGAAAAAGCCCCCATGAGAAAATACTTCAAAGAGGCCTCGTTCGAACCAAAGTCGGTTCTCCGTATTCCTACCAAAATATACAAAGCCACTGACATCACTTCGATTCCGATAAATAGCATGGCAAAATTGTGATAAGCACAAACCATCAGCGCCCCTGTCAGGGAGAACAGAATCAAACAATAATATTCAGCGACATTATTACTAATAGCACTGAAATAAGCCTTGGATAACAGGATTACTAATCCTGTAATGACGATACATAATATGGAAAAAGCAAGTGCAAAGTTATCAAAAACCACCATTCCATTATATATTGGTTGAGCATCTCCCCCCCATAAAGCTACCTCAAACACCAATGCTATCAGCAAGCCTATAACTGATACAGGTAACAAAGCAGACTTTGCCTTGAATAGCCCTAAATACAATACTAAAATTCCTAATAACGAAAGCGTAATAATCGCGGCCATAATCTATTAACTTATATCTTGCTTTAAAATTTAACTTGTTGTAAGAGTTGGGTCACCGATGCTTCTGAAAGATGCAGAAAACCATTTGGAAATATACCTAAATACAAGACAACTAATGCAACAATAAACAATACAACCAACTCGTGCCCTTTTAAGTCCACAATGGTAGCATTTCCTTCCGAACGTGTCCCCAACATAGTACGTTGAAATAAACGCAACATATATACGGCACCCAAGATCAATGTCATTCCACCAAAGACAGCATAGAGTAACCCTACTCCATAAATGCCTTTAAGCAGTAAAAACTCTCCAATAAAACCATTCGTCAGTGGCAATCCAACGGCCCCCATAAGGATGATCAAAAAGAATATGGCCAACTTTGGCATGCTTTCAGCTAGGCCACCGAGTTCTTTCAAACTCCGCGTACCGGTCCGTTCTGCAATAATATCCAAAACAAAAAACAAACCGATAACGCTGATACCGTGATTAACCATTTGCATTAGAGCTCCTTGAAGTCCTTCCTGATTCCAAGCGAAAATACCTGCTCCGATCAATCCTACGTGTGCGATCGAAGAGTAAGCAATAAGTCGCTTTGTGTCCTGCTGTTTGAACGCAATAATAGAAGCGTAAACAACACCGACAATACAGAGAATTAAAGCCATCTGACCATAAGCAGCTACGCCCAGTGGCGCGAGTGGGATTAACCAACGAATCAGACCAAAAGTCCCCATCTTCAGCATGATACCCGCTAGGAGCATCGTTCCTGCTGTCGGAGCGTTAGTATACGTATCTGGCTGCCAAGTATGAAAAGGAAATATAGGAATCTTAACAGCAAACGCAATAAAGAAAGCCCAGAAAATCCACCTTTGCGTACCATCCTGCAGCGCCAAGGCAGTAAATGATGTCCATTCAAAATCTTTCGTAGGAGTCTGCTGATAAAGATAAATAATCGCAATCAACATCAGTAACGACCCAAAAAATGTATAAATAAAGAATTTTAAATTTACACGGATACGGTCGCCTTCCCCCCAAAGCGCACAGATAAAATAAATAGGGATCAAAGCTACCTCCCATCCTACATAGAAAGAGAAAGCATCTAAAGCAACGAAAACTAAGAGAAGGCCCGTCTGCATAAAGGATACCAATGCGTAAAAATTACCTTTGAGGTTTTTACTAAAAGTAGAAAGGACAATCAGCGGAATCAACCCATTGGTCAAAACGACCAAAGGTAGACTGATACCATCTAATCCTATATGAAATCTTACCCCTAGACTCTTGATCCAATCAAAGGATTGTTCAAACTGAATGCTCGCATCAGGGACGAAATGACATAAAAAAGGAACAGTAAGTGCCAATTGCAGCACAGACAAACCAAAAGCAAGCCCCTTGGCGGAAGAAGAAGACTTCACAAATGCTAAAACTATAGCACTTACAAGAGGGAGTAACAGCAGTATAAATAGGTTATTCATGGATTACTTCGATTACAAATAGCTATACATTCAAAAAACCGTACAAAAGGATAGCAATAACCCCAATGACCATCATAAAGATATAAAAACCAACATGTCCGGTCTGCAGCTGGCGGATTCCGCGTCCCGAAGACATAAAAAAGGAACCTACGCCATTCACAAAACCATCTATTCCCGCTCTGTCGATCACGTTGTACAAAAATTTAGAGAGCGCGTTTAATGGACGGACGACTATAAGATCGTACAGCTCGTCCACATAAAGTTTATTATAGGAAAGCTTATACAACAATCCCTGTTCTTGACCATCAGCACCAGGAATATTCCGCTTCTTCACATAAGTTGAGTACGCGATAACAGCCATGATCAACGACGCCACAGCGGATGCTCCCATCAAAATATATTCTGTATTATGATCGATATGAACTGGCTCTACCCGGCTATTGCTATAAGCAAATATCGGATCTAGGAAATTTGCCAACCAATTACTCCCCCCCAATGCTCCGGGGACATTTAATAGCCCTCCCACCGCAGCCAATAGGGCAAGTATCACTAAAGGAAACAACATCGTAACAGGAGATTCATGCAAATGACTTTTTTGATTTTCAGTTCCTCTAAATTCGCCGAAAAACGTTAAATACAGCAACCTGAACATGTAAAAAGCAGTAAACAAGGCGCCTAAAAAACCAAATCCCCACAGCAGCGGACTAGAAAGAAAAGCATGCGCCAAAATCTCATCTTTAGAGAAAAATCCCGAAAAAGGAGGTATTCCAGAAATAGCAATCGTTCCTATCAACATCGTCAAATAAGTAACAGGTAGACTCTTCTTGAGTCCCCCCATACGGCGCATATCCTGTTCATCACTCATCGCATGAATGACCGATCCTGCTCCCAAAAAAAGTAGCGCCTTAAAAAAAGCATGTGTGAGGACGTGGAAAAAAGCTCCCGTAAAAGCGCCAACCCCAAGTCCCAAAAACATATACCCCAATTGTGAAACCGTGGAATAAGCCAAGACCTTCTTAATATCATTCTGCGTGATGGCTATAAAAGCAGCTACCAATGCCGTACATACACCTATGGCTGCGATAATCTGCATCGTGACCGGCGACAAGGTAAACAAGATATTCGAGCGAACGATCATATAAATCCCCGCTGTAACCATTGTGGCCGCATGTATCAATGCCGAAACCGGAGTCGGTCCTGCCATCGCATCGGGCAACCAGGTAAATAGGGGAATCTGCGCGGACTTGCCTGTAGCTGCTATAAATAACAATAACGTAATCAACAGAAGAGTGGCGTCACCTATAGGAAAACTAGACGCTTGTTGAAATACAACATCAAATTCCAATGATCCAAATGTCGCAATAATAGCAAAAACAGCGATTAGAAAACCAAGATCTCCTATTCTGTTCATCACAAAGGCTTTTTTTGCTGCAGAAGCATAAGAGGAGTTTTTGTACCAGAACCCGATTAATAAATACGAGCAGAGGCCTACCCCCTCCCATCCGATAAACATAATCAAGTAGTTAGATCCTAACACTAACAACAGCATAAAAAAGATAAACAGATTCAGGTAAGCAAAAAATTTACCATAACCTGCATCGTGATTCATATATCCGATCGAGTACAAATGAATTAAAAATCCTATTCCCGTAATAATAAGCAACATCAACGCGCTCAAAGGATCTACCAAGAAAGAGAAACTGATATCCAAATTACCTACCCGAATCCAGTCGAATAAATGGTATGCAAACGCAGATTCTTGCCCGGCATTCCGAGCAGCTAACACCTCGCCAAATACAAGACAGCTCAACACAAAAGATACCAGTACCACAGCACTACCGAGAGTACCGATGACGCTTTTAGGAAGAATATTTCGTCCTATTCCATTGACTACAAATCCAATCAGGGGTAGTAAAGGTATCAACCAAATTAGTTCGATCATATAGCTAGTTCTACTTAATTTTTACCAACGTAATTTACTTAACGATTCAATGTCTACCGACTTTGTATTTCTATAAACCATGATTACAATAGCTAAACCGACTGCAACCTCAGCCGCTGCTAATGCCATGATAAAGAACACAAACACCTGCCCACTGGCATCTCCACGATAGGCAGAGAAGGCCGCCAACAGCAAGTTGACCGAGTTGAGCATAAGCTCTATCGACATCATAATGATAATCACATTACGACGGATCAATACACCAATGACGCCGATTGCAAAAATGATACTGCAAAAAATCAAATAATGATTCAATGGTATCCCTTGTATATTTTGAATAAGATTATCCATTATGCTTCTTTCGTTTCTTTTTTAGCCAATAATATCGCTCCAACCATCGCTGTCAACAACAATATAGAAGATAACTCAAACGGTAACAAGAATTCGTCAAACAAAACCTTACCCAAGTTTTTCACAAGTCCTACATCGGTATTGCCTGTCACAAACTCATTGTTGCTCTCGATCACCTTAAAAGCGCCCAAGAACGTAGCCAGCATGCACATCCCAGCTACCGCTCCCATAATTTTGACCAAGTTGGATTTTATTGGTTCGGTATCTTTATTAAGGTTGAGCAGCATCAAGACAAATAAAAACAAGACCATAATCGCTCCCATATAAACGATGAAATTGACAACGGCCAGAAATTGTGCGTTCAGTAAAATGTAGTGCACCGTAAAGGTGAAAAAGGTAATAACCAAGTAAAGTACACTATGCACAGGGTTCTTTGTGAAGATGGTCATCAGCGCAAAGAAAATAGACAAAAAGGCAACAAAATAGAATATAGTCATCTGCTTAGGCGTTTTCTCTGTTTAGTTTCGTAATATCAAATTTTGGCTCCACCAATTTATCTTTGCCATATATAAAATCTCCACGTAAATAATCCGCAGTAACATGCGGTCCATCGAGGTATATTGCTTCCTTAGGGCAAGCCTCTTCGCAAAGTCCACAAAAAATACAACGCAACATATTTATTTCATAAACCGCGGCATACTTCTCTTCTCGATAAAGGTGTTCTTCCCCCTTTTGGCGCTCTGCCGCGATCATCGTGATCGCTTCAGCAGGACACGACAAGGCACATAGCCCACAAGCAGTACAGCGCTCACGCCCCTGCTCATCCCGCTTCAGAGAGTGTTGCCCCCTAAAATTCTTTGAATAAGGGCGTATCTCCTCAGGATACTTAATTGTTGGGATCTTCCTGAAAAAATGTTTTATGGTAATAGACAGTCCTTTGGCAATAGCCGGCAGGTACATCCGTTCCCATATATTCATTGGCTTCTGCTCAATTACTTTCTTTCTATTGCTTAATGATTGCATAGTTTTTAAAGTTACAAAAGTGACGAAGTGACAAAAGTTATAAGGATTAAAAACCTCTTTTCGGTGAGCGTCATAACCTCTTAACTCCATAACCTCATAACTTGTATTAAAAATAAGTATCCTTTATTACTGTGATTATACCTGTCAATACGATATTCGCAATGGCTAATGGAATCAATATCTTCCATCCCAAATTCATCAATTGGTCGTAGCGGAAACGCGGCAATGTCCAACGTATCCACATAAAGAAAAAGATGAAACCAAATATCTTTAAAAAGAAAACCAGTACACCTATAATTGTTATCCAATTCTGTGATAAACCAAGCTCGTACATGAATGGAAAATTATAACCACCGAAGTACAACGCCGCCATCAGTGCTGATGATACAAACATATTAATGTACTCCGAGAACATATAAAGCCCTAGCTTCATCGAAGAATACTCAGTATGATACCCACCGACAAGTTCGGTCTCACATTCTGGCAAATCAAAAGGAACACGGTTACATTCCGCGAAAGCACAAGTGATGAAAATCAAAAAACCTAACGGCTGCACCCAGATATTCCAATTGACAAACCCGGACTGCTGTGCTACGATATCCTCCAATTGCAATGTCCCGGTCACCATCAATAAAGCAATCAAGGACAACCCCATACCGATCTCATAACTGATACTTTGGGAAGCCGCACGAATAGCCCCCATTAAAGAGAACTTATTGTTAGACGCCCATCCTCCGAGCATAATACCATACACGCCCAATGCGATAACACCAAACATATAAAGCACACCAATATTTATTCCCGAAGCGACCTGCAAAGAGATCACTTTTTCATTAATCGTTAATTCCTGCCCCCAAGGAATTACTGCTGAACTAATGCATGCCGTAATAATAGCGATCACAGGCCCAAGAATAAAGAGTGGCTTATGCGCTCCTGAAGGAATAATTTCTTCTTTAAAAAAGAACTTACCTCCGTCACAAAGGGGCTGCAAAAGACCAAAGATCCCTGCTCTATTCGGACCGTGGCGATCCTGCATGAAACCGGCGATTTTGCGCTCTGCAAGCGTAGAATACATCGCTATTACTAAAGTGACAGTAAACACAATGACTACTAAAATCAATTTTTCTAAAATAAAACCTGCTTCCATCGCTCAATCTACTTTAAACGTTCTGTTCTAGCCAACTGCTCTTCATTTGCCAGTTGTAATTTTTTATCCTCCGGGATCACAACTGGAGGATTAAACTCCGGGTAATGATTAGCACCGATAACCGATTCATGATCCACAGGAGTAGGTTCTTCCAATATCCAATCTGCTGTACGTTTTGTGTCAAAACGGCAAGTGTTACAGATAAAATCCGTTACTTCACCATACTCGTCCTTTCTACCGGTAACCCGTAATACCTCATCCCCTTTATACCAAAGAGTCACATGCCCGGCACAGTTCGGACAGTCCCGATGTGCATCAACAGGTTTTGTAAACCATACCCTGTTTTTAAATCGGAACGTTTTATCAGTCAAAGCCCCCACAGGGCACACATCAATAACATTGCCCACAAAGTCGTGATCGAGCGCCTTATGTATAAAGGTAGAAATCTCCGAATGATCTCCTCGATTCAACACACCATGTTCCCGTTCTTCGGTAAGTTGATTCGCGACATATACACAACGATAACAAAGGATACAACGATTCATATGCAATTGGATTTTATCTCCAATATCAATACGCTCAAATGTACGGCGCTCAAATTCGTAACGCGTTCCTTCATCGCCATGCTCGTAACCTAAATCCTGTAACTTACACTCCCCAGCTTGATCACATACAGGGCAGTCTAAGGGATGATTGATCAACAGCATCTCCACGACTCCTTTTCGGGCTTCAACCACATCCGGTGATGTAATATTTTGAACCTCCATACCATCCATAACTGTCGTACGACAAGACGCAACCAACTTAGGCATAGGGCGAGGGTCTTTCTCCGATCCCTTCGAAACTTTAACCAGACAGGTGCGGCATTTACCTCCCGTACCCTCCAACTTGGAATAATAGCACATCGCGGGCGGGACAATATCCCCTCCGATCTGACGTGCTGCATGGAGAATAGTAGTACCCGGTGTTACCTCTACCGGTATACCATCGATCGTTACTTTAAATTTTACAACTTCTTCAGCCATCGTTTCTGCTTTCTACTATATATTTACGGCTTTTACTGTGCTACGGGTTTTACAGGATCAGCATAATGTGCTAGTCCATAATTCCTAGATTGTGATTCCTCCGGATGCAGGACATGCCATTCAAATTCATCCCTAAAATGTCTAATTGCCGCAGCAACGGGCCAAGCCGCAGCATCGCCCAAAGGACAAATTGTATTCCCTTCTATCTTACGCTGAATATCCCATAATAGATCAATATCATCTATCGTACCACGTCCATGCTCTATTTTGTGCAACACTTTCTCCATCCATCCTGTCCCCTCACGACAAGGCGAACACTGTCCGCAACTCTCGTGATGGTAAAAACGGGTAAAATTCCATGTATTACGAACAATACATTGATCTTCATCAAATACAATAAACCCACCTGAGCCCATCATAGTTCCTGTTTGAAACCCGCCATCAGCAAGCGATTCATAAGTCATCAAGCGTGCATCACCATTGATAGTCTTACAGACCAGATTGGCGGGCAGGATCGGAACAGAAGAACCTCCTGCAACCAAAGCCTTTAACCGCTTGCCATTGGCTATGCCTCCGCAATATTCATCCGAATAGATAAACTCTTCGACAGGTACTCCTAATTCAATCTCGTACACGCCAGGGTTATTTACATTTCCTCCCGCGGAGATAAGCTTCGTACCGGTACTGCGCTCGATTCCAATCTTTGCATACGCTTCACCTCCATCATTGATGATAGGCACTACAGAGGCAATAGATTCGACATTGTTAACAACTGTTGGACATCCATACAAACCCGCAACAGCTGGGAAAGGAGGTTTAATACGTGGATTACCACGCTTACCTTCCAGTGATTCCAACAAAGCGGTCTCTTCTCCGCAGATATATGCTCCGCCTCCAGGCTGTACATAAATTTCTAAATCAAAGCCTGAGTCTAAAATGTTCTTCCCTAAAAAACCAGCCGCTTTTGCTTCTGCAATAGCTCGCTCCAGAATCCTTATTTGCGGCATCATCTCACCACGTACATAGATATACGAAGTATTCGCGCCCAAAGCATAACTGGACACAATCATACCTTCGATCAATGCGTGCGGGATATGCGTCATCAGGTAACGGTCCTTAAAAGTTCCCGGTTCCGATTCGTCACCATTACAGACCAAATAACGGGGTACTCCCTCCGGTTTAGCCAAGAAGCTCCATTTCATCCCTGTGGGAAATCCAGCTCCACCCCGACCACGCAGTCCAGATTTCTTCACCTCCTCAACGACATCATCGGAAGACATGCTCTTCAATGCCTTTTCTACCGCTCGGTAACCTCCCTTTTGACGATATACATCAAAGGTCTGAATACCTGGCTCATTAATATGCTCTAATAATAATTTACGTCCCATAGGTATTAAGCTTGCTGTTTTGCTTTATCCAGCAAAGTGTCAATCAGTTGATCCACACTTTCTTCGGTCAGATTCTCATAAAAAGTATATTCCGGTCCAATCTGCAATACCGGCCCGTAACCGCAAGCAGCCATACATTCTACTCCGCGCCAGGAGAACAATCCATCTGCAGTAACCTCCCCTTCTTCTACGCCTAAGCGATTTTCTATGTGCTTCATGATTTTTTCTGCGCCAACCAAGCAGCATGGTCCAGTACGACATACCTCCAACATATACTTCCCGGGAGGTTTTAAAAAAAACATGGTATAAAAAGTAGCTACTTCATACACTTCAATTGGCTTTATATGAAGATAACCAGCCACTTTATCCATGCTTTCCGTACTTAACCAGCCATATTCTGCTTGTACGAGGTGTAATATAGGCAGCAAGGCTGACTTTTGCTGTCCCTTCGGATATCGATATACAATCTCTCCAAATTGTGCCAGAAGGGCAGCTGAAAATTCTATCGGTTGGTTCTCTTGTACACTAAGCATCTAATTCTCCTGCTATTACATTTAAACTACTCATATTGATAATCGCATCCGATATAAGCATTCCACTACTCATGGGCGCAAACATCTGATAATTGATAAAAGAAGGTCTTCTGAAGTGTAGTCGATAGGGGGTACGTCCTCCATCATGTATCAAATAAAAGCCTAACTCACCATTTGCACCTTCAACAGCATGGTATACCTCAGATTTTGGTGTGTCCCATTCACCCATGACTATTTTGAAGTGGTAAATGAGCGCCTCCATATTATTATAGACCTGCTCTTTCGGTGGCAGATAAAACTCCGGAACATCCGCATGAAATACACCTTTAGGTTCCCTTTCAATTTTTTCCAAAGCTTGCTCGATGATACGCATAGACTGCCACATCTCCGCATTCCGCACCATGAATCGGTCATACACATCCCCAGTTGTGCCGACAGGAACGTCGAAATCAAACTCCTCGTAAGAACAGTAAGGAGCCGTAACCCGCACATCGTAGTCTACACCTGTAGCCCGTAAAATGGGCCCAGACCAACTGTAATCAAGGGCTTGCTCCGGTGTAACTGCTGCCACACCTGAAGTACGTTCTATAAAAATTCGGTTACGAACAAAAAGCTCTTCGAACTCACTTAACACAGGTGGATATCGTTTTAGAAACGTTCTTATCTTTTCGAAAGCGATTTCATTAAAATCCCTCTCGAATCCACCTATACGTCCAATATTTGTTGTCAACCGCGCACCACAGATTTCTTCAAATATTTCGTAGATAAACTCCCGCTCCTGCATAACATATAGAAATCCGGAGAATGCACCTGTATCCACACCCAAAATTCCATTACAGATAATGTGATCGGCGATACGAGCAAGTTCCATCACGATAACACGCATATACTGTACACGCTTAGGGATTTCAATATTTAGAAGCTTCTCTACCGTCATGTGCCAGCCCATATTATTGATCGGGGAAGAACAATAATTCAAACGGTCCGTCAATGGAGTAATTTGATAAAAGGGTCTATGTTCGGCTATTTTCTCAAAAGCACGATGTATATAGCCGATCGTAGAGACTCCGCTTACAATCCGCTCGCCATCAATCTGCAATACGTTCTGAAATACACCATGCGTCGCAGGATGTGTCGGCCCAAGATTGAGCGTTATCAACTCATCCTGTGGATCGTTATCAAAAAAAACAGGGTTATTTGGGGTTATCTTGGTTATTCGGTTACTCATCTTAATCTACACTTGAAGTTAACGGCCAAAATAAAAATCTTTCTTATCTATTCGGTTGGGATCCTCCAATGGATACTCTTTCCGCATCGGAAAGACTCCGAGATCATCCATATTTAAAATCCTTCTCAAATCCGGGTGTCCCTCAAAGTGGATTCCAAAAAAATCATAAGTCTCCCTCTCCATCCAGTTTGCACCTTTCCATACAGGAGTAGCAGAAGGTACTGTCGGTTGTTCGCCACCTACAAAAACTTTGATACGGATGCGTACATTTTGGAAAAGGTTATGAAGATGATATACGACAGCATACTGCTTTTCTTGATCTGGATAATGAACAGCAGTAATGTCTGTCAAATAATTCAGTCGAAGTATTTCATCATTCTTAGCAAATGCCAACAGTTCTAAAACACGCGTTACACCTGTCTCTATAGTCAATAAACCATGAGGCTCTCCCAACACACGAATACTATCGTTAAAAACAGCCTGAAGCCGATCTATTATGACCTGATTATCCAACTTATCCATTGTATGCTTCTATTCCGTACTTTTCTAATAATGCTTTATATTCGGGGGTATTTCTTCTATTCAGCGACTCATTTTTGACAATCTCCTGCAACTTAAGTACACCATCTAAAATTGCTTCTGGACGAGGAGGACAACCAGGGACGTATACGTCTACGGGTATGATCTCATCTATTCCCTGTAAAACCGAGTAAGTATCAAAAATACCTCCGCTGGATGCACATGCACCGACAGCAATCACCCAACGAGGTTCAGCCATTTGAATATATACCTGTCGCAATACCGGAGCCATTTTCTTGGCAATAGTCCCCATCACCAAAAGCATATCTGCCTGACGAGGAGAAAAGCTAGGTCGCTCTGCACCGAAACGCGCCAAATCGTAAGTAGAGCCCATTGTAGCCATAAATTCTATTCCGCAACACGAAGTAGCAAAAGGCAGTGGCCACAACGAATTAGCACGCGCTAGACCGATGGCTTTATCCAATGAAGTAGCAAAAAATCCAGCACCCTCTACGCCCGGAGGCGCCTCAGCTAAAGTAACTTTGCCCATAATTAGTTGTTTTCTTTCCGTAGTTTATATCTCGGCTCAATATAATATTTTAAATCCTGTATTGAAGCGCAGGATTACTATTTAGAACTATTCTAATCCCAGTTTAGTGCCTTCTTTTTGATGACATAGATAAAGCCTAAAAGCAACATCCCCATAAAGACAAACATCTCTATGAGCCCATCTAAACCAAACTCCCGGAAATTGACCGCCCAAGGGTACATAAAAATCACCTCGATATCAAAAATCACAAAAAGGATGGCTACAAGGAAGTATTTGATCGAAAAAGGTTGACGAGCATTGCCTATAACTTCTACTCCCGATTCA
This sequence comes from Sphingobacterium sp. xlx-130, assembly GCF_011007405.1. Taxonomy (NCBI): domain Bacteria; kingdom Pseudomonadati; phylum Bacteroidota; class Sphingobacteriia; order Sphingobacteriales; family Sphingobacteriaceae; genus Sphingobacterium; species Sphingobacterium sp. xlx-130. Next base: position 119,651 of record NZ_WFKN01000010.1, read on the forward strand.
AAAGAGGAAAGTTTTTTTTCTGACCGCACTTTAGGCCCCAAAAGATGTGTACCAACTATGGTAAGAACGCCAAACCCCGTGGCTACAGCTAATTGAATCAGAATAGGCAAATAATCAACCGGCATATTCTCTATTTGTACATTTTCCATGTTATAAGTTTAAGTCTCAGCTACATAAACAAAAATAGGAAATTTATCCCAAATAAAAAGGGGGAAATGACAGTCAGTTCCCCCTTTTTATCTTATTTATAGCCGATCTAGCTTAGCTTTTCAAATACTCTATGTAAGCTTTAGCCGTTTCGTCTTCAGGGCTAATTTTGATCGTATTCTCAAAATACTGAAGTGCTTTTGCATTATCGCCTTTTAGCAGATGGAAGTACCCCACGTTATTGTAAGAATCTACTAATTTAGATGTTTGATCTTCATCTAATGTTGCACCTGCAGCCTGCTTATCTTTCAATACTTTAATCAATTGATCAAAAGCAGGAACAAAAAGACCTTTCGTCAATTCAGGAGTCTCTGGATTAATAACATCCAACTGCATATTTGCATAGCCTGTCATATACAACGCTTGTACCAAATACTCATCGTAAACTTTTTGATCATTGGATTTGATGATTACATCAAATGCTTTTATCGCATCGTTTAACTCCTTCGTAGCATCCTCCTCTTTTTCTTTCTTAGCCGCACCTGCGCGGAAATTTGCCATACCTAAGAATTGATTTGCTTCATAGTAGAAATCAGTTCCTACTTTTTGCGCCGGAATATTGAAAATACCTGCAGCCACATCATACTTACCTTGGTTGAAGGCAACCATACCCGCAGAACCGATCTCGGCCATCATTTCCGGATTCATTTCCAATGCTTTCTGCAAATTAGGCAACCCTTTTGCTACATCACCTGTTTCGATGTATGCTAGCCCAGAGAAAAGATAATCGATATCGATCAATCGGTTTGCCTCTGCATCGGCGAATAACTTACCAAAATACTCAACTCCTTTGGCATAATCCTTATCTTGGTTTACAGCGATCAATCCTAAATAACGGAATACTTTCGCATCTACCCCCGGTACATTCGCCAATTTCTCAGCAACCGTTTTTAATTCATCGTATTTCTGTCCGTATACCAAGAAGTCAGCATAGCGCACATTTGCCTCTGGAGACATATCTCCTGTTACTTGCAGATATTTCTTGTAGCTATCTACTGCTTTGGCAACTTGTATCTCGTAAGCAGCTTTTTCTTCGTCTGTATTATCCGGCATACGTTTCGCAATCTGCAATTCAGTTTCAGCGATTTCACGGTATACTGGCCCATAATTCGGGTATTCAGCAGCAATGGAATTATATTGCCCTAAAGCTTCATCAAAAGCGAACGCGCGTCGTGTAATCAATGCCTGTTGTACTTTTGCTTTTACCAAGTTAGGATCTATGTTGAGCGCATCGCGGTAACTAACATAAGCTTCACTTGATTTCTGCCCCATACCGATATAAGCATCTCCCAAAGCAACAGGAATTAATGCATCTTTGGAGTTTTTCGCCTTTGCCTGTGTTAAATAATCAACAGCCTTTGCATAATCAGGCTTCGGCGCATCGATATAAGCACGCCCTATATAGTATAATGGTAAATAATCCTTCTTTCCTAAAGAAGCCGTCGCTGTAGCAAACTTGGATTCTGCCGCTGAAACGTTATTCTTCATCAAGTCCACAATCCCTAATCCAACATTGTTCAATTGTTCTTTAGGAGCATTTGTCAATCCATTGTTGAAAATGATTGCAGCAGAATCAGCCTTCTCATTAATCAAATAGATACGTCCTAGATAAAAGTAGTTCTCGCCATCTTTAGCCTTTTTTTCGACCAAATTTTGCAAAATACCTTTAGCCTTATCATACTGCTCCGCATCCATAGCTGCCTGAGCATCTTTCAAACTTTGAGCACTTGCTGTACCAACTACAGCCCCAGCCATTAATAAACTCAAAAATAATTTGCTTTTTGTCATAATTTTATTTTGTGTTCTTAGTTGTTTACTAATTTATATTATCTCTAATTATTATCTCCCGACCAGGCATTGTAAACGGTAACAATCCTGATTTCAAGACAATACGTTGTCCTCGATCTCCTGTCATAAATGCTGAAAAACCAATCCCAAGTCCGAGATTTGGTTGATAATTCAACACAAAAATTTCTCGCTTTAAAGGGTATTCTCCCGTAGCAAGTGTCGTTTGCGACGGTTTTACATATTGTGCAACCTTTGATTTTTCGTTAAGCACGCTCAAGATACGAATTTTATCTTTTTCTCTAAAAGAACTTTCTAAAGATAAAAACTGATTGTAGCTCATCAGCCCTACCTTCCCTCTATTACTTGCAATTTCCTGCATAACTTCGTTTGCACTAGATTTTGCAGCCACAAAAGTATTTGCCGCTTTCTCTATATTCCCTAATTCTATAAAATAACGAAAAACGCTGGAGTTCAGATTGTCAAAGACTAACGAAAAATTCCGGACTTTATTGCCTTTTAAAAGCTCAACAACATCATTTACACGGATACTGGAATCGGCATCAGCCACATTACCAACTAAAATAATCCCATCATAAGCCAAGCTATAGACCCGAGGCTTAAGTGAACGTACTTCAAATCCCTTCTGCTCTTCCTCCGTTAACGTCCTGGCTAAAACAGCGAATGCAACGTCTCCTTTTAAAAGACTATTAACCGCTTGAACCTCTGGCTGTGCATCTTCTTTAATTTTAGCATTATAGTATGAGCTTTCAAAAACTTCCTTTTGCTCCAAGAACAACGGCAGTAACGTTTCATCCACCACAACCGGCAATTCTCCCGCAAGAATATCGTCTTTCTTTTCCTTTTTGTTGTTAGAACATCCAGCAAAAAAAGCGGTCAACAGCGTTGCAAAAATTATATAGAAATAACCTCTCATTGTCATTAAGATTTAAGGATGATGTAAAAAGTTTAATCACCAACGATTATTTAACGTAAAAAATTATTTTGCCAAAGTCTCGCAAAACGCATAAATGAATATACGATCAACAATCCTCCGAACATATTTTTATACGCCTTGTCGATCTCTAAAGGAAACTGTTTCCAGAAGATAATCGCGAGGCCCAAAGCAAAATAAAAGAGAAACATGCATAGGCCTAAAATGGACAGAAATCGCTGTGTCGGCGATTTCTGTCTAAATTTATTTGTTCTTGAGTTGTTATTCACACTCATTACATATTTGTTAAGTCCAAACGAATAGGCAACGTGTAAGCCACACGAACAGGTCGTCCGTTCTGGATACCCGGGCTCCATTTCTTTGCTTTCTTCAACAAGTTTATAGCAGCTTGTCCCGTACCGTAGGATAAATCGCGGATTACCTTTATATCTGTCAAAGAACCGTCTTTTTCAACCACAAAAGATACGTTAACGGATCCTTTTACCCCAGCATCCATCGCCCCTGAGGGATATTGGTAATTATCTGCAATCCATTTACGGAAAGCTGACATACCACCTGGCGGCTCCGGTTGGATTTCCACCGATTCGAAAATTTCGTCTCCCGTACCAGTACCACCTTCAACACCTTTGGTACTACCAGTAGCAGATCCCGCAACATCTTTTGTACCCCACTTACCTTCGGTAGTGATGCTACCACCTTTCATACCTTTCATGGCAACAGGACCGATAAGCTTTTTCTTATCTGTAGCTTCTTCCACAGTTGCTATTTCTTGCTCCACGGCCTTTTCCTTAGGCACTGGCTTGATTTCTGGCAATGCAACAACATCCAACGCTGGTTTTGACTCAGCGATTTTAGGCGCTTCTTCTTGCACTGGTGGTTTCTCTTCTTCTTCAGGAAGTTTCTCCGCCAAATCTTCTAAAGTAACCTCTTCGGTAAATGCCACCTCTTCTTTAGGAGCATCATTTCCAGAAAAAAGCTTTAGATTCATTGCAGAGGGAATACTAAAAACAGCAACTATACTCATTACAATAAGCAATGCCGTATTCGTCGCTTTAGGTCCTAATTTACGTAGCTCATATGCTCCGTAAGCTTTATTCCTGTTTTCGAAGACAACATCAAGCCACTCTTTTCTAAATATATTTAATTTTTCAAACATATTAATTCTGTTTTATGATAGCTATATACCCGACTAGTCGTTATATAGATTATCTTTTTTCAATAGCTCAATTTCTTCCGTCATGATACGGTTAGATATCATATAACGCTTCACATCGACGATCTTCATTTCGTCCAAAGCATCAACGATATTTCTAGTTACTGATTTTTCACTAGGGCGTATCACAACGATCATGTCTTTACCTCCTGCTTGTTTTGGAACAAGTTGTTTCATCTTCATAAGTACAGCGCGAACGCCTTCTTTACTGTAATCTACAACAGTTGGTCCCTGAAGAGGATTTTTAACATCGCCTTGATACCATACAACTTTGTCGTTTGAACCTAAAACCAATGTAACACTACGATGCTCATCTACATCTATGTTATCTTTTTTATCCGTTTCGACGTTTTTATCAGGCATGGCAACATCCATCGCTTGAGGCTTGTTCAAGGAAGTGGTCAACATGAAGAACGTGATCAGTAAGAATGCCAAGTCAACCATGGCTGTAAGATCTACTTTACCCCCATTTTTCTTGGATCTAACTTTTCCGCCTTTGCCGCCCTTACCAGAGTCTTGATTTAATTCTGCCATTTGCTTCTATCTTATTTATCAGCCTTAAGACCAGTCACGAAACTGAACTTGTTTTGCTTCTGATTACGTAATGTTTCAATTATTAAATTCAAACTAGGAAACTTCTCATCAGCATCTGCTTTGATCGCTACTGTCATCAGCTCGATATCATCTGGATCGCCACCACTTTCGATAGCTTTATCCTTCAATATCTTTGCTGACGCCAATCGAGCTTGCTTTACCCAAGCAGACAACTCATTTGAGGCATTCGTTGTCGAATCTACCGGAATACCTTTTTGCTTATCAGCCGTTCTATCTCCTGATTCTGCCGCCAACAATGTTTTCATTGTTTTCATTGACACTCCAAAATCTTCCATCGATTTGAATTTGCCATACTCTTCTGGCGTAAATTCAATACCGTACAAAGCGCCCATTTGTTGTAAGGTCTGTACGCGTACATTTTGGTCTGACATATGAAAGAATACTTTTCCTTCATCGCCAACAGTGATCATCGCTACGTTTCCATCCGGCAATTTAGACTCCGAAAAGGAATGTGGCGCATCCACGATCAATGACTCTTGTTGTCTTGCAGTTGCTGTAAGAACGAAGAACGTAAGAAGCAAGAAAGATACGTCACACATCGCCGTCATGTCGATCGATGTACTGGCTCTTTTTACTTTTGCTTTACCCATTTCTTTAATCTTTTTAAATTAACAACTCTTCTTCTTTTTCTTAATGATGCTTTTAACTTTCACTTTCCATAAAAAAAATAAAAGTTTTCTTCAACATCTTATTTGTGGTTTGCAGCGTACGTTTGTACGATTGAAAAACCAGCCTCGTCGATAGAGTAAGTTAATTTGTCGATTTTTGCTGTTAAGATGTTGTACATTACGATTGCAAATGTAGAAGTCGCGATACCTGTAGCTGTATTGATAAGGGCCTCAGAGATACCATTCGCTAATTTAGCTGAATCCGGAGCACCACCTGTTGCCAACGCCGAGAAGGCCTTGATCATACCTGTTACTGTACCTAATAGACCTGTTAATGTACCGATAGAAACCAATGTAGCCAATACGTTCAAGTTTTTCTCTAACATCGGCATTTCTAATGCTGTCGTCTCTTCAATTTCTTTTTGGATCGCTAACGCTGATTTTTCAGCGTCTAAGCCTGGATTAGCTTCAACATCTTTGTATTTCAACAACCCTGCTTTGATTACATTAGCGACAGAACCTTTTTGTTTGTCACACTCTGCAATAGCAGTATCGATACTTCCGGTTTTTAATAACGATTGTACTTTACGAACAAAGTTACCTACATTACCTGTTCCTGATGCTTTTCCGATTACGATGAAACGCTCGATAGCGAATACCCATACCATCAAAAATAAACCTAATAAGATAGGTACAACTACCCCTGCGTGATAAACCATACCACCATAGTTACCTGGAAGAGGTTGGTTTTCTGGATTATTATCGATAAAGTTTGCTGGATTACCCATCACAAATTTCCAGATCAAATAACCGATAATGAAACAAATTACGATAGATAAGCTTGCGAATAGGTTACCTGAATTGCCACTTTCTTGTTTTGCTGGACTAGTAGTTTTTGGTGCGTTTGCCATTTTTACTAAATTTTAGATTTTACTGTTGTTTAATTATTATTGTTTAATTCAATTTTATGCAATATTTGCTACATCATTTTGAAGTCTGTCAAAACAAATATACTATTTTGTTACAAAAGTCAAATTTTTTCGCATCTAATTTTATATTCTTTCAAAATGTGTTGACGGATGAGCATCAGCGGCAATCATATCCTCAATACATCCCTAAATTAAATGTTTCCATCTTGTGAATATTATGCAATAAAAACTATTTTTTTTTTGATATGCAAATTAATAAATAGTTAACTCAACAAAATAAGTAAGCCACCACTCACTTTGATTGTTACAACACATTTGTTCTTAGAGGCCTTTTAATCAGCTAATCTCCTTGTACTAACGTATTTATAAAACAAAAATTGCGCTAACCTCCTACTTGTTTTGCGCCATATCCTTCGGCACTAAGGATATCAAAAACTTTTTGCTTAAAATCCCCTTGTATCAAAATCTCGCCGTCTTTTACGGATCCGCCTACCCCACATTTCTGCTTTAACAATTTAGCCAAGTTTTGGAAATCGCTGTCATTTCCTATGAAACCGTCAACGATTGTAACAACTTTTCCCTTCCTCGACTTACGGTCCAAAAGAACCTTTAACTTTTGCTGTTTATTAGGTAATGTCTCCTGCTCTGATTCCAAATTCTCCTCGTATGAAAAAGAACTATCTGTCGAGTATACAATACCTTCGTACTGTTGCTTTTTTTGCTTTGCCATTTTTTAGTAATTAGTGACTAGAGACTAGTGCTTAACTTATAACCTTATTAACCTTCTTAACCTTATAACCTTATTAACCTTCTTAACTTCCTTAACCTTTATCACTGTGAGTTAACATATAATCTTCAACGAACTCGGTTTTACTTCTATTTTTAAATTTCCAGGAAGAGTTAAGGGCTCTCCATCGACATGTACTGGACCGTCATCGTCTCGCTCTATTAGAATATCCTTGCCCGGAATAATCTCTACATAATCCGATTGATCAGCAGAACGATTAAATAGATGGTAAACCATCATAGGTAAGATATATAATGGAAATTTATGTACAATACAAACATCAAGCACACCATCACTGACGGAAGCATTTGGCGCAATGTATGCGTTATTACCATATTGCGGCGAATTTGCTACTGAAATCATAAAAGCTTCTCTTTCATAGAACTTACCGTCTATAGTCAACTTATAATGAAAGGGTTTATACCTCCCCAACAAATTAACAACTGATCGTAGATAACCGATGGGGCCGCGAATAGAATCATTAGCAAAGCGGTCACTCACTGAGGCATCAAAACCGAGCCCCGCAATATTAAAAAAAGGTTTTCCATTTACGGTACCACAATCCACATCAACAGTCTCGAACCTATTTAATCGACGTATAGCCGCCGTTTCATTCATTGGTATCCCCAAATACAGCGCCAATCCATTGCCAGAACCTTCAGGAATAATACCTAAAGGAATACCAGACCCGATCAACGAAGCCCCCAGCTCATTGATTGTACCGTCCCCCCCCACCGCAACAACTGCATCATACTTTTCTTCGATAGCTTTCTTTCCCAACTCATAGGCGTGATTAGGCTTTGTCGTCTGCTGAAAAGTGGGATTAAACCTCTTTAAATCAAGAACTTCCAACACACTTTTATTAAAAGCCGTTTTCTTTTTACCCCCAGAAATCGGGTTTACTACAAAAAGTATCTTCTTTTGATCTTCCATAAATGCATATAGTCAGGCTTGTAAAGATAACAAATGTCCATGATTGCAAAACACAAATACGAATGAAATATAATCGGCTTGAATAATCGATCAAATTTTGCAATAACCAAAATTAGCTTTTAATAGTTACAAAAGAGTTGTAGCTTTGTGCCGTTAAAAAGGTGGACTGATTTGCATTTTACACAAAAAGAGGTAAAGAAGGAGATTGCAACCACAGAAAAAAAGTGCTAAAACCATTCTTTTATTCGTTTTTTCACTTCGCTCTATGCAGAGTAGGCTGCTTCAAATCTCAAAGATTTCCCTCTCTTTTTTCTGAAAGAGTTTGTATTCAATGGACATCAAGAACTTTCATCTCTGTTGGTGATTCAATGGAATCATGAAAGTTTTTTCACACAATGGAGTGCACCGATATATAATTATACAAAACATAAATATTGTAATATGGCGTATTTATTCACATCCGAATCGGTATCGGAAGGCCATCCCGACAAAATTGCCGACCAAATATCAGATGCATTAATTGATAATTTCCTAGCTTGGGATGAAGATTCGCGTGTCGCGATCGAAACCTTGGTAACTACGGGACAAGTGGTTCTAGCTGGGGAAGTGAAATCTAAAATATACTTGGATGTTCAAAAAATAACCCGTTCAGTCATTGAAAAGATAGGTTACACCAAGTCGGCATACATGTTTGAAGCGAACTCCTGCGGGGTACTATCAGCGATACACGAACAGTCTGCTGATATCAACCAAGGGGTAGATCGTAAAACCAGGCAAGATCAAGGTGCCGGCGACCAAGGTATCATGTTTGGATATGCAAACAACGAGACGGACAACTATATGCCGTTGGCGCTTGACTTATCTCATCGCCTATTATATGAACTTGCTGAACTACGTCGTGAAAACAAAGCGATCGACTACTTACGTCCAGATGCAAAATCACAGGTAACATTAGAATACAGTGACGATCACAAAGCCTTGCGCATTGATACGATTGTAATCTCTACGCAGCATGATGATTTCGACGAAGAAGGATTGATGCTGGCCAAGATTACGGATGATATCAAAAACATCCTAATCCCGCGCGTCAAAGCGCAACTTAAACCGGAGCTCCAAGCTTTGTTTAATGACAAGATTAAATATCACATCAATCCTACAGGTAAATTTGTGATCGGTGGCCCACATGGCGATACAGGTCTTACTGGCCGTAAAATTATTGTGGATACCTACGGAGGCAAGGGAGCCCACGGTGGTGGAGCTTTCTCGGGTAAAGATCCCTCAAAAGTAGATCGTTCAGCAGCTTACGCCACGCGCCACATTGCTAAAAACCTTGTTGCAGCAGGCGTTGCCGATGAGATATTGGTACAAATATCGTATGCCATAGGTGTTAAAGACCCTATGGGGATCTATGTAAACACCTACGGAACCAGCAAAGTAAACTTGTCGGACTCTGAAATCGCCACCAAAATAACGGAGCTATTTGACATGACTCCTTACGGTATCGAAACAAGACTAGGCTTACGTAATCCTATGTATGCAGAAACTGCTGCATATGGACACATGGGAAGGACACCGAAAACCGTCACTAAAACTTTCGAAAATTCAAACGGTGAAACGAAAACAGTAGAAGTTGAATTGTTCACTTGGGAGAAGCTAGACTATGTCGATAAAGTCAAAACGGCTTTTGGGATTTAGTTCTAAAAAAAGAGATTATTCTTTCTAAAAAGCTCAAAGAAAAACTATTCTTTGAGCTTTTTTACAACCAGTCTGTACGGAAGCTGATAGGGACTAGGTTTCGTATAGTTTTGGTTTTAACAGGTAGATTAACCGTACTTTATACGGACTTCATAGGGACTTCATTCGGATATAAACGAATAAAGTTCGAGTTATCTACCAATTATATTCCCACCAAATTTGCTTTAAAATACAAGCAAATACCGTCTTTGTACTCCACAGTATCAAAGACTTATCCAGTAGATTGATAAAAAACTGGGGATAATCCCCCTAATAAAGAAAATAACAATCTATGACAGAAAGAAGAACTATATCAACCCCCGCGCCTTGATCTCTAAATATTTATTTATGGCATTTATACTTAGATCTTCCGGGGCCGTATAGATCGTCTGTAGTCCATTGCGTGTGAGCTCCTGTATAATTAAGCTCTTTTCATACACAAATTTCTCTGCTATGATTTTATTATAGACGTCGATTGTCTTTTGGGCATGTTCTTTTGACATCGCTATTAACTCGGTATTCTTAAATACAACCACGACGACGATATGACTCTTATTGAGCATCCGCAAATAGGGCAACTGCCTATTCATAGCATCCATTGTCTCAAAGTTCGTATAAACAAAGATTAGCGAGCGCTTGTTTATATGCTTTCGGGCAAAAGCATATAACCCGCCAAACTCAGACTCTTCAAAACGGGTAGAAATACTATACAATTTATCGGAAATAAGCTTCATCTGCTTGTTATTCTTCTCGGCAGAAACGTGGTTGGAGACTTCTTTTGAAAACGTCAGCATGCCCGCTCGATCTTGTTTCAGAATAGCAGCATTGGACAAAACCAATGTGGCATTAATAGCATAATCCAGTAGCGTCATCTCCTGAAAAGGCATACGCATGACTCGACCTAAATCTATGAACGAATAAATTGGTTGCGACTTTTCCTCCTGATATTGATTCACCATCAGCTTATTTTGCTTGGCGGACGCCTTCCAGTTCATATGTCTATATTCATCCCCTTTCACATATTCGCGTATATGATCAAACTCCATCGTGCTACCAATGCGACGTATCCGCTTTATACCCAACTCGACCAATCGATCTGTCGTGGCTAGCAACTGATATTTACGCATCTGCATAAAGGAGGGGTAACAAGGGATGTCTAGCTGTTCGTCCAGAACAAACTTTCGCTCAAACAGTCCCAAATGACGCACCAACAAGTTACATTTTCCAAAAGAATATATCCCCCTACTTTTGGGCTGCAGCTCAAAATCAATTTGACTGACTTGATTCGGGATTAGTGTCAGTCCAAATTCATTGTGTCTCATCTGCAATTGCAATGGCATCTCCTCCAGCACCCGTACCCGCACTGGAATAACATATTGGCTCAACAACACAATAGAAAAAGGATTAGCATCACCATTTGACAACTTCTCGGGATATTGCCGTTTTATATCTACGGCTTTACGAGGAAAAAAGAGAAAAATCAAATCCCATGCACAGAGTGCGATCGCTCCCCAAAGTAGCACCGTACAAACCATGCGTAAAGGTTCCACGTAAAACGATAGCGCAAACAGCCCTGCCAGTGTTAGCAGGAGATAGAAAAACAAATTCCGAACATACAGCCGTCTCATCAAATTCATTATCTTGGAATCTCTACACTCTCTACAAGTTGACGGATAATATAGCCCGGTGAAAAGCCTTCCATTTCTTTTTCCGGTGTCAACTGCACCCGATGACCTAAAATGGGGGATGCCACATATTTCACATCTTCTGGCGTCACAAAATCCCTACCTTGCAGCGCGGCAAATGCTTTAGATGCCTCCAAGAGCGCTATTGAAGCTCGCGGAGAGGCTCCTAGGCTTAAGTTGGGATTACTGCGGGTCTGTACCACAATTTCAGAAATATACTGCAGCACATCTTCATGCACATATACCAGCTTAGACAAACGTTGAAAATGAATAAGTTCATCCGTAGATACAACAGCCTGTACCAGATCCTCTTTATCGCCCGCACGCTGAAGGTGATGCTCCTTTAAAATCATTAACTCTTGGTCAAGTTCGGGATAATCAACATCTATCTTGAATAAAAAGCGATCTAATTGGGCTTCCGGCAATCGATAAGTACCTTCATGTTCGATCGGATTCTGTGTCGCGAAAACTACAAAAGGACTTGCCATCTTGTAGGTATGCCCATCTACTGTAACCTGTCTTTCGCTCATACATTCAAATAACGAAGCTTGGGTTTTTGCCGGTGCTCTGTTAATTTCATCAATAAGAATGATACTGCCGAAAATAGGTCCTTTTCTAAATTCAAACTCGTTGGTCTTCAAATCAAGAATAGATGAACCCGTCACGTCTGAGGGCATTAGATCAGGAGTAAATTGTATCCGTTTGAAATCACTATTTATTGTTTTTGCAATCAATTTGGCAGTGAGTGTCTTGCCTACTCCAGGTAGCCCCTCTATCAAGGAATGTCCCCCTGCAAGTATCGAGATCAATAACATATTGATGACACGGTCCTGACCTATAATTACCTTCTTTACCTCTGATCGCACTGCACCTAGTCTATCTTGCAGCCCGGTAAGGTCGATTCTGTTTTCAAAATCAGGCAAATATTTGCGCATTAAATTATCTTGTTCGCTCATATAATACTAGCTTTACTTTTAAACTCTTCTATTCTTTTATTAACCGTCTTAACTTCTTCAATCGTAAAATCGATTTTACTTTTGCATTCGTGGAGAAATGAAAACAATGCTGTGGTATCTTCAACACTTACTGTCGTCTTGAGCGACAATATGCGAAGAAACCTTTCATCCAAAAGATTCATAGTCTCTATCTGATAGTTGGAACGGATTGCATAAAGGAAATAATCTATTTTTTTGTGAATGATGTTACCGGGATGTCCATTTTCATAATACAATGTACCTATTGTCTTTGCAAATTCTTTAGAGAGATTCTGCTCCGGTTTAATGATTTTCAAGGCCCGCTGCTCTCGTTTACTCTTAAAGACAAACAAGACTAAAAGTCCAAATAGCAGTAGATACCAAGCCTGATAAAAACCTGGGTTGGTCAAAATAACCCGCAAGGGTGTAGTTGACTGATCAGATTCGAAATAATAGTCCGACAACATCACTTTATCCCCCCGAATAGCCTGGACCGCCTTGGTTACGTAATCATATCCTCCTTTTTGAAGCATATGATAATTGGTAAAAACTTCAGGAAGTAGATGCAAATAGAGCGTACCTTTTCCATACGACACGCTAACAAAGTTTGGAATCGCTCTTCCTCTAGCATGCAGCTGCCCCAAAATAGTACAGCTTTTAGCATCCAGCTTCGAAAACACCCTAAAACCCATTGCTTTTGCCAATTGAAGTCGGCTCGTATCTCCCTCTAAAGAATAGGAGATATTCTTATCTGTGGGCATAAACAAAGTTTCTCGTAAAGTTTCGACCTGTATCCCCAGGGTATCAAGCAGCTGTTCGCCCAAATACTCTCCAGATAAAAAAACTTCTCCACCCTCCCGGATATAACTTAAGACCACTTTTGCATCCACCTGATCATAGCCGATATTCGGATATACGTCCAAAATGGATGTGCTATAATCTTGAATGCTATCCAATCGAGAGACTAATTCATAGGTCGATTCGCCAAAATTAGTATAGCTACGCTCCGATCCTAATATTTGCGGAAGCTCGCTCCTAAACACAAATAAGCCGTAGGGTATTTTATCTCTAAAATTGTATGACTTTGACCAATCGATTGGTCTCTTAGCTCCTGCGTCAATAACGGCTATTCCTAGCGCCACGACGAATAGTAATGACAATCCAATTAAAATGCTTTTTTTCAAGACCACCTCCTTTGAAATTGAATAAATCTCGGGGCATACTTCTGGTATGCATCTTCTGTAATCTCGAAATGACCGAACCAAGCATAATCAAACACTACAGCACAGGCTAGGAAGTCTTGCCTCAACTCTTCATTATTTACCTCTTCCATTAACTCTGTATTGGTTTTGGATTGATTCCATTGTACAACTCCCTTACGTCCTAACAACTGTATGTTTAGCAACTGCAGATAGCGTATAGCTAATGTATAATTCTTTTGTTGTAACGCATCGGACAAATAGGCCTGAACATCGACCTGTAATAGATTCCTCTCCACAAAAGCGATCTGTTCTTCTTCATTTTCAACGTCTGTATCATGGTGCACGTAAAGTTTTTTCCGGGACACAAAAAACTTATAGATCAAAAAAATCAATACTACCGCCCCTATTACCGCTAGCAAATTGAAGACTCCTTCATTAAAATCACCTTTGGGCTGCGGAAAAAGATCCGATAAAATTTTGCTTATACGGTCTAGTAACTTATCAAAAAAACTTAGCTTATCAGAAATACTTTCTATATATTCAAACTCTTTCGCTTGATATCGTCCGACTACTACATCAAAAGCCTCTATGCTATCCGATGTGACAATTTTAGCCCGAGGGATGGAATCATAATAACCTGCTTTCCAATATTGATATATTGGCTCGTCCTGCAATGATTGTACGGTGTCTACTAGATTTTCCTGAAAGATAACGCTAGACATCGAGCCTCCTTCCTATCTTGTCAATCTTGTCAAAGACATCCTCTCCAAACCGTAGTTCTTTGGCTGTCTCGTAAATAATTCCATAACTGATCACCGATAGCATATAGTAGATAATGAAAAACAAAGACATAAATGTACTCCCTAATGTGACCAAAATCTTACCGATATAGGTATCGAAAAAACTATCATTAAAACCTACATAATTGTATGCGATAAAACCTATAATAATAAAAGGAATGATACTCATTAATGTCATGAGCGACCTAAATAAAAAGGTAACAATGTAAGAAGCGAGTCCGTATTCGCCAATCTTATTCTTGAGCATAGAAAATGCGGATGTATAGGTATCAAACAAATCGTAATAATCTTCACGGTACAACATAAAAGCGGTGAAAAACCATAATCCTAAGACTGCAAAAACAACTCCGATGGCAAGAGAGCCTATCAAGGGAATCAGTGCGGACAAAAACAATACAAATGCTAAAGGAATAAATATGATCATCCCCACGACAATAGACCCCAGCAAAAATCGGACGTATTTACTGATATTGGCCTTAAAAGCATTCCAAATATCTTTGGCCCCAAAGGAAAGATCTCGTCGATTTCGCAAAAGAATAAAATACTCAATAGTAAAACCAAACGCTAAACCACCAATGATCAACATACAAAATAAAGCTAACCCAAACGTAAGGACCATATCGACAATCTCTCCAGAACTGTAATCAGCATTTAGATTGAGTTGTGTCGAAATATAGTAACCGATGAGCAGCATAGCACATAAGGGGGCGATTAACAACTTAAGCAGTTCCTTGGAAAGGTGCCCAATTATAATTTTCAACAAATTGATAAAGTCCTGTACAAACTCCCCCAACTTGCGTTCTCGCTTAAATTCGAACTGAGCTAACTCCATTTATACTTAATTGCTAGCTGTTTAGGCCTAATGATATAATAAAAGACAATTGCGGCTGCAGATAACAGGATAACACCAACGCAAAGCCAAATGGAAAGCTGATAATACCGTGTCACGAAACCTTCTAGGGTACCTGCCACAATAAAAAAAGGAACGGTGCTAATTAAAACTTTGGCTGCATCTTTTGTCGCTGTTTTAAAAGAGGCCATACGGGTGTAAGACTTCGGAAACAGAATACTATTTCCCATCGCTAAACCGCAACCTCCAGCAATTACAATGACTGAAAGCTCGATTGTACCGTGTATCCATATGGCAGACATTGCTTCTTGCAAAACGTCGTATTTATAAAACATATAATGAAATGCGCCGACCATAATACCATTGCTAAAGAGTATATAACCGGTGCCTAAACTGAAAAAAGCACCAAAAATAAAAGCGTAAAAAGCCACTTTTACATTATTTATAGTGATAGCAAGTGCCCCGCCCCAATTACTCCCATCTTGATAAACCGCTGCTGGATTTCCCGCTTTTATGTTCTCGATGGTCATGTTGACATAGCTATCTCCGAGAATAAGACGGACAAACCCCTCATCATACCGAGCAGATACGAAGCCGATAAGGCCTGCGAAAACAAAAATCAAAAAGGAATACAGCAAGGGGCGACGAATAGCCCATATCGCCTCAAACACTTCGACCTGGAAAAAATGAGCTATTTGATGATTTGATGATTTTTGATCCCTGTAAATCAATTGATGTGCACGAATCGAGAGTTCATTAAGGTATTCCTTGGTCTTACTTTTAGGATAAAAAGTCTGGGCATAAGCTAAATCGTTAGTCAACTCAATATAGTTTGAGGCCAACGTATCAGGGTTGACATCTTCTTTATTGGTCAAATTATTCTCTATTGACACCCATTTCTCTTTATTCCGATCTATAAAGGAGGCTTCTCGCATAAATAAAGTTTACAGCTTGCTATAAACTTAGATAAAATGCTTGGTATTTCGAATACTTATTGGAAATTTTCATTAACCAAGATGCGTCAACCCAAGTTTTTCTACTGGTCATTCGTGAATGTTATCCATTTTATGTAGGTTTGATTAATAGGAAACGATCTGTAATAGAACAATGAATAAGCTATTAATTAATACGCCACAGAATGTAAATTTTGAATACAGACTCGCTTCTGTCGGGTCCCGTTGTATCGCATTTGGCCTAGATTATGGCGTTATGATACTATATGCCATTTTAGCATTTACATTGTTAGCCAAGTCGGACGTATTTAATTCCGGGGATGCTTGGTTAAGTTGGGGTGTCGCCTCATTAGCAACGTTGCCAATATTCCTATATCCGCTTGTTTTAGAAACCTTGATGGAGGGGCAAACAATAGGAAAACGAATCATGAAAATCAAAGTAGTCAAAATAGACGGTACACGCGCCACGTTTTATCAGTATTTCATACGTTGGGTTTGCAATGCAATCGACATATTTATCAGTATGGGAGGACTAGGTCTTACAAGTATTATACTTTCCTCAAAAAGCCAACGTATTGGGGATATGGCAGCAGATACCACTGTAATCAGTATCAAAGAAGACATAAATCTGAAAGAAACTCTATTTGAAGAAATTACAACTACTCACCAAATCGTCTACCCTGAAGTAATCAAGCTAACAGATGTAGACCTTAACGATATAAAAGAACTCTATCAAATGGGGTTTCGCAGGAAGAATTATAGAATTATCCAGGTACTGGCCGCTAAACTGGAAATCCTACTGGGTGTAAAAGCTCAAGTACACCCAGAGGACTTTATAACTCAGGTAATCCAAGATCATTACTACATGTTCAAAGAACAGTAGTAACTATTACCCGATAGTCGCGGATGAAGTTTGCGCTTGTCTATCCACTTTTTTAACCAAACCTTGCAATACATTACCTGGACCAACTTCAACAAATGCTTCTGCACCATCCGCTAACATATGCTGAACGGTCTGTGTCCATCTTACTGCTCCAGTCAACTGCGCGATAAGATTTTCTTTAATCTGAGCAGGATTTGTATACGCTTTTGCATCCACATTTTGATATATAGGACATACAGGAACATTAATCGTTGTTGCTTCGATTGCTGCCTGTAATTCCACCTTCGCAGGCTCCATTAATGGCGAATGAAATGCTCCTCCTACATTTAGCTTAAGGGCTCTTTTTGCTCCTGCTTCTGTCAACAACACACAGGCTTTATCTACCCCTACAATCGATCCTGAAATCACCAACTGTCCCGGACAGTTATAGTTTGCGGGTACTACGATGTCTTCAATCTGTGCACAGATCCGCTCCACAACCTCATCTTCTAGTCCTAATATGGCTGCCATTGTGGATGGCTCAATCTCACATGCCTTCTGCATAGCATTAGCACGTTGCGACACCAACTTTAAACCGTCTTCAAACGATAACGCATTTGCTGCAACCAAAGCGGAAAACTCGCCTAACGAGTGCCCTGCAACCATAGACGGGTTAAAGGAAGCTCCCAAAGCTTTAGCAAGAATTACGGAATGTAAAAATATAGCTGGCTGTGTGACGTTGGTCTGTTTAAGGTCTTCGTCAGTTCCTTGAAACATGATATCGGTAATACGAAAGCCTAGAATATCATTTGCTTTTTCAAAGAGCGCCTTTGTTTCTGCATTCAGGTTGTACAGATCTTGTCCCATTCCTACGAATTGAGCGCCCTGTCCTGGAAAAATATAAGCTGTGTTCATATGTATTTATTTGATTTTCAATTGTCATTAACTCATTTAAAACTCTATTTCTCGGGAACGAATTTAAGCGATACGAGTCGATCTTCTGCAAAGAAAATACTTGAAAGTTCGAATAAATCTTCTGATCGTACTTTGTCAATACTATCCACGACATCCTTCAAAGAGATGACACGGCCATAATCGATGATATTCTTTGCCTCTGCAATAATCATACTCATTCGATTTTCCTCGGCCAATGCTATCTGTCCCTTAAACTTCTGCTTTGCCCTTGTCAATTGATACGCTGAAATAGGAGCGCTCTTTAACTTATTCAATTCTTTAAACACAAGTGAGACTGCTCGATCTAGCTTTTCTTCATCTGTCCCTAGGTAGATACTAACACTTCCTGTATCCTTGTACATCGTAAAATTAGACTCTATCGTATAAGCGATTCCATACTTCTCTCGTATCCCAAGATTGAGTATAGAACTCATTCCGTAACCTCCCAACATATTATTCAGTAATAAGAGAGCCGTTTTTCGCTCATCATATACACCGAATGCCTGCCCGCCCAACATATAATGAGCTTGATTAATAGGTTTCTCGATCACTTCATTAATATTGGCTACAGCAGGAACCACCTGTACTGGCGTTGGCAAAATATTGGCTTTAATCTTCCCAAAGATACGTTCTGCCTGTCGCTTTACCTGTGCCAAGGTATAATCTCCAGAAATAGCGATAACAATCTCCGAAGTATTGTAGCTTTCCTCCATAAATTGGATGATGTCTGATTTGGTTATAGACTTCAGATCATCTTCTACCCCTAAGATATTGTGTCCAAGCCCTGATCCTTGAAATAGGAGATCTTCAAAATCGTCCATAATAGACTCTTCGGGGCTATCCAAATAAGAAGCTATCTCGTCTAAAATCACACCTCTTTCTTTCTCTATTTCTGTTTCTGGAAACGTAGAATGAAATAACACATCTTCAAATAAGTCCAAAGCGCGCTCCAAGTAAGGATTTAAAAAAGAGGCGTGCAAGCACGTATACTCCTTGGTGGTATAAGCATTCAAATCGCCTCCCACTTGCTCCAAACGATTGAGAATCTGATTTGTTGACCGCTTTTCCGTTCTTTTAAAAACTAGATGTTCAATAAAATGAGCCATTCCAAACTTACCCTCTTTCTCGTGCCTTGAGCCTGTATTTACCACAATACAGCTATGCGTTATAACTGACTTTTGAAAATGCAACAAGACGCGTATACCATTATCCAGTTGGATAAGATTGTACTCCTTCATTCAGATGGATTTTAATAATGAATGCAAAGCTACACAATAAAATACAGAAACTGATACCCTCAATCCCTAGAGCTTTCCATTAGAAACAGACCTTAAAAAGGTGTTAAAAAAAAATGGCATCCAATTAAAAAAATTGGATGCCATTTTACTAAAAACAGGAAGTTACATTCTTGGCCTACGCATACCACCATGCCCTCCGCTATTGTCTTCCATGGGATTTACCCCGGAAAACTTCTGCAACTTGAAAGTAAAGGTCAACATAAAGTAACGCGCTAATCTATTGGTACGACTATCCGTTAATATTTCGGACACCGTTCTATTAATATTAGTCTGCTGATCCAACAAATCAAATCCCTGGAAACGTATGGTACCACGCTGTCCCTTCAAGAGACGTTGTTCAATGTAGCTATTTATAATAAATGGATTAACATTTGAAGTATATCCTTTATTAAATTCTTTCGAAATGTCTACTCCAAAGATAGTAGTAGGCGTAATGTTTATCGACCCAATCAAATTTGGCGTTATCTTTTGTGTGTTCCGGTTGGATAAATCAATCAACGAAGAAGTAGTTATGGTATAATTGTAACGTACTCCCGGATTGATCTCTAAATTTTCGGAAGGATTGTATCGAAAGAACAATATTTGATGAAAGCCGGTATTCAGATTTACATTTTTCTGAAATTCGAAATTCGTTATTTCAGAATTTTGATAGGAAATACCTTTATTAAATGACACGCCCCCGCCATACATGATGTTGTATGTTTTTTCCTTAAACGATCGGCCCAAATGATAGAATGAATTTATTGAATAAACGGGTTCTGACTCATTTGCGTAACCAACCTCTTGTACCGCACCTAACCCATTAACGCGGGTTGTTTTGTTGTACGAAACAATTTTATCAGTAGTCAGTTCCGTCCTCAACATCGCAAAAAATGTTTTACCCTTTTGAAAATCTCCTGAACGAAATCTAAAGTTCATCTTGTGCCCGAACTCAGGATCCAAATCGGGATTTCCGATATTAGTAAAAGTTTCGCTCGTTGTCTCTGCAAAAGGAAGTGTCTGAGAAACGGAAGGCTCGTTCGACTTTCCCGAGTATTGCATAGTCAAATTAGACTGTCTTGAAAATTTATACTCAAACCGTGCTATCGGAATAAAGTTCAAGTTCTTCCGATCAATTACTTCTGTTATCGCCCCATTATATGCATTTCCACGCAACGTCGATGGTTGTAAAGCTGCTCCGAAAGAATACTTCAACTTCTCGCTATCGTACATGTAACTAGCGCCTACACGATGTGTTGCAAAAGCATAATCGTAGTTGTAGTTGTAATCTAATATACCAGAAGCGGAGCTGCCTCGGGATTCTAACAATTGTTGGGCCTTCAGATTATCGTAATCGTTGTTGTTATAATCATACGTTACTTCAATCTTGCTCTTCTCCGTAAGCGGTTCGATATAAGAAACAGAGGCTCCTGCGTTCCAGCTTTTGTTTTGGACTTCGCGATATGTTTTTTCAAACACATCGGATGCAGGCAAGTCTCCATTGCCCGGATCGGTTAGCCATCGATCTAAGACCCTATTATACTCGGTTTCTGTTACCGCATTATCGTAGTTAAAATTAAAGAAGAGGTTTCTTCCTTTATCATTGAGCTTGCGATTGTAAAGTCCAGAAAAATTATATCGAGGGGCTGTAGACTTATTACTTTCATTTGTTATTTGATAATTACTGAAATCTCCGCCGATTAGTTGCCTTACATTTTTTAAATTATCAGCTGTATTATCACCAAAACCCAATTGTGGTGTAATTTTTATATAGTCTTTATCCGAAATATTCCATTCTAAATTTCCTTCAAAACGATGATTGGCCCGGATACTGGTGTTGTCATCATTGGACTCTTCCTCGATCCCTTCCGCCAAGCGATTGGTATACGAACTACCAATGGTGTTGTTATCATCTCTACCATACGAATATGATCCATATACTTTTAGCTTATCCGAAAAATCATGCCGGATATTAACGCCAATAGAGCCAACATTTGTAATACCTTCAGACCCTCCAAACATTCCACCTGGACCACGTCCACCGCCGCCACCTTGTCTTCCTCTAGCACCACCACCCATCGAATTAAAGTCAAACAATGGCGCATTCATATTATTCATATTGCCCAACACAGATACCTGCGACTTATCCCGAAAACCCATAAACATTCCTGTGGTCTGATAACGCTCTTCAGTACCACCACCAACACGAAGCGTCGTCGCGTAACCTTTATTATATTCAGGATCTATCTGTATGTTCAAAACTTTAGTCGACTCGCCCGATTTATTTCCTGTAATATTAGCCATATCACCATAATCATCCACGATCTGCATTTTAGCAATAATATTGGCCGGCAAGTTTTGCGTTGCTGTCTTTACATCTCCTCCAAAAAAGTCCTTGCCATTAATACGAACCCGGGTTACCTGTTCGCCCTGCGCCGTCACGGTACCATCTTTATCGACTTCTACCCCCTGCAATTTCTTAAGGGCATCTTCGGCTACAGATCCTTCACGTAGCTTTAAATCTCTTGTGGAATATTCAACGGTGTCACCTTTCACTTGGACAGTTACCACGCCATTGACAACAACCTCTTCCAACATATTGGGAATCCCTTGTAAAATGATATTGGAGACCAACATTCTATTATCCTGCACAGCAGCAAAAGTATATCCTTTCTCAAAGGGCTCAAACCCGAGACTTGAGACTCTAATTTTAAAAGGTTTATCGCTTACGTTACTAAACGTATAAATACCTCCTACAGAGGAGCTCGTTTTCAAAGTATCAGCACCGACGATGTATTGTACCGATGCTCCTGCAACAGGTCTAGACAAGGAGTCCCGCAAGAAACCTTGAACCACTTTATTGGACTGAGCCTGTGCTGAAAAACAAATAAATAGGGCGGCAACCGCTATCCATCTCTTAAAAAAATCCATATATATTATCTCTCTATTTTATATTTCCAAAGAACCAAACCGCCGTATCTTCTTTATAGGGGTTCTTGACGGTCGGCTTATAAGGACTAGCTCCATAGACCCTTACATTATTAGGCCTTGGACTTGCATCGACCACCTTCTTCGTTTGAAAAAACTGGGTATTAACGCCTATTTGAACGGCAATTCGATCACTCTTAAATTTCACTAAGTCTAATGGCACCTCAGATTCATACATTAAAACATCATCTTCAAAGCGTGCCTTTGCACGTATTCCATAAGAATTATCAAACGACAGAAGTCCATCAACTACTTTACTAAATCCAGAAATCTGATAGCCTCGTACACTTTTCAGCAGCTCCGCTTTTATGTTGTTGACGTCCAGATCTTCATCCTGACTTAAGGCTCTAAGTCGCTCACGATCTACATATGGGTATAATAACTTTGCCCCTTCTTTCTTCTTTTCATTGTAGCTTAGGTTTACAAAAATACCATGTCGTAGCGCTTCCCGTTGCAACATTTCGTCTTTAACCTTTACAGCGACATAAACTTTTCCTCCTTGAACAGCGACACCAAAAGACCACAAATCACTGTCAGCATTATACAACTTACCCCCCCACTCTTCCAATTGACCATCAAGAACGATATTTTCTAATTGCTGAAACACATACTCCTCCTTCTTTTTCTTTTGTGCAAAAAGAAAAGCAGGACAACAAAATAGAAAAAGGATATAAAGTTTATTCATCAGCAATTATTGTTTACTTTTACACAACAAAGAGCCGTAAAAGTTTTTTAAAATCGTCAATATCACTACAAAAAAATGAATAAGTAGTGTAAATAAGTGTTAACTTGACGATATCACAGATAAGTTACACAGACAATCAACTTATGCTTTTATCCCAATATCAAAATGAATTCATAGAAGCTGGCTGCGATGAAGCTGGTAGAGGCTGCTTGGCGGGACCCGTTTTTGCCGCGGCAGTTATATTTCCCAAAGATTATTATAACCCTGTCCTCAACGACTCCAAAAAGCTTTCAGAGAAGAAAAGGAATGAATTGCGTCCAATAATAGAAAAGGAAGCCTTAGCTTTCGCTGTCGGAATCATAACTCCGCAGGAAATTGATAAAATAAACATACACAATGCATCTTACAAAGCGATGCATCTCGCTATTGATGCACTGCAGATTGCGCCTGAATTTCTGATTATAGATGGGAATAAATTTATCCCTTACCAAACGCTACCACACGCCTGCATTGTAAAGGGGGATGGTAAATACCTCGCCATAGCAGCTGCATCGATATTAGCTAAGACATATAGGGATGAATACATGGATAGTATAGCGGGCGAATTTCCGCTGTATGAATGGAAGTCTAATAAAGGCTACCCTACTATTGTACACCGTAAAGCGGTATTAGCACATGGCCATACAATTCACCACAGAAAAACCTTCCGCGTCACCGACCCTCAATTAAAACTTGAGCTTTAAAGAACAAGGGCCAGGCGAGGTATATATAAAACGGGCTACTTAAAAGATTAAGTAGCCCGTTTTATACTGGTTCATTGCTGTTAGGCCTTTTTCCTTCTGTATGAGATAAAAATCGCTCCGCCCAAACCTAGGGCCAAAACGATGGATCCGATTAAAGAAACGATACTTGATATTTTCATCGTCTGCGGGTCGAAAACAAACTCTACCTTATGATTACCACCCGGCAGTTGTAAACCTCTTAAAAGGTAGTCAGTCCGTATAATAGGCACCTCTTCTCCATCAACATAAGCTTTCCAACCCTTGTCATAATATACTTCTGAGAAAACAGCAAAAACATCATTTGGAGCCGTATACTCATATTGTAACTTGTCTGGGTGATAAGAGACCAACTTAATATCTGCATTATTTGGACGTCCTAAGCGAGCCGCATTTACTTTTCCTTTATACTCGTCATGAACAAATGCTTCTTTTGCTGGATCAAAACTACTGATCGCCTGCATCTCCTGCGCATTGTCTTTGACGAAAGTGACCTTATCTACAAACCAAGCATTTCCAGCTGCTGTAGACCTGCGTTGGATACGCTCCGCTCCGTTATTAGGATCACGAGTGATGACATAACGGACATTGAACATATCTAAGACATCTTCATTGATAGCTCCATTGAATTGGTGCTCTAATAATTCTTGAAAACGCATCAGCTTAGCAGCATGATAACCACCTAAATTTTTGTGAAAATAAGAAGCCTTAGCATCGGAAAACGGATTTGTCGTCAAATCAAGAACACGGTAATGAGGGTCTTTATCCATCCGGATCAACTGATCGACTTCTCGCTCTTGGATTGGATTTTTCGTCAAACTTTTATCTACAAAAGTTTCGTTGTTCAAGTAACGCTTGTCCACGGACCAAAGATCCAATAATGTGATCAAACCTATCCCAAGCACTAGAACATTTGCAGAGACTTTCTTCTTAACAAAGAACCAAACCAAGGCAAATACAACCAGTACAATACCCAATGAACGCCATGCATCTGCTGAAGCTAAATCTGCCCTATCCTTTATAAGCTCTGTTGATAGTTGATTCGCAAGATTTGCATCACCAAACTCTTTGGTCAACATACTGATAAAATCCTGGTTCGTTGATGGCTTAAAGGCTAGAATATTAGGCATTAAAGCAACCACAACGCAGATACCTGCAATGATTCCGAAGCTATAAAGCACTTTCTTGTCCAATTGAACAATATCACTACCTTTATTTATCAGTTCATGAACAGCCATAACTGCTAGCACAGGTATCAGTATAGATGGAATAATCAGAATAGACTCAGGAGCTCTAAATTTATTATACAATGGAGCATAATCAAAGAAAATATCTGATACGATAGAGAAATTACTTCCTAACGCCAACAACACCGTCAATCCAATAGCTGCAAGAATCCACCATTTTAATCGATCTCTAACAATAAAAATTCCTAAAACAAATAGAAAGATAATCCCCGCCCCAAAATACCAAGGGCCCGAAGTAAATGACTTCTCACCCCAATAAGTAGGAAGGCTTTTGGCCATCTGTAATGCTTGATTCTGAGGAGCTCCTAAGCCGGTAAAAAATTTAACCACATGCGAATCTTCACCTAAAACACCTTGGGTTTTTCCTCCGTAAGCATTTGGAATCAAAAATGTTAAATTTTCGCCCACACCCTGACTCCAAGCATAAGCGTAATCTTTATCCAATCCTCCACTTTTATTACCTTCATCTACCTTCACGATATTGGCCTTGCCTCGTGTAGTCAACTTGCTATACTCATAGGTCGGAAACAAAACGGAAGCGTTGACCGCTACTGCAACCACGACCGCTCCTATCTGCAATGCTGTAGCTTTCGCAAATGCAGGAACGCGTTTTTCTCGAATCGCATAGTATAGTTCAAATCCTACGTAAACCAATAAAGCAATGAAAAGATAATAGGTCATCTGCACGTGGTTGGTTCGAATCTCCAATGCAAGGAAGACCGCTAACAAGATCGGCCCCCAAAGCTTATTACCCCGATAGCAGAGTATAACGGCTCCGATTATGGGAGCCAAATAGGCTATAGCATAAGCTTTATTAACGTGCCCTGCCTCAATGTAAATAAAGTTGTAGGATGAAAAAGTAATAGCAATAGCTCCTACCGCAGCCAGCCAGGGCTTAATGCGGAGAACAGAAAGCAAGAAATAACTTCCCAAAAGATAAATCAAAATAACATCTGCCGGCAAAGGGAAAAATATTGTCAAGATTCGATTAACATAACTTGTTATATTCGTGGTGTGCTCATACCAAATCTGGTAAGTAGGCATCCCGCCAAACATCGAATTGGTCCATTGAGGCGCATGACCGTCCTTAGCTCTATAGTCGAAAAGCTCCTTCTGGCTGCCCATCGCCTGCATCACATCGTGTTGAGACAATGCCTTTCCTTGCCAAACCGGCGAAAAGTAAAAAAACACTAATACAAAGAAGATCGCAATAACAATTAGATGCGAAGAATTCTCTTTAAACCAATTTTTCATCAAACAATTTTTTCTTTTTAAGGTAACGAAGGTATAACGAGCATTTTTATCATCAAGCTCACCGTATCTTCACGGATAAGTTAGCGGTTAATGCCTTTTATTAAAGCCCAAATATAAAATTGATTTTAGTAATATCCTATGGACTTTTGGATTAGTTTCCTTTTTCGATCAATTTTTTAATATCAGAAAGTTCTCCAAATAAAACAAGGAGATCATTCTCCCGGAGTACAGTATCGGACTTGGCTATACCAGACGCCTCTTTGCTTTGCACGGTTTTTCCCTTGGAAACGGCACCAGTTAGGGTAACTGTCGTCAATACGATAACCTTATATCTATTTGTAAGGTCAGCATCTTTCAACGTCATCCCAACATATTTGGACGGAACTTTCGTCTCTATGATGCTATACCGATCAGAAACCTTGAACGAATCAACAATATCGATATTATCTAACCGCATGGCCAGACGCTCTGCAGCTTCTTCTTCAGGCATGATATATTCATCGATCTGCATGGCCTCCATAACCGTTTTTTGAAGATCCGACACAACGCGTCCAATGATGCGTTTTACACCGAGCTGTTTGACCAAGGCCGTGGTTAATAAGGAAGCTCCCTCGTCTTCGCCAATAGCTATAATCACAGCATCACTATCTTTTAAAGGTAAAGAGGAAACGGCCTCACGATCTGTCGTGTCTAGACAAACTGTATGTGTGATCTTATCCTTCAACTGCTCGACAATCTGTATATTCAGGTCGGCTCCAATGACTTCATGGCCTAATTCGGTAAGATGTATGCCCAATGAACGCCCAAAATGTCCTAATCCCAAAACAATATATTTCATATATGTATAGTCTTCTTTTTATCTGTCATATGTGTTTAATTTTACTTTCAATGGTCATCCGCCAGCTTGCGGATCAGTTTGTCTTTTATTTATGGCTATGGAATTACCCCTATGTCTGCATACCCCATCTTACAATACATTTAATTGTTTAAAACAAGAGCTTTTCGGTTGGATAAATATAACTTTTGTTCTTCATGTTTTTGATGAAGGCTACCAATAAAGTCAACATACCTACACGTCCCACAAACATGGTAAAAATAATAATCATCTTTCCGGTTGCACTTAGAGAAGGCGTCACTCCTAAACTAAGACCACAGGTCGTGTATGCCGAAACCGACTCAAACAGTAACGCTTTCATGGGCTTACCAGGATCTGAAAAATTAAGGAGAACAAACGAACATGTAATCGTCAATACCGATAGAATAATGATGGCAAAAGCCTTATTGACAGACTCAGAAGCAATTTTGCGCTTAAAAAGCTCAATCGAATCCTTACCTCGTGCCAAGGACAAAATGTTCATAAACGCTATCGCTATTGTAGTTACTTTGACACCACCACCAGTGGACCCAGGTGATGCCCCGATCCACATCAATGTGGTCAGCATAATTAACGTCGGAGTGCTTACAAAATTAACATCCACACTGTTAAATCCCGCAGATCGAGAAGCATTTGCCATGAAAAGGGAAGTTACCCACTCCCCAAAAATATTTTTATCTGAAACCAAAGTGTTATTTTGTTCCATTAAAAAGTAAGACCCTGTAGCCAAAATGACCACAATTGCATTACATAAGAGTATAAACTTGGTATTAAAACTAAAGGGCTGCGCCTTATGCTTATATCTTTTTTTGAGAAATAATAAACAGATAACAGCATTCGCCTTTCCTTTGAGATAAGTATAAAAATTGTAAACTGTGCCAAAGCCTAAGCCTCCCAATACAAAAATCAGTGTCAAGACAATTTGAAAACTATAATTGTAGCGATATTCAGGATTGGTAATGCCATCGGAAAGAATAGAGAAACCGGCATTACAGAAGGAAGAAATAGCATGGAAGGCAGCAAAAAAAATACGTTCGCCTGTTCCCTCAAATAACAGGGGGTCTAATGTAAAATAAATAAAAGCACCACCGATAAGTTCGAACAGCAGGGTAATGAATATGATAGTCAACAGTGTCGAGACAACGTCGTTAAGCTTATTTTCGCCCAAAATCTCTCCAAACATCAACTGGTTTTTGAACGAGAATCCTCCAGAGAAAAAGTATCCAAAGAATCCCGTAAAGGTCATAATTCCCAATCCGCCAACCTGAATCAACAACATAATGACTGTCTGTCCGAACAATGAAAAGTTGGTCGATATATCCGTTACAGAAAGCCCTGTAATGCATACGGCACTTGTCGCCATGAAAAAAGCATCGACAAAACTAAGCGGCGCCTCCAACGTCGTCCGGGGCAACATCAACAATACCGTTCCGATCAGAATCAAACCTATAAAGCTAATCACAAATAATATAGTCGGATTGAAATAGAAGTTATCAAAAAATAAACTGCTCTTGGACAGTTCTGACAAGAAGACTATACCTATTCCTAAATACAGCCATTCTTCTTTGGCAAAATATGCTAACCAAGGACTACCTGTAAGACGAGCAAACAGGATAAGCAAAAAATATAGAATGACAACAATACCGGAATAATGGGATACAACGACTCCCTTTATGGCAAAAACAGATGAAAATGTACGAAGAATTTCTAGCCCGAAAAGGCCATAAAACATAGCGACTATAGCCTGTTTAGTATACTCTGCAACATCCGGATTGGTGATATAGCCTATATGTACCAGTACAGTCAGGGCGCAGACCATGCTAACATAAAACATGATAAGGTCTACAACTTTGTAACGATACAGAATCACGAATTTCAAAAAATCTGCTATAGACTTCATCCTACAAACATAGTAATATATATTTTTGCGGAGAACGATTAAGGTTTGCCTTCTTCTGCTTTCTCTTTCTTTTTAAATATTCCTTTGAAAAATTTACCGGTCTTTTGAACAACACCTTTAGCTTCAGAACTGACTTCTTTAACAGTTTCGGCTGTGCCTATTAACTTGGCTTCTCGTTCTGGACTGATACCGGCACACTGCTTTATGCCATCGAGAAGACTCTGCCATAAGGTTTTAAAGAAGGTGTGCTCAGGCACCCTCCTGTAATTTATCTTTCCGACATGATAGATCTCATTGGCATCCGGATTACTGTCATTTATCAAAATCTGATTAACCAAAAAGGAAACTATTTTTGACTTCTTTCCATTCTCCTTTTTCGGCAGATCAATTTTCAGGTCATTATAATCAAACTTAAAACTTCCCCAATTTTTTCGATCTGTTCCCTCCATATTGTAGGCTATTTTTTTGATATTCCCAGAAGCAATGCCTACATTGAGTAGAGGCTGTAGAATGCGGTTGAACGCTGTGGCATTCATCGCACCTAAAGTGCCACTATAGGTATGGTACCCGGTTTTACTAAGCATGTCGAAACCAAATTTCGCGTGAAGCCGGCCGCTCCCCATCACCTTGGCAACAAGATCTGCTCGCATAAACTGATCCTTCTTTAATGCGATCGTATCGTTAGTCACGTTCGTAAGAGTACCTCTAGCCCCATCAAAACTGATGGCCCCCTCTCGACCAAACTTGGCACTGAATTCGTGATAAGTGATACTAATATTGTCCACTAAAAAAGTATCCAAACGAAGTAACTTTTTGGCATGCATTAATTGTTGATGTGGGGAATGTCCCACCTTGACAACAGGATACTTTGGATATCTCTTATCAGCAGATAAATCGACCGAACCATTTTTTATCTGAACTTTAGAGGCGACGGTCTGCTGGTTGTCAATCAATCTCCGAAAATCCAAGTGCTCTATGCGCAGCGTATCAAAGGCTAAAACAGCCATTGTTACATTTTGCCTTTTTTGCTTAAAAAAAGCATTCTTGCCCATCTTTGGGCCATAAAAGACTTTCGTGAATAGTACGTTTTGCTCTCTTGTATTTATTCTTAGACTCTCGAATCGCGCGCGATAGTATCCATCTGGCAAGTCATATTCAAATTTTGGAATCTGAACATCGACCATTTTCGTATAGTAAAGTCTGGAGGTATCGGTTAGTGAAGTTTCGTCCACCAATACGTCATGTACATTAATATTTACCTGATTGAGGCTAATAGTGCTTGTGTGCCCTTCTTCAATCTTCGAATACTTGAACTTTACGTTGTCAATTTTGATGTGCTTTACATTAATAGATTTAAAGATATCCTTTACATTTTCGTATAAGGTCTTTTGGGTATGGTCAGAAATCGTATCGTTGTAAGCATGATACTCGCTGACGAGATGTATATTTGGCTCTTCAAAAACTATAGTCTTAATATTTAAACGTTTATCCAAAAGAATATCCATAAGACTAAACTGTCTTATTTTCAGCATCTTCAACTTTATGTGGTAACGGTTATTCGGAGCTTCTTTTGCTAGCACCTGCTGCTGATATACAACAGAGTCTGGAATCAATTCAGCATTCCAAAAAGTAGCGTTACCTAATGCTATATTTAAGTCTAAATCCTCATACTTCAAGATATACAACCCGCCTGTAGATTTGTGTACGACTTCCTTAAGTTTTGTCTCAACTATAGGTTTCCAGTTTCTTCCATAATACCATATTAACATCAATATACCTATTACAAGAACCAAAAAAACGATGAGTACCCACTTCCAAACAGACTTCATAAATATTCCAATTTTATTAATTTGGATTAAAACAAGTCAAAATAGCTTTTGTTTTCAGCCGATCGATCGGAATCAATGACGATTATCCTCATTGCTATACATGCTAAGGTAGCTGTCATAACGTGATTCTTCAATTTTTCCTTGGTCTACCGCTTCCAACACGACACAACCAGGTTCATTAATATGACGACAGTTATTAAACTTACATTTATTGAGATAAAGCCGCATCTCGGGAAAGAAATGCGACAGTTCTCCTTTTTCAATGTCCACAATCCCCAACTCTCGAATACCTGGAGTATCAATAAGCTTCCCTCCGAAAGGCAGTTCAATCATTTCGGCAAAGGTGGTGGTATGCTTCCCTTTATCGGACCAGTCTGAAATCTGTCCGGTACGTAGGTGTGATCCTGGCACAATTCGATTAATAAGTGTCGATTTGCCCGCTCCAGAATGACCTGACAAGAGCGTCACTTTATCCTTTAAAATATGCTCCAATGTATCCACATGCGTCCCTTCTAATGCCGAAACCTCATAACAGGCATAACCTATATGCTCGTAGATAGCTTTGTATTCTTTTAGTATTTCTTTCCCTTCATCACTGAAAAGATCTAATTTGTTAAATACCAATACCGCAGGGATACCGTAGGCTTCAGCAGTCACCAAAAACCTATCTATAAATCCTAAGGAAGTTGGAGGAGAAGCCAAGGTAACAAGCAAAACAGCCTGATCTAGATTAGCGCCTAAAATCTGAGTTTGTTTAGATAAATTGACGGATCTTCGGATAATATAGTTTTTTCGAGGCTCTAGGTTTGTAATGATTCCTGTTTGCGCTGAATCTTCAAGATCAAAGTCAACCCAATCACCAACAGCAATAGGGTTTGTCGTCTTAATACCCTTTGTTCTGAATTTTCCTTTGATTCGACAATCATAAGAAACACCATCGTCTCCTAACACTTGATACCAACTACCCGTTGATTTTGTGACCAAACCTCTCATTCCCTATTTATGCTTATTTAAGTAATAACCCCAATTCTCACAAAAGTCGCAAAAAAATATCAATATTATTACTTATTGTCCATGCTGTTTCATTGTTCTTCATTATATGTAGTTGATGAAGGTTTTATTACCTTTGTGAGGTACACATAAATTTACTCCTTGTGAAAAAACTTTTTCTTTTGGACGGGATGGCTCTTATTTATAGAGCATATTTTGCACTCAACAAGGTGCCTAGATTGACGTCATACGGGCTCAATACAGGCGCTATTATGGGCTTTACAAACACATTACTGGAGGTTTTGAAGAATCAAAACCCCACCCATATCGCTGTAGTCTTTGATACTGCGGCCCCAACCAATCGTCACATTGAGTTTGAAGCTTACAAAGCACACCGCCAAGAGATGCCGGAAGATCTCTCCAAATCTATCCCTTACATATTTAAACTGGTCGAAGGGTTTAATATCCCCTTGATTACAATGGATGGCTACGAAGCGGATGATATCATTGGCACCTTGGCCAAACAAGCCGAAAAAGAAGGCTTTACCGTGTTCTGTATGACACCAGACAAAGATTTCGGACAGTTAGTATCTGACAATATCTTTATTTATAAACCAGCCCGAATGGGTAACGGGGCAGAAATACAGGGAGTACCTGAAATATTAGAAAAATGGGAGATAGATGATGTATCGCAGGTGATCGATATTTTGGGCCTTTGGGGAGATGCTGTTGATAACATACCTGGCATTCCAGGAATCGGTGAAAAAACCGCAAAAAAATTGGTGAAAGAATTCGGTAGTGTCGAAGGTTTGATTGCCAATACGGATAAGCTTAAAGGTAAACAGCAGGAGAATGTAATCAACTTTGCAGAGCAAGGACTTATTTCGAAAAAATTGGCGACCATACTTCTGGACGTTCCTGTAACGCTAGATGAGGAACAGCTTCAAGTGACAGCTCCCAATAAAGAGCTTTTAGAGCCCCTATTTGCGGAGCTCGAATTTCGCACTTTGGGCAAGCGGGTATTCGGCGATGATTTCTCCACTCTTGATAATTCGGCAAAAGCAAATTCAGCCCAAATGGATCTCTTTGCGCAGGAACAACCAGCCAGCTCAAATACACCCGAGCAACCCATAGCTTCACTTACCCCAAACTTAACTATTAAAGATACAGAACACGATTATATTCTTATCGATGATCCAGAAAAAATAAAAGACCTAGCAAATAAATTATCCCAACAGACAGCAATTTGTTTTGATACAGAGTCAACAGGAATTGACCCGCTTGTTGCAGATATTGTTGGACTTTCTTTTTCATTTGAAAAAGGCAAAGCCTACTATGTTCCAACACCAGCTGACGCAAAACAAGCTCAGCTCATTGTTGATCGCTTCAAATCAATTTTTGAAAATGCTTCGATAAAGAAGATCGGACAAAATCTGAAATACGACATCCTGCTACTTTCCAGATACGGCGTACGCATACAAGGACAATTATTTGACACCATGCTAGCTCATTATCTGATTGACCCTGACACGCGTCACGGCATGGATATTCTATCCGAAACCTACCTCGGCTATACGCCTATATCCATAACAGAGCTAATAGGCAACAAGGGCAAGAACCAAGGTAATATGCGCGATGTCGCTGTCGAAGTAGCAAAAGACTATGCCGCTGAAGATGCAGATATCACTTGGCAACTGTACGAAAAGTTCGCTCCTCTTTTATCGGAAACAGAAACTAAAAACCTAGCTGAACAAGTAGAATTCCCCTTAGTATACGTGCTTTCCGAAATGGAAAAAAATGGGGTAAAAATTGATACAGACACGTTAAAGGCTTTTTCCCTGTCTTTGGAAAAAGATATAGCTTCCATCGAGCAAAGGATCTACGATAAAGCGGGAACGAAGTTCAACATAGCCTCACCGAAACAATTGGGCGAAGTCTTATTTGACAAGTTACAATTGGATCCTAAGGCGAAAAAGACAAAAACAGGACAATACAAAACAGGCGAAGAAGTACTCGTTGCTCTTGCACATAAATCAGATATTGTACAGGATATATTAGACTTTAGACAATATCAAAAACTGAAATCAACGTATGTTGATGCACTTCCTACCCTTATCAACCGCGAAACAGGGTTGATTCACACGTCGTACAATCAAGCCGTAGCTGCAACAGGCCGTCTGAGCTCGACGAACCCCAACCTTCAAAACATCCCAATACGCACGGAAAAAGGTCGTGAAGTACGTAAAGCTTTTGTTCCGCGCTCGGAAAATCATATTATACTTTCGGCTGATTATTCACAGATCGAGCTCCGCATTATGGCCGAGCTTAGTCAAGACGAGAATATGCTAGAAGCATTTACTAAAGGCTATGACATCCATCGTGCTACTGCGGCCAAGGTATACAATGTATCGCTAGACGAGGTCACTTCGGATCAACGTCGTAATGCAAAAGCGGTCAACTTTGGCATCATTTACGGACAATCTGCATTCGGTCTGTCCCAGAATCTAGGCATATCGCGTCGCGAAGCAGCAGATATCATCGATCAGTACTTTGCCCAATACCGAGGTGTTAGAGAATACATGTCCAAAGCGGTAGAATCGGCCAAAGAAAAGGGGTATGCAGAAACTATCCTGAAACGGAGACGCTATCTGAGAGACATCAACTCAGCAAACATGACAGTAAGAGGCTTTGCCGAACGTAACGCGATCAATGCTCCGATCCAAGGATCTGCGGCAGATATGATAAAAATCGCGATGATTCAAATCCAAAAGGATATCGAAGATAAAAAATTATCAGGCAAAATGATCATGCAGGTTCATGATGAACTTGTGTTTGATGTACCCAAAAGTGAAGTGGAAATCTTCAAACGCATAATTTCGGAACGAATGACTAAAGCCATCACGCTGCGGGTGCCTATTGAAGTAGAAACAGGCGAAGGGTCAAACTGGCTAGAAGCGCACTAATTGAAAAAGAGAGATGAAAAAAGCTATTTATTTGATTACCGTATTATTGACCTTATCTTACTGCCTTAAAGCTCAAGAAAATAAACCCTTGTACTTTGAAAAGGCTCCTAACGATATGATGCGTTTTTATTTTGACCAAAATTATTACCTGGTGGACAAAAACTGTGAATTCAAGTATATAGAACGTGTTTCCTCTTTCGACATAAAAACAAATAAGTTTGAAGGCCTCTTCAGGGACTTCGACCCAAACGGTCGGGTTATACTTTCAGGGCACTACCAAAACGGCAAAAAACAGGGTGAGTTCAAAGCATATCATCCAAATGGTGTCCTAAAATGGGAATCCACCTTTATGGATGATATCGCCACCGGTCCATGGAAATATTATTATCCAGACGGCAAGCCAATGTTATTCATCACGTTAGGACCGTCTACCTTTCAGATCAATCACTATTGGGATCGTAGAGGACAGCAACTAGTCAAAGATGGCGAAGGAACATACGATATGGATCTTCCCATAGTTGGTTTTACCGAACACGGCTACACCCGGTTTAATAGACGTGGCAAGGTCAAAAACGGGCTTCCAGAAGGCTTATGGTATATTTCTTTTGTTGAAGAAGGAAAAAAGAGAATTCAAACCCACCTATTAACAGAGCAATTCGAAAACGGCCAATTAAGCGGCACGCGTTTTGAAGAAGGCTTTGATCATTTATTGATTCCTAAAGAAGATTTTATATTCGCCCCAAATGATTACTTCCCACGCGCGGAGCATCTGTTAAGCAAAAAATGTTCTTTTGACGAATTCACAGGCTTTAACATATTCATTGCCAATAAGTTTGTTGATTACCTGGAGCAATCGTCGTTTCAAAGTAGCCAAGACATGGAGAGGTTACTGAGTTATGAGGTAAAAGTATCAAAAAAAGGTATCCCCTCTTCGGCGACATTCTTAGATATGGGAAACGTACTTTCGAAGGAGGAAAAAAACATCTTAGAACGCATGATTAATCAAATAGGATATTACCTCCCTTCTTACTCAGGAGGCGAACCTATTAACGACTTGTTAATTATCACATTTACACTTCAGGCAACAGGAGAAAAGACACACATTCCCCCTGTGCAGATACAACGCGAAAAGGGTATCTAGGATATTTACCTGAATTTATCTATGTTTGCAAAATTAAAAGGCATATAAAATATAACGATTGACATATGAAGTTTCACAAAGAAGGATATACAAGTTTAGCATTAGTTGTTCTATTTATATTCATCATTAATGCCGTCGCTGATTATTACGATGCCAACCAAATCATCAAATGGTTTCTGTACGGAGTATCTGCATTTTTGTTTATCGTTATTGTACAGTTTTTTAGAAGCCCTATAAAGAAAATACAAATCGATGAGAATGCTGTCTTGTGTCCGGTCGATGGCAAAGTCGTTGTTATTGAAGAGACGGAAGAAACTGAATATTTTAAAGACAAAAGGATTCAGGTTTCGATTTTTATGTCACCAATCAATGTTCATGTAACTAGAAATCCTATATCTGGTATCGTTACTTTTTTTAAATACCATCCCGGTAAATTCTTGGTAGCATGGCATCCAAAATCTTCTACGGACAACGAACGCACCACTATAGTGGTAAAAAAGGATAACGGAGTTGAAGTCCTATTCCGACAAATCGCTGGGGCTTTAGCGCGTAGAATTGTATGGTATGTCAAAGAAGAACAACCTGTAACACAAGGAGAGGAATTTGGATTTATCAAATTCGGTTCACGAGTGGATGTTTTTTTACCTCTAGGCACAAAAATAAATGTTGCTATCGGAGACAAAACAGTTGGTGGCAAAACTGTGATCGCAAGATTTTAATATAAGCTTAACATTAATATTCCTATTTTTAGCAGTGTAATAATCGAGCGCCAGCAGAACTGCTCTTGATTATTACACTTTTTTGTATTCTCGAATTTAACTACAAAAGTCTTTTATGAACTTTAGGCTCCTTGTTTTCTATATTGCTTTAATTATCTCCACGGCACTAGCCCTTGTGAGCTTGTACTATGAAAGCGATTGGAATCACTTCTTTGTGATACTACCTGTATCTTTTGTTATTTCCTTTATCATCCTCAGCAATGTCTTAAATCAATATATAAACAATAGAATCAGCAATATTTACAAATTAATCCGCAGCCTAAAACTTGGAAAGGACATGAAAGAAGTGCTTGCAGAACATGCCAGTGATGATCCAATAAAAGGAGCCGAACAAGAGGTAAGAGACTGGGCAAAACAAAAGTCGACAGAAATAGATCAGTTGAAAGCGCAGGAAAAATTTAGAAGAGAGTTTTTATCAAATATCTCGCACGAATTTAAAACACCTCTTTTTGCGATACAGGGGTATATTGAGACGCTGCAGGACGGGATGATGGCTGACGATCCTGATATGGCATTGGTATTTCTTGATAAAGCGTCCAAAAATATCGATCGGTTGACGTATCTTATTAATGACCTTGATGAGATCTCGAAGCTTGAATCGGGAAAAATATCGCTAAACATTCAAAAGTTCGATATTATCGAATTAATCAATGAAACGATTGACCACCTTATTGATAAAGCAAACAAAAATAATATCAAGATTATTTTCAATACAAAGCCGAACCAAACGATACAAGTAAAAGGTGATCGTTTAAAAATCCAACAGGTTCTTGTCAACCTTATAGACAACTCGTTAAAATATGGCAAAAATGGAGGAAAAACAACAATCAGCATATTCCATTTGTTAGATCAAGTATTAATCGAGGTTACCGATAATGGTTATGGAATTGAAGAGAAAAACCTGCCAAGAGTATTTGAGCGTTTCTTCAGGACAGACAAAAGTCGATCCCGGGATATTGGAGGCTCAGGCTTGGGACTATCTATCGTTAAACATATTTTGGAAGCGCATCAACAAACCGTCAACGTACGCAGCACCGAAGGAATAGGTACAACTTTTGGCTTTACCCTGTCCAAATCCAAAAGCACTTAACAAGTCAATGTTTAAAAACTTAACATTAACTTAACATTAACATTATACTTTTGCATCAAAATAAAAGTATTATGTCTTTAAATAGCATCTTTCAGTACTTTGTCCCTAAGGACAAAAAGTTCTTCCCTCTGTTTGAACAAGCTGGCGCCAATCTTATAGAGATGGCTAGACTCCTCAACATTTCGGTAAATAGCACTAATCTAGAAGAAAGAAAAGAGCTTTCTAAAAAATTAGAAGACCTTGAACATGTCGGTGACAATATCACGCACCAAATCCACCTCGAATTAGGAAGAAACTTCATCACGCCATTTGACCGTGAAGATATCCACGCTTTAGCGAGTTCACTGGATGATGTTGCAGACTTCATACACGGAGCTTCAAACAGAATGCAGCTCTACAAAGTAGAGAAGCCTACAGAACCGATGATTGAAATTACAGCATTGATTTTGGAGGCGACGGAACATGTAGCAAAAGCCTTATTTGAGCTGAAAGATCTGAAAAACATCAGAAACATCACAGATTCTTGTGTACGTATTAACAGTGTAGAGAATAAGGCGGATTATATTTTCGACAAAGCTGTTGCAGATCTATTTGAGTACGAAACAGATGCTATTTCACTTATCAAACAAAAAGAAGTTCTATCCGCAATGGAAGACGCTACAGACAAATGTGAAGATGTAGCAAATGTGTTGGAAAGTATCCTTGTTAAAAATGCCTAACTAGGGCAGGTTAACTATACATAATTAATTTATCATGATCACGACTTTATTAGTTGTTGTTATTGTATTAGCGATAGCCTTTGATTATATCAACGGTTTTCATGACGCAGCCAATTCAATTGCAACTATCGTATCAACCAAAGTATTGACACCATTTATGGCTGTACTTTGGGCCGCTCTATTCAATTTTGTCGCTTATTTTGTCTTTACAGACCACAAAGTCGCCAATACTATCGCAAAAACAGTAATCGAGCAATATATTACACTCGAAGTAATATTTGCCGGGTTAGTAGCGGCTATATCCTGGAATCTGTTTACCTGGTATTATGGAATACCATCTTCCTCGTCACACACTTTAATCGGCGGCTTTGCTGGTTCAGGAATGGCATATGCTCTTTTTCTAGGTGCCAACCCTTTGGACGCGATCAATTTGAGTGCTACATTAAAGATTCTTTCTTTCATTGTTCTGGCACCAGTCATAGGGATGACCATTGCGATTATCATTACCCTAATCATTATCAATATCTGCAAAAAAACCAGACCTAGTGTCGCTGAAAGATGGTTCAAAATCTTACAGCTAATTTCCTCTGCCGGTTTAAGTTTTGCCCACGGTGGTAATGATGCCCAAAAGGTAATGGGTATTATTGCGACTGCGTTAATAGCCCAAGGGGTGATCGGAAGTTTTGAAGAAATGCCAGAATGGGTACCTTTATCTTGTTATGTAGCGATCGCTGCAGGAACGATGAGTGGTGGATGGAAAATTGTAAAAACAATGGGTACCAAAATTACTAAGGTTACTCCTTTGGAAGGTGTCAGTGCCGAGACAGCGGGAGCAATCACACTCGGCATCACCGAGCATTTTGGAATTCCGGCGTCTACCACACACACAATTACAGGATCGATCATTGGTGTAGGTGTTGTAAAACGCGTATCAGCTGTACGATGGGGAGTAACGATCAGTTTGTTATGGGCATGGATACTTACCATACCTGTGAGCGCAATACTGGGAGGATTGACTTTAGCAGTTCTACATTACATCCTCTAATGAAGTTATAACTTCAACTATTTTGAACATAATACGTTAGACAATGTAGTGTAAAAGCTACATTGTCTTTCTTTTTTATCGAAAGACAAACAAATTTGAGCGAAATATTTGTTATATAACAGACAAATAAGTAATTTTACCTATTATTTAACAACAAATGCGTGCTACATTATTTTTTCAATGCGATTTAAATTTTTGGCACCGTTATTGTTAAGTTATGTTAAAAATGAGAACAATTAAAAATTTTAATAACCTTAAACAAAAGAGTATGAACTATTCTACAATTAAAAAAACAGCTGTTGCAGCTTCTTTAGTAGCCGCTTTAGGTTTTGCTGAAACTGCTCAAGCTCAAACTCCAACTGTATTTGGTGGTAGATCACAATACAGAACTTGGTCTATCGGCTTACAA
This sequence comes from Sphingobacterium sp. xlx-130, assembly GCF_011007405.1. Taxonomy (NCBI): domain Bacteria; kingdom Pseudomonadati; phylum Bacteroidota; class Sphingobacteriia; order Sphingobacteriales; family Sphingobacteriaceae; genus Sphingobacterium; species Sphingobacterium sp. xlx-130. Next base: position 159,666 of record NZ_WFKN01000010.1, read on the forward strand.
GGTGGTATCACTACACCTAACGCACTAGTTGGTGGATCAAATGCATTCGGTCAAAAAGTTGGTTACTTCCAAAACAAAGTTGGTGAGTACTATGGTTTGACTATCCGTAAACAATTCTCTCACCTATTCGGTTTAGAATTAGAAGGTAACCGTGGTAAAATCAAAACTTTCAACCACGATATGGTTACTGCACCAGAAACAGCTAACGGAGCAAAATCTGCTGAAACTTCAGTAAACTGGGCTGCTAGTATGAACGGTGTATTCCAATTGGGTACCATCGACTTCTTAAGAAGAGAAAATGCAGTTAACTTCTACGCTAAAGTAGGTTTAGGAGTAATGGCACACAACCCAGTTCAATTCTCAAACAACGATTTCACAGGCACTGAAGTTTACAACAACAAAGGTAAATGGGGTGAAGAAATTTTCGGTGACCGCGAGCCAGTTGGTGACAGAGATAACAGATTAGCAGCTTACGTACCAGTAGGTGTTGGTGTTAAATTCAAATTATCTGAGGTTGTAGCATTGAACTTAGGTTACACCATGAACTTCACTGACGATAACTTGCTTTACGGACCAGCTAGAACTGACTACAAAGGTAAATTCTCTAACGTTTACGGTGGTTTAGAATTCACTTTAGGTTCAAGAGACAAACAAAACTTGACTTTTGCTAACCCAGTTGCTACAATGTACGATGAGTTGAAAGATCCTTCATTGCGTAACGAAGTTGAAGCATTAAAACAACGCGTTTCTTCATTAGAGGGTACTGTTGATGCTTTAGGTAAAGATTCAGATGGAGACGGTGTATCTGATAAATTTGACAAATGTCCTAACACTCCTGCTGGTACAGTAGTTGATGGTTCTGGATGTCCAATCAAATTCCCTGAGCCAGTTGTTCAAAACAACGCTACTACAGGTGCATACTACGCTCCAATTCAATTTGAATTCGATAGCTCTGTATTGAAAACTTCTTCTTACGCTACTTTAGATAAATTAGCTAAAGAAATCCGCGATAACAAATCTTCTGTTACTTTAGACGGATACGCATCTGCAGAAGGTTCTGAGTCTTACAACGTAAACTTATCAAAAGACCGCGCTAATGCAGTAAAACAATACTTAGTAAATGCTGGTGTATCTGCATCTAGCATTAACGCTAACGGTTACGGAGAGGCTAACCCAATTGCATCAAATGCAACTGAAGAAGGTCGTGTTCAAAACCGTCGTGTTGAGATCAAAAAATAATCATACACTCGTATAATTATTACAAATAATAAGCCGTCCCGAAATTCGGGACGGCTTTATTTATTTTAAACCTTTTCCTCTTTTTACACTCTGTATGTTAATATGTGGAAAAGAAATTTGAATAGGTTTAATTTAAAAAGTGTATTTTTCACTAAATAGATACGATATGGAAGAGGAATTTGAGTTTGGATCGCCGGAGGAGCAAAAGGAATCTGTAAATCGTTACGAAGAAATGATTCGGAATGACGATCAATACTTCTTTGACTCGGCGGCTTTTGATAGTATTATAGACTACTATACGGAAAAAAATGATCCGTCAAAAGCACTGCAAGTGATTGATTTCGCCAGCAATCAACATCCTTTTGAGACATCTTTCCTTCTAAAGAAGGCACAACTTCTTGCTTCTATTCAACAGTACGAAAAGGCGCTAGAAGCCCTACTCAAGGCCGAATTGCTCGAGCCCTCAGATGGCGATATACAGCTTATCAGAGGATCTATCTTCGCATCTACCGGTCGATATCAGGAGGCCGAAGAAGCGCTCTTGGCAGCGCTTTCCAATGCAGAAAATAAGGAAGATGTCTATTATCAACTAGCCGGTCTCTATCAGCTACAGGGTAATTATGAGAAAGCGGTCACCTTCTTACGAAAAACACTAGAGATCAACTTAGAAAATCAAGATGCACTCTATGAACTGGCTTTTTGTTATGATATCCTAGATAGGCAAGAAGAGAGTATCACATTTTACAATGAATTTATTGATAGAGACCCCTACTCCTTCATCGCTTGGTATAATCTTGGCAACGCGTATCATAAAATGTCACGCTTTGAAGAGGCAATCGATGCCTATGATTACTCCATTTTAATACAAGAAAACTTCGCCTCAGCGTACTTCAATAAAGGTAATGCCTTAGTCAATCTAGACAAATACTCCGAAGCAATCCTCGTCTATAAACAAACATTTGAGTATGAACCGCCAAATGCAGACACCTATTGTGCTATTGGAGAATGCTACGAGAAACTCGAGCAGATGGATACCGCAAGAGATTATTATAAAAAGGCGGTTAAACTAGACAGTGCCCTATCAGACGCCTGGTTTGGTATTGGTGTCACACTGGACTTTGAGGAGCGTTACTTTGAGTCGCTACATTTTTATAAAAAGGCATTGGAGCTCGAAGACGATAACCCAGACTATTGGTTTGCAATAGCTGATGCTAGATATAAGCTGGGACAGGTGGAAGAATCTGAAGCGGCCTATTCTAAGGTCGTTGAGCTTAATCCTACAGATATTGATGCCTGGTTGGATTTTTCGTCGATATACTTTGAGCAAAAAAAACTTATAGAAGCTATCGAAACCATGTCTGAGGCTATAAAGTGCAATCCAGACAGCGCCGAATTATATTATAGACTCGTTGCCTATCTATTTGCCAATGGTCAGTACAACGAAGCACTTAATTTTCTAGAATTGGCCCTTTCATTCGGACCAGAGAAGCACCATATTCTTTTTGATTATTTGCCTCAGCTGCAAGGAAACCCGATTGTTTCAGAAATTATAAAAAAATACACGTCCAATTCATGATAAAACTAGGTTTAGTAGGATTCCCATTAGGGCACTCGTTCTCAAAAAACTATTACTTAGCAAAATTTGAACAAGAACACATTACAGGAATAGACTATGACCTCTACTCCCTTCCAAATATTGACGAGTTTGCAGATCTAGTCCGTAAGGATACCCGTTTTCATGGATTTAATGTCACGATACCATACAAACAGTCTATTCTTAAATTCGTTGACAATCTTTCTCCCGAAGCTGAAGAAATAGGAGCCGTAAACTGCCTCACCATACATCGCCGAGACGACACTACAATCGCGATAAAAGGATACAATACGGATGCGTTCGGTTTTCAAAAGTCATTAGAACCTTTGCTAACCCACAAACACCATCGTGCACTTGTATTGGGCAATGGCGGAGCAGCCAAGGCTATTTGCTATGTCCTCAATAAATTGGACATTCCTTATTTACTAGTTAGCAGAAATCGCGAAAATGGCGACATTACATATAGTGACTTGGATCAAAAAATCATTGAAGCTCACCAAATTATCATAAATTGCTCTCCTGTAGGTACATTTCCAAATGCAGATGAGTGTCCTAACATTCCCTATGAATTTATTACCGCCGATCACCTGCTCTACGATTTAATATACAACCCAGAAGAAACCCTTTTTCTACAGAAAGGGAAAGAGCGACATGCTGTCATCAAAAATGGTTACGAAATGTTGGTACTACAAGCGGAAAAAAACTGGGAAATATGGAAGAACACTTTTTAAGCGGCCATGTTTAAGATACACTTTTTGGGGGCGATATTTTTTCTTTTTTTTGCATGTAACAGCCGGGATTACAGCCCAAAGCCTCGTGGCTTTCACCGGGTAGTCTTTCCTGAGCACAGCTACCATACGCCCAAAACAGGCTGCCCCTTTTCCTTTGAAATACCAATTTACAGTATCCTCACTACAGACGAAAACAGGAACGCTATGCCGTGTTGGAAAAATCTAGATTTTCCACAGTTCAACGCCAGACTCCACCTTAGTTATTTTAATATAGGGCCACATTCTACACTTGAACAGCTTACAGAAGATGCACGAACGTTTGTCTTCAAACACACCACCATGGCTAGTGCTATCGAACAAAAAGATATATTTATAAAAGAGCAGAATATCTATGGTCTCGAATATGAAATTCAAGGCAATACGGCCTCTAACTACCAGTTTTTTATCTCTGATAAATCAAAACACTACCTACGTGGAGCATTGTATTTTAATGAAAAGCCACATTTGGATTCAATACAACCGGTCTTAGATTTCGTAAAAAAAGACATAAGGCATTTAATTAACTCAACGAAGTGGCAATAACATTTTGTTTTTAAAACAGGGATTCGTGAATACAAAGCTTTTTGGTTAAGTTTGAATTATGATTAGCATAGAAACAATAACTTTCAATCCATATCAGGAAAACACCTACGTCCTCTATGACGAAAACAAAAACTGTATAATTGTTGACCCAGGGATGCATAATCACCTGGAAGAAAAACAATTAAAGGATTTTATTGCACAAAATCAACTAAAACCGCAAATATTACTCAATACACATTGCCACATAGATCACGTTCTTGGGAACCGCTTTGTTTATGAAGAATGGGGGCTTAAACCGCAGTTCCACGAGGGAGAAGTACCTGTTTTAGTCGCTGTTCAAAACTATGCGCCCCAGATGGGTATCAGATACGAGACATCCCCAATACCGGATGCCTTCTTAAGCGACAATCAGGAGATCGCTATCGGAGATCATAAGCTAAAAGCGATACTCGCTCCCGGTCATTCACCTGCTCACCTTTGTTTTTATTCTGCTGAGGATAACTTTCTTATTGGGGGAGATGTCCTATTCCGGAACAGCATAGGTCGCACAGACCTACCTGGAGGTGATCATGAGACGCTGTTACGATCCATCACGCAACGGATATATACACTTCCAGCTGAAACTGTTGTATATCCAGGCCATGGGCCGAGTACCAGTATAGACTTCGAAAAACGAACAAATCCATTTGTGCGCGGATGAAATCATTAAAAATCCCCTTACTTTTTGCCACTCGGTATCTCTTCTCTAAGAAATCAGTAAACGCAATAAATATAATTTCAATTATAAGCATTGTAGGGGTATTTGTTAGTACGGCTGCACTAGTTATTGTTTTATCCTTCTACAACGGTATGGAGAAGTTTATTCTATCCATGTACAGCAGCTTTACTCCCCACCTGCGAATTGAACCGAAGGAGGGAAAAACATTTTCAAAAGAACTCCCTTCCTTTAAAACCCTGGCAACTTCTGCCGAAGTAAAAAATTATGTTGAACTACTGGAAGATAAAATCCTGGTTCAATACGATCAGCAACAGTTTGTGGGCAAGCTGAAAGGCATGGCTCCTTCGGCGCTAACGGCTCAAAGTGAAAAAGATATTCTGCACGCTGGAAAATTCTCCATACGCGATGATACGACGAATTACGCTTTGATCGGAGCACAGATACAATCTAACTTACAAATACCGCTCAGCGGTTTTTATAACCATGTTGATCTATATTTCCCGAGACGTTCAGCTTCTATCAATAACCTCAATCCTTTAGAAGATTTCAATATAAGAAATATAGCGGTGAATGGTGTCCTGGCTTATCAGCCGGAGTTTGACAACATTATCATAGTACCGATGGATTTTGCAAGAGAAATATTAGACGAACCCGATAAGATCTCTGCCATCGAAGTATACCTAAAAGACTCTAGTAAAACGTCTAAAGTTCAAAAAGAGCTTAAGAAGGAACTGGACCAAGATTTCTACATTAAAAATAGAGAACAGCAAAATCCCACGCTTTACAAAACGGTCAAGTCCGAAAAATGGATTGTTTTCTTCATACTTACATTCATCGGTATCATTGCTATTTTCAACATTATAGGGTCTCTAACGATGCTAGTCATCGACAAAAAAGAAGACATGAAAATCCTACAACACCTCGGAGCTGAAAAGTCCATCGTAGAGCGAATTTTCTTCATAGAGGGTATGCTCATTGCTCTTATCGGAAGTGCCTTCGGTATCGTAATTGGTTTTCTATTCTGTAAACTACAAGAGAGTTATGGCTTCATACGCACAGGAGAAATGGAAGGGTCTTTGATCGATGTCTACCCCATTGACATACGTTTACAAGATTTTGTTATTGTCTTTGCAACAGTCTTCGTATTATCCGTATGTGTGTCATACTTTTCCTCGAAGCTCAGTGTTCGCGAGATAGGTCGCATCACCGACATCAAAAACGCGGATTGAAAATATTAATACTTTAACTTTTGCCTACTATAATCTCCACGCTGTATCTGATTAATCAACTGTGCCCATGCAAACGGGTTTAAAAGAGGATTAGCATATCTTTGATTGATATTCTTATTCGTCATATTAATATGACGCTGTGTAGAATTAAAGTTCTGTATCTCGTCTGCGTTTCTTGGCACTATCCGAGCTAGTGCTGCCATCGCCTCTGGACTAATATTATTTCGTGCTGATGCCACGGGATCATACCCTTCTTTCATACCCATAAAATCTGCCACGTAGTCTTCATAGCTAGCCCAAGGAAAGGGAGTAACGGCAGGTAGCTCGATAACCAAACTCCGCATTTGAATATGTGCCGTGAATTTATCGCTGGCGACATGTGGAACCACAAACGTAAGTGGATCATATCCTACGCTTGAAAACCGTATGGTATCTCCACTATGAGCTACAAATGAAAAGTAGCCGTCATTATTAGAAATAAATGTCTGATTATTAAAAGAGGTGTTTTTAATGGTTACATAGGCTACAGGTAGATCAGATCCAATAGAAGAAATCAATCCACTAAACTGAACCAGATTTTTGCTTTGCGCATGAACAAACAGGCCATTCAAAGCAAAAAATAAAACAAACAAATATTTTAGATATTGTAGCATTCTAACAAAAATAGTTAAACACGTAATACCTTGCTGTTAAAATGTGTTAACCGAGAAACAACAATTTCGTTACAATTGATTGGGGGATGTCGCATTAGGATCATCCATATCTGTTATGTTTATGGCTTCTACCGATACAATCTCAGGGACTGCTTTCATGATAGCCTGTTCTAACCCTGCTTTGAAGGTCATGATACTCATTGAACAACTTGCACAAGCTCCCAACAATCTCAATCTAACGATATTATCATCAGTAATCTCTTCGATTCTTACATTCCCACCATCAGTCTCTAAATAAGGCCTTAATGTATCTAATGCTTGTTCGACTCTTTCGCGTAAGGTCATTTTATAAATACTTTCGTTCTGTTTCCGTAAAGATAAATAAATATTTACTCATTTTGAAATCAGTCCCTCATTTCTAGCAATGTGATGACAGATGTTAACATAAGGGTTAAAGTATGTTAAACGCTTGATACGGCCACACTAAGTGGATTAAAATCAAGTAAATTGCAGACTGAAATTTAATTGAATATTATCTTTAATTGACGTATCTTTGTAAAATGTTTTTAAATAGACGCACAGGAGTTATAATAGCCTTTTTACTGGCTGCATTTTTTTTCACTGGCTGTAAAAGTAAGTTTGAAAAACTTAAAAACAGCAATAATATAGCCATGAAGTATCAAGAGGCTGTAAAATTTTATGAAAAAGGCAAGTATTCGAAGGCTTTAATCCTATTTGACGATTTAGCAGAAAAGTACCGTGGTCGTGCGGAAGCGGAAGATTTATATTATCTCCGCGCAAATGCCAACTACCGTATCAAAGATTACACTTCTGCTCGGCACCATTTTAAAACTTTCGCCAGCATCTACCCAAGCAGTCCTCGCGCTGAAGAGTGTAGATATATGGCTGCTTATTGTTATTATATTGAATCTCCACGTTCCAATCTAGATCAGGAAAACACACGCAAGGCCATCGATGAATTACAACTTTTTGTAAACTATTATCCGGAATCAGAAAGGGCAAAAAAAGCAGGTGAACTCATACAAGATCTACGTGAAAAATTAGAGAAAAAGGCCTTCGATAATGCCAAACTCTATTATAATATGGGGCTATCAGACGATTACCGTGCTGCTGTAATAGCGCTTGAAAACGTACTAAAAGACTTCCCTGACACAAGATTTGCAGAAGAGATTGAATACTTAATTGTAAAGTCACAATACTTGTTTGCAGACAACAGTTACCCGAATAGACAAGAGCAGCGTTTCAATGATGCCATAGATTATTATGAGACGTTTGTTGATCATTATCCAAGTAGTAAGTACCGTGCTGAGTTAGATGGTTTGAAATCTAGTGCAGATAAGAAAATTGTGTTCGCCATTCGAAGGATGAATGAGATCAACAAGCAGATCGAAGAACAGAACAAAGAACTAGGCATCACCGAAGTGTCCAAAGAAGCTACAGCAGCAGAAGGAAAAAAATAGAATATTTACATATATATAAATAAATATGAGTCAAGCAAAAAACACCGCCGTTCCAAACTCTACCGTAACTAGAGATTTAAGAGAGTTGGATCAAGCTACGGACAATCTGTACGAATCTATAGTTGTAATTAGCAAAAGAGCGAACCAAATTGGTGTGGAGATAAAGGAGGAGTTGAATTCCAAATTGGCAGAATTTGCTAGCAACAATGACAATTTAGAAGAAGTTTTTGAGAACCGCGAACAAATCGAAATTTCAAAACACTACGAGCGTCTACCAAAAGCAACTCTTATTGCTATCGATGAGTTTTTGAATGATAAAGTCTACTTCAGAAATCCATCCAAAGAACAAGATTAAGACTGAAACATCATGTCTTCTCTAAAAGACAAAAATATTGCACTTGGCGTATGCGGCAGTATAGCCGCATACAAAATAGCTTCTTTGGTACGTTTGTTAATCAAACAAGGAGCTAATGTTCAGGTCATAATGACCAAAGATGCAGCCGAGTTCATTACTCCCCTGACACTTTCCACGCTTTCAAAAAATCCAGTATTAATTGAATATTACGATAAAAAAACTGGTGTATGGAACAATCATGTAGAGCTAGGACTCCAAGCAGATCTAATGATCATCGCACCGGCATCGGCCAATACGATATCCAAACTAGCGAATGGCCTTTGTGATAACTTGCTAACAGCGACTTACCTATCTGCCAAGTGTCCAGTATACCTTGCTCCGGCAATGGATCTAGATATGTGGAAACACCCTGCGACACAACACAACATACAGAAGCTTCTTTCCTACGGAAATACGGTTATCCCCCCAGGAGATGGAGAACTAGCTAGCGGCTTGGTTGGAGAGGGGCGTTTGGCAGAACCGGAAGAGATTATTAACTTCCTACTTTCTCACCTAAACCCAGAACTCCCCTTAAAAGGCAAAAAAGCGTTAGTTACAGCTGGCCCTACCTACGAAGCTATTGATCCTGTCCGCTTTATTGGAAATCATTCTTCCGGAAAAATGGGCTATGCCCTGGCAAAGCGTTTACAGGAGCTCGGAGCTGAAGTTACCCTAATATCTGGCCCTACGGCACTGCAAGCTCCGAAAAACACATTAAAAATAGACATCCAGACAGCTCAACAAATGTTGCAGGCCTGTCAGCAACATTTTGCCGATGCAGATATTATCGTTATGAGCGCAGCTGTAGCTGATTATACCCCAATAGACGTAGCGCCTCAGAAGATCAAAAAGAAAGCGGAAGATTTTTCAATTCAGCTCAAAAAAACAACAGATATCCTAGCCTTTTTAGGTTCAAATAAAGCGACACACCAAACCTTGGTTGGCTTTGCGCTAGAAACAGAAAATGAGCTAGAGAATGCTAAAGGAAAACTATCACGCAAAAATCTAGACTTCATTGTCTTAAATTCCATGCAAGACAAAGGTGCCGGCTTCGGTACCGACACGAATAAAGTCAGTATCCTCTCCAAAAGTGGAGAGATCAGAGACTTTACCCTAAAAACTAAAGCAGAAGTTGCTGATGATATATGCCAGGTTATAGTACAGCATCAGCAATTGATTGAACAGCATTCTTAATTTGCCTACTATCGTTTCTAGAGATTAGCGATACGTACTTCTTTGGGATAGTAATTATTAATACGATTTGGCATCGCCTTAATCCAGCCTATATCCATGCCTTCATATCGCACAATAACCCAGCCCTTCAATCCATCAGGATTAACCGTTGAAGGCAAATTCTCCTTTCTCAGGTACGTTAGCATGTCTTCAAGAGAGAGATCCAAATAGGGAATATCTTTATGGATCCTATTACTTAAAGCGAGGTCATGGCTCGGTATCAGATCCCTTCCAACAACCCTACCTATTTCTGTACCCGCGTTTTTTAAGTATAGTACCTTTTGCAAAGCCGCTAGATCCTGCTCATAGATCTTCGGAAAAATATGCAGTAAATCATGATGCAGAAATGCATACAGTCCTTCCATATTTGCCCATTTTTCGGCTAGCGCCTTTGGCGCTGTATTTTTCTCAATCTTCATCTTCTTTAAAGAAAACGATTCCTGCTCCTCACGTTTCTTAAGTATAGCGCAAAAGAAACCCTCCCCAGCTACTTTATGGGGATAAAAACGATATGTAGAGGCTTTATGCGTCTCTGATTGACTACGTTCTATACCCCAAGTATCATCCACTTCTAGAGATACAGATTCCAAACCGAACGTGTCAATCATCCAATCGACGATATCTTCATTTTCCTCTTTTGAATAAGAACACGTCGAGTAAAATAAGTGCCCCCCCGTTTTCAAAGAGGTTATACTATTCGCTATTATACGTTGCTGTCTCTCGCTGCATAGCTTCACATTTGCCATAGACCATTCATCTATTGCGTTATGGTCCTTATGAAACATTCCAGATCCTGAACACGGTGCATCGACGACCATAAGATCAAAGTATCCGGGCAGACGGCCAAACGCACTTGGATCATTATTAGAAACAATCACATTTGGGTTTCCCCATTTCATCAAATTCTCCCTTAGTACAGCAGCCCTCCCTTTTATAATCTCATTTGCCACCAATAAGCCATCCCTATGTAGGCTCGCATTCAGAAGCGTAGCCTTACCACCAGGAGCGGAACATAAATCCAAGGCTCGGATAGGTTCTAGATGTAAATTCAGCTTTCTAACCACAAAATCCAAAAACATGGAGCTTGCCTCCTGCGAATAATAACATCCGGCATGAAATAAAGGATCCAATGTAAACACGGGTCTTTTTTTAAGATAATATCCACCCTCACACCAAGGAATTGGCTTGTCTATATCTATTAACGACAAATCAAATGCTTTTGCGGGATTAATACGGATGGATGACGTTTTCTGTTCGCTATCGTGTATTGCGACAAAGGCCTTGTAATCAAAATTAGCATCTCCTTGAAGATGACGTACCAGATCTGGGGGGAGTCTATTACTCATATACAAAAATAAAAAGCGAGAATTAAGAATGCAAAACTATGGCGGAATAATATAACAGAAAGAAAGGAATAATATTCTTGATTAGCCTTATCTTTGGGTATGAAAGCATTCAAAAAATACTATATTATCCCAGCAACTCCCGAAGAGATCTACCTCGCATTAACAACAGAAATAACTATTCGTTTATGGACTGGAGATGCCGTCGAAATCGATCCTATAGAAGGCGGAGAATTCTCCCTTTGGGACGGAGGTATTACGGGCAAGTTTTTGGAGTTGGATCCTTTCAAAAAGATTGTTCAGGAATGGTATTTTGGAGATCAAGAGGAGGCTTCAATTGTCACGATCAAGCTCCATGAACATAAAAAAGGCACTTCGTTTGAAGTCAATCATATCAATATCCCCGACGATGCCTACAACGATATTATCGAGGGCTGGAACCAAGAGTATGTAGGTAGTCTTATCGATTTTTATACAGAGGAATAATATAAACACTTGCTTTGATATCCCATCCCTTAAGGAATAAAGATACAGTTTCACACTAAGTCACTTGACAATAGCATGTTACATCCCTATAAACTAAAAACATATCTATCCTAAATACAAATCCTATATCTAAAAGCAATGAATTCCTATCTCACTTCTATTCTTCTATACCATTAGTCTTCTTCTAGATGTAACGTGCCCTGGTTTCACTATCGCAGATCTCTATTCTACTTTTTTTATGACTCTAAATAAGCTTGAGGCCTGTATAGTCTCCCAGGGCCTCTGGAATGCGGGATTATAGGGGTTTGCCGGGCAGCGGTCCAGGGCGGGTATCAATATATCCCCAGAGGGGAACCATTTGGTTGCTATGGGGGTAAATATATAACAAATATACCCGGGGGTGAGGTGTATATCACAAGAAAAGCCCCTCCAGTTTCCTGAAGGGGCTTCGTGTAAAAAAAGGCACCGACCTACTCTCCCACCTGTTACGGCAATACCATCGGCTCTGGCGGGCTTGACTTCTCTGTTCGGAATG
>NZ_WFKN01000011.1:0-160905 GCF_011007405.1 Sphingobacterium sp. xlx-130
AAGATATTTCAGGTGCCTATATCGGCGGTGTCTACCTCTTCCCATTCCGAACAGAGAAGTCAAGCCCGCCAGAGCCGATGGTATTGCCGTAACAGGTGGGAGAGTAGGTCGGTGCCTTTTTTTACACAAAGCCCCTTCAGGAAACTGATGGGGCTTTTTTGTTGTTGTAAAGTTGTATATGTTCCCATTAAAACCAAATATCCCAGATTAGCCTAAAATATGCTATCTAATCTCTATCTTTGCAACTACAATGGGTACATTACTAGACAACGGCGTAAAGCCATATAATCATTATGGAGCATACTTGAAAGAGAAGTATAGTGGACAGCGGGTATTTAAAGTTATAGTTGATGGAAATTTTACCTGTCCAAATCGAGATGGTAGTAAGGGATATGGAGGCTGTACATACTGTAATGTAGATTCATTTACACCGGATACTGCTAGGAAAATTCCAAGTATTAAAGAACAGGTGGAAAATGGGATTAATCGTGCAAGAAATAGCTATGGAGCAGAGAAGTTCATTATCTATTTCCAACCTAATACAAACACCTATGCTCCAACTCATCTTCTTAAAATGATGTATGACGAGGCACTTAGTATTGATCCAGAGAATACCGTCGGGTTGTCTGTCGGCACCCGACCGGATTGTTTAGATTTTGAAAAGATAGCTTTACTAGAGTCTTATACAGACAGACTTGATGTTGATTTAGAAATGGGAATGGAATCTATCTATAATGAGACTTTAGATCTTATTAATAGGGGATGTTCACACGAAGAGTTTTTAAGTACAATGAAGCTACTTGAAGGAACTAAGTTAGAGCTCTGTGTACATACCATATTTGGTTTTCCTTGGGAGAGTGAAGAGATGATGTTAAAGTATGCTGATGAAATCAATAAGCATCCGCATATTAAGTTTGTTAAACTACATCATTTGCATATTGTCGAAGGCTCCATTATGGGAGTGAAATACAAAAGAGACCCTTTCAAACTTTTTAGTATTGAGGAATATACTGAATTTTTAGCGAAGTTCATTCCATTGTTAAGGCCAGATATTATAATACAGCGCGTTTTCGGTATTGCAGATAAGGAACTTTTAATAGCTCCTAATTGGAATTTTCCTAAGTCGAAGATACAGACTTATATCGATAAAGGATTGGAAAGTCGTGGTGTAAAACAAGGTGAAAAGTATTTAAGTTTAGCTTAAGTGTTTTTAAATGTGTAGGTCAATATCTAAGCTGTAGTAACAAATTAATGTGACCGCTTTATAAGTGTCACGTAATATTTTTTCTATTCTTTATAGTTTTCTGCTTTTTATTTTCTTTCTTTGTGTATACTTATGAAAAACGAGAAGGTTATCCCTCTTGGGATAAACATTCTTAATATCTGATTTTGGTCGTTCATGTATTAGTTTTTGGACTGTCTACTGTTGTAATTCGAATAATATTATTTGAGCACATGGATTTTTACGGTCGTTTAATTCTAATTTGCTAGACGAGCACTTCAGGTGTTTAAACATTGGTATGTGATGATTAAATAATTGTTCATCGTAAAAGCATATCGAATTATGAAGTGGTTATTTTTGTTTGTGCTGACGATTGGGGCGTCACTCAACACTTACTCTCAGGTTCAGATTACGAAGACCGTGATCTTAGATCAAGTTCAGACGATTGGCAAGGATGAGTCGCTGGTTATTGCCGCAGATACATTAATATTTGGACACAATGCTGATCTTTCTATCGAGGGTGTTTTGGAAATACAATCTCCTTATATTCTGCTGGATCCTGGTGCGCAGATGAAAGGCTTCGGTACAATTCGGATTGTATCGCCAAGTTTAATGAAAGATGCACGCTTTACAGAGAATACGCCTACGGTGGTTAACGGAAATGGGAATCTCAACATTAAGGTCGATATTGAACTTAGTAATCAGGCAAATTTGCTTTTGGATAAATTGAAACATCCGTTTATAAAAGGTGAAGATTTAAGGCCTGGTATCTTTGTTGTGAATTCAAAGTTCAGTCTTATGGACGACGGCGTTTGTATTGAGCTGAGGGGGAATCGCTTTACACTCGGACTGAATGGTGTTTTAGATAATGCTTCGCCAAGGAGAATGGTAATCTCTAATGGTAATATCAATTCTTTATTCTCAAAAAATATGCACGCAAATTCTGTTTTTGAGTTTCCTATCGGTTTGGTAGAGGGGGATTATAGTCCTGTTATCGCTAAACCCGAGAAGAATGTTGAACTTTTTGTAAGTGTAATGAAGCATTCGTTGGAGAATGGAGTTTTGTCTTTTGTTAAAAAGGAGGGAGGAATTGACAGGATTTGGGGCGTGCATGCTGATAATAGTGTACGTACAACCTATACCTTTGAACATAATGAAAAGGACGAATCCGGATTGCTTAAAAGTTCTGGTATGGAGATTTTTCAATATTCTGATGCTCATGAATGGAGATTGACCACGACCAATTATTTAGAGAATAGAAGACATAGTACAAAAAATTTGGCTAACATGTTTACTAATGCTCCTGTGAATTATTTTTCTAAATTCGGAATTAAGAGAGCTACACCTCAAAGCAAGGATGATCGTGTGACCATGAAGGAAGGACAAAGTATTGTAATTCCTGTCTTGTCGAATGATAAAGAAGGAGATGGTAAGTTCGTGATGGAAAATGCTAAGATTGTAGAGGGCGCTTTGAATGGGTTTGCCGAGTTCTTACCGTCTGGTGAGGTTCGATATAAGCCAGTTAATAAATTCATTGGTTCGGATTCGCTAATTTATGAAGTTGTTGATGAATTCGGTTTAACCTCTCGAAGTACTGTTTTCATTACCGTAGATGGAGAAGGTTTCAATGAGGGCTTATTTGTTATGAGCAATGTACTGACACCGAATGGAGATGGCTACAATGATCAATTGATATTCGTGAATCAAGGGGAGATTTTACAACTGGAATTGACTATTGTTAATCGTTGGGGGGATCGTCTTTATGAAAGTAAAGCTTATAATAACACTTGGGACGGGGTAGGGCTTAGTGGGGGGACATATTATTATATTATAAAGGGTCGACAGCAAGATGGAAATATTATACACCAAAAGGGCTGGGTATTATTAAATAAATAAAACTAAAGCGATCATTGATCGCTTTAGTTTTATTGTTCTATAATGGACTTAAGGTCTGCAGGGGAGTAATTTACGGACTTAAGGGTTTTATGATCTCCATTTCTGAATACCAAAAATTTACCGTCTACTTCTTTGTAATAAGAATCTACTCCTTTTGCTTTGTAGTGTGCTTGTGTCGCAATAGCTTCATCTTCACTTTTGCAAGCCTTACTCATGTTGGAGCGTTGTACCTCTTCAAATAGCGCACTGAATTTGTCTTTCAGACCAAATTCTAATATTGCACCAGATAATACGTATTGTATGTCGCATAGGGCATCCGCAATCTCAACGATGTTATTATCTTGTATAGCTTCCTCAAGTTCTTTTAATTCTTCTTCAATTAGAGAAACCCTTAATTTGCATCTGCTTTCTGAAGGAATTTGAGGTGTCTCAAGAATAGGATGCTGGAAAGTTTGGTGAAATTCAGCAACGGAAGTGAGTGTTTTAGGGTCTGTCATAGCTCTTCTTTAATTAATCCATAAAAATACGAATCTTTACGTGAATTTTATGTGGTCTGGAAAAAACTAAAGTCTCGACATTGTCGAGACTTTAGTTTTATTTTATCAGATGTTTCAACTGAATGAGTTCTTTTTCTTCAAGATACCTCCAACGCCCTCTAGGTAAGTCTTTCTTTGTTAGACTAGCGTATACAACCCGATCGAGTTTTATAACTTCATATCCTAAGGATTCAAAAATGCGACGTACAATCCTGTTTTTTCCCGAATGGATTTGTATACCAACTTCACGTTTTGAAGCTCCTTGTACATAACTCAAATCATCTGGCTTGATAAAGCCGTCCTCAAGTTCTAGACCAAACTCTATTTTATTAAAGTCACCCTGGGTAAGACTTTTATTTAACTCAACCTGATAGATTTTGGTAATGTTGTTCTTTGGATGGGATAGTTTGTCAGCAAGGTTACCATCATTTGTCATTAGTAATAACCCGGTGGTATTTCTATCTAACCGACCTACAGGATATATTCTTTCTTTAGTAGCCTTTGAAACAAGCTCCATGACAGTACGACGCTCTTGTGGATCATCTGTGGTAGTAATATAATCTTTTGGTTTGTTTAATAAGACGTAAACCATTTTTTCGCGTTTCAATCGTTCGTTATTATAACGGATTTCGTCTTTAGCAGGATCTACTTTTGTGCCTAATTCGGTTACCGCTTCACCATTCACAGAAATTACGCCTGCACTAATCAATTCATCAGCTTTTCTTCTTGAACATATTCCAGAGTTCGAAATGTACCGATTAAGTCGAATTAAGCCATCGTCCTCAACCTCGTGATTTGCAGGTTTATGAGCAGGCCTAAATTTATGTTTATCCGAATACTTGAAGTCATTGTTTTCCTTCTGTTCTTTATATTCGTCACTAAATATACGTTTTCTGCCTTTTTTGAAATTTCTGTTGTCTCTTGATTCGCCATCCTTAGATCGGTCAAAAGCAGCAGAACTTGATTTTGAGAATTTTGAGTGTTTGCCAGTAGACCTTTTCTCTTCAAATCTGTCTTTAGAGAAGGATGATTTATTATTAGACCTGTCATTGTCTGAACTTTTTCTAGCGAAGGAACTTTTGTTGAAAGACTTTCCTTCTTCGGATCCACTTCTTGAGAAGGAACTTCTGTTAAAAGACTTTCCTTCTTCGGATCTACCTTTTGTGAATGAACCTTTGCTAAAAGATCTCCCTTCTTCGAATTTGCTTTTGCCAAAACTGGATTTTCCAAATGATGTTTTTTCTTCTTTGTTATCTTTAGAAAAAGATGGTTTACCGAAGCTCTCGCCTCTAGGATTCGTGCTTTTTCTTCCAAAACTACCTTTGGATTTGAAGTTTTCTGAGTTGCTTCTTTGTTTTCTGGAGTTGTCATCTCGACTGTTCCGTTGATTTTTGAATGGCATAATTTTTAAATAAAAATAGAGGTACAAAGGTACTCAAAATAATGTAATTATGGATTTTTTTTTGCTTTCTATTTTCTTTGTTTAAGTGGCGTTAAGAGGTTGTTTTTAGATATTCATATTATAGCTAGATTTATAAGTGTTTGTTTTTTAATGTAATAGTTTATACCTTTGACCCTTCATAAATGGACCAAGCTATCTTTTGATCGACAGTTGTCGTGGATAGGGTAGCATTAAGGGAGTGAATGATTAGAAAAAAAGTATTATGTATTAGTGCAATTTTTTCGATAATGGTTTTATCGAGATTGTATTCAAATCCGCAACTGGATTCTTTTGAAAATCCGTTCAAAAAATTGATGTTAGAGCACGCTGAAAGGTTGAAGGAAGAAAAAGTAAGCTCAATGTCAAATTCAAATGAGGATTATGTTAATTCTCTCACTTTCGCAAACGAAAGTATTCCTACGGAGCTCACAACTGTCAAGCAGAAACTTGGTAAATATCTTTCCAAGTTTTCCTTTAAAAGACAACAGTCTTATCAAATGCACAAAAAAGCCGATAAGTATCTTCCGCAAATTGCATCCATCCTTAAATCTTATGGAATACCTGAGGATTTTAAGTACATTCCACTGGTAGAAAGTGGACTTGATGCACGAGTTACATCACACAAGGGTGCTGGTGGATACTGGCAATTTATGCCTGCTACAGCGAGGTTGTATGGCTTACGTGTTAATGGTAAGGTAGATGAGCGTGTTGATTTTCTAAAGTCTACACATGCAGCTGCTCGTTATCTGAAGTCACTTTACGAAGAATTTGGAGATTGGACGCTAGTAGCAGCAGCGTATAACGTTGGCGGTGGGAGTTTAAAGGCTTCTATGCGTAGACAAAAGGAAGATAATTATTTTAAACTACGTCTAAACTCAGAGACCGCTTCTTACGTATACAAACTTGTTTCCGTGAAAGCGGTTATTGAAAATCCTGGAAAGCACGGGTATCGAATCTAAAATAGATCTATTAACAGACTAAAAATCAAGAGACATATATCGTATATGTCTCTTTTTTTTGCTTGATATTTAAAAAAGAAAGAAAGTGACGAAAATCACTTTTATTATAGCTGTGTATCATTGGAATGTCAAATTTTTGTCTATACTTTTATATTGAAAATCAAATATGAAATGTAATGCAGCTAGAGCAATTTAATTACGACAACAGGATTGTACGCAACTTCGGGATTGCAACAATTGTCTGGGGTATCGTCGGCATGTCTATTGGTTTACTAATAGCGATGCAGTTGATATGGCCAGCGATGAATTTTATGACGCAGTACACCACCTTTGGTAGGGTGCGTCCGGTACACACCAACGCGGTCATTTTCGCTTTCGTTGGTAACGCCATTTTTATGGGAGTATATTACTCTTTACAACGGGTACTGAAAGCAAGGATGTTTAGTGATGTGTTGAGTAAGATCCATTTTTGGGGATGGCAATTTATTATTGTTGCATCGGCGATTACGCTACCTTTAGGTTTTACCAGTTCGCATGAATATGCAGAGATGGAGTGGCCTATAGATATTGGTATTACATTGATTTGGGTGGTGTTCGGTATCAATATGTTTGGTACTATTATAAAACGAAGGGAGCGTCATATGTATGTCGCTGTGTGGTTTTATATAGCGACTTTTGTCACCGTAGCCGTCTTACATATTGTTAATTCGATCCAATTACCAGTGGGTTTCTGGAAAAGTGTTTATGTGTACGCTGGGGTGCAGGATGCGTTGGTACAGTGGTGGTATGGACATAATGCGGTAGCGTTCTTTTTAACGACACCATTTTTAGGGATGATGTATTATTTCTTGCCTAAAATGGCTAATAGGCCTGTCTATTCTTACAAGCTTAGTATCTTACACTTTTGGTCCTTGATTTTTATTTATATATGGGCGGGACCACACCATTTACTTTATACGTCTTTACCATCATGGGTGCAATCTCTTGGGGTTGTGTTTTCGATCATGTTGATCGCTCCATCTTGGGGAGGGATGATCAACGGGTTATTGACGTTGCGTGGCGCTTGGGATAAAGTCAGAGCCGAACCTATCTTAAAGTTTATGGTTGTTGCTTTGACCTGTTATGGGATGGCGACGTTTGAAGGCCCCATGCTGTCATTGAAGCAAGTAAATGCGATCGCTCACTTTACAGACTGGATCGTAGCACACGTTCATATTGGGGCGCTAGGCTGGAACGGTTTTATGACATTTGCTATCTTGTATTGGTTGTTGCCTCGCATATATAAAACTCAGCTTTACTCAAAGAAACTAGCCAATGTGCATTTCTGGATAGGAACATTAGGGATCCTTTTCTACGCAATCCCTATGTATTGGGCAGCAGTTGTACAAGGGTTGATGTGGAAAGAGTTTACGCCAGAAGGTGTTCTTAAATATCCTAATTTCCTTGCAACAACATTAGAAATCCTACCCATGCACATGATGCGTGCGTTAGGAGGAGCATTGTATTTAACAGGTGTTATTATTATGACATACAATCTGGTGAAGACAATGAAGTCAGGGAAACTTGTAGCAAATGAGCCTGCAGAGGCTCCTGCCTTAATACCAGTTACTGTTAGCGAACGTTCGTCCCATAGACGATTAGAACGGAAGCCGGTTCTTTTTATGGTGTTGGCATTAATTGCTATTCTGATTGGTGGGATAGTGGAGATGGTACCTACTTTTATGATTAAGGATAATATACCTACGATTAAAAGCGTACAACCTTATACGGCATTGGAACTACAGGGAAGGGATCTTTATATTAAAGAAGGTTGTGTCAACTGTCATACACAAGCAGTAAGGCCTTTCCGGTCTGAGACGTCACGTTATGGAGAGTATAGTAAAGCTGGCGAATATGTTTACGATATGCCGTTCTTATGGGGGTCAAAACGTACTGGTCCCGATTTACATCGTGTAGGAGGTAAGTATCCTAATAAATGGCACTTTGACCATATGTTGGATCCGACTATTACTTCTCCGGGAAGTATTATGCCTCCCTACCCTTGGTTAATTGATCAACAGCTAGACAACAGTACACTGGTCGCTAAAATGAATGCGATGCGGATATTAGGTGTACCGTACTCTAACTCGGATGTGGACAATGCTGTAGCAAATGCAGAAAAACAAGCACAGATGATTGCGAAGGATTTAGCCTCTAATCAGGTGAATGTAAAAGCTGATCGTGAGATCATAGCGCTTATCGCTTATTTGCAACGTCTCGGCACAGATATAAAGGCTGAAGTAAAGACTACAGCAGATCAGACCGTTTCTGCAGAGAATTAAGAACTGAATATTATTCAATTAAGTTAAAAAGATATGTTCAAACAAATAACAAACTTAAATGGTGATGAGATGTATCTAATCACATCATTATGGATATTCATCATTTTCTTTGCAGTGGTTGGTATCATGTTGTTTTTTATGAAGAAAGATTATATCCAGTATATGAAGGATATACCATTTGACGAGTCGGAGAAAAAAACCAAGTGTTCATCTGAAGATAATTTGAAATTATGAGTTTATTTTTAATGGCTGCTGAACCTGTGGAAGGTGTTACCCAATGGAAATTTGGGGCGGCCGATTTATACAGCGATATCCTAATCATCGCTTTGATTGTAGTGATGATTACCTTATTGTTTTCAGCTATAGTGGTTAATAAGGCAATGAAATCCATTCTTCGGCTCACGATGCCAGAGCTCGCCAAACAAGAGGATGAAATAAAGCGATTAGCGAAGGCTCAAGGAAAAGGTAGGTGGGGGAGGATCTGGAGTAATCTATTGGAACTACGCCCTATTGAAGAAGAGAAAGATATGGTTATCGATCATGAGTATGACGGGATCCAAGAATTGAATAATCCTATTCCAACTTGGTTTAATGCTTTATTTTACTCTACTGTGCTCTTTGGTTTTGTCTATCTTTTGGTGTACCACGTTTTTGGATGGGGAATGAACCAAGACCAGGAGTATCTGCAGGAATTGGCCGTGGCTGAAAAAACAAAGCAGGAATACCTTGCTCAAACAGCTAATTTAATAGATGAGAGCTCTGTTCTGTTTGATGCTGCGCTGGCTCCAGCCGGTAAAGCAATATTTGCTGTTAACTGTGTCGCTTGTCATGGCGGTAATGGTGAAGGCGGAATCGGACCTAACTTAACCGATAGATTTTGGATACATGGAGGAGAAATTAAAGATGTATTTAAGACGGTTAAGTATGGAGTACCTGAGAAGGGGATGGTTCCATGGGAGCAAACTTTGACTCCCGGCCAAATAGCAGAGGTAAGTAGTTATATTTTAACACTTAGAGATACAAAGCCTGCTAATGCAAAAGCATCTGAGGGAGTTGAAATTAAGGCCTACGAATCTGAGGGGGGCTCTGCCGATGATGCAAACAAAACCACAACTGATTCAACTGCGAATAAATAGAAATTTCAATAGTGTTTAATTATTAGGAGCAATGGAAGCAGTAGTAAATGACAAAGGACCAGTATTACCTTCGAAAGAGAAAAAGAGAACTTGGATATACGCTAAAAAACCATCGGGTACATTTTATAATGCCCGACAGTATGTAGGCTATGGTTTGCTACTGTTTCTATTTGCCGCTCCTTTCATTAAGATCAATGGCAATCCCTTTGTGATGTTTAATATCGTTGAGCGTAAGTTCTCGATATTCGGAAATATGTTTTTCCCTCAGGATCTTTATATTTTCGTGTTTGGAACATTGATAGTTCTTGTAGGAATCGTGTTGTTTACGGCTATTTTTGGACGTGTGTGGTGTGGGTGGACCTGCCCTCAGACTATCTTTATGGAGCTTGTCTTTAGACGGATCGAATATTGGATAGAGGGCGATTGGACGCAACAGAAAAAATTAGATAACGGACCTAATACGGACGCTCGGGCATGGAAGAAATTGTTAAAACATACGGTGTTTTTAGTTATTTCATTTTTAATCTCCAATATCTTTCTTTCTTACATTATTGGTGTAGAGGCATTATTTAAGATAATCACTGATCCTATCGATAGTCATATAGGAGGATTGATTACTATTGTAATTTTCACCTTATTATTCTATGCTGTATTTGCCTTTGTGCGGGAGATTGTGTGTACCACGATATGTCCTTACGGAAGGTTTCAAGGAGTGCTGCTCGACGATCAAAGTCTTACAGTAGCTTACAATGAAAAAAGAGGAGAGCCTCGAGGTAAACAACGTAAAGGCGAAATTGATGCGAATAAGGGGGATTGTATCGACTGTAACTTATGTGTACACGTATGCCCGACAGGTATAGATATCCGAAATGGTATACAGCTTGAGTGTGTTAACTGTACGGCTTGTATTGATGCTTGCGATGCCGTTATGGAAAAGATCAACAAACCAAAGCGCTTGATCGGGTTTTATTCGTTGGGTGAAATCGAAGGAAAGAAAGACTTTAAGAAAAGCCGTGTTCGTCATGTTATTTATGCAATAATATTGTGTTTTCTGATCGGTGGCTTTGGGTTTATGATATTCAACCGTTCGCTAATAGGAGGTTCTTTGTTACGTGCTACTGGAAGTACATACCAAATTCGTACGGATGGGACTGTCAGTAATTTGTATACATTAGAATTGATTAATAAGAGTGGCAAGGAAATCACATTTGACTTGGTTCCTCAAGATTCTAAATTGACTATCCAGTTGGTTAATAATGTAGGCAAACTTTCAAAAGATGGATCCGCAAAACTGAGCTTCTTTTTAATAGGCGAAAAAGGTATTTTTGATAAGTACAAAACAGATATACGTGTAAATGTCGTATCCGAAGGCGAGGTGGTCGAGACATTAAAGACTACATTTATTTCACCTTCGGGATCTTAAAATAGCATAGGTATGAACTGGGGAATGAAAATAGTTGTAGGCTTAGGCACTTTTATGTTACTTATTGTCAGCGCAGGTGTTTATATGGTTTCGAAGGATACCGATACGCTCGTAGACGATGATTACTATGAAAGAGGCTTGGCGTACGATGATATTTACACGCGCAAACAAAACACCTTGGATGATGGGGCTAGGCCTCGACTGCAATTGGAAGGGGATACACTATCCATTTTTTTTATTGGAAATATCAATAAGGGTGAACTTAGCTTCAAAAGGCCATCAGACGGCAAATTGGATTTGAAAATTCCTTTTTACACCGTCTCTAATGTGTTTAAACTGCCACTTTCAACTTTTCTTAAAGGAAACTGGATACTGGAATTGAATTGGGAAAGTAAAGAAAGGAGTTATATGGATAGTCAAACCTTGTTTTTGCAATAGGAGGGATATATGACTTATTATTATCTGGCTTTTTTTATGGGGCTTTTTGGAAGTATTCATTGTGCTGTAATGTGCGGACCACTTCTGATAGCTATTCAAGGCAACCAAAAAATATCCTGGCAGCAGACTTTCAATAAATTGCTTTATCAGTTTGGACGAATATTGACTTATGGTGCTTTAGGCTTGTTATTGGGACTAATCGGGACTATGGCATCTGTTCAGGGTTGGCAACAGCTTTTCTCCTTGTTGACGGGTGCGATCCTTGTACTAATAGGTTTATCTCACCTGTTTGCTAAAAATTCCAAGACGTTGGCTCAGTTTCAAACACGGGCGATTCGACCCTTTGCAAAGCTTATGGGGCATTGGTTATACAGACCAGGAGGTGCTTTTGTTGCAGGGGTGTTGAACGGACTGTTGCCTTGTGGGATGGTGTACATGGCATTGGCATCCGCTATGAATGCCAATGGTACAGCATCAGGCTTTCAGTTTATGGTTTTATTTGGTTTAGGGACACTTCCCCTCATGTTATTGTTCTCCATTACTTCTCTATGGACAAAAAAGATGTTTAAGTTAAAATTTTCGACAATAATTCCAGTTTTTTATCTGTTAATGGGAGTTTGGTTTATCTTACGTGGAGCAAATTTGGACATACCTTATTTAAGCCCTCTGTTATATATTGATGGAGCTATTAATTGTGCTTAATGAAATCAGGATTATCCGGTAATTTTTAGTTTTTGTTTTGTAATATACCGGTATCGTGTATTGAGTAAGATGGACGAGGTTAACAATCCAAGTGTCAAACCATACCAAACCCCTTGAATCCCCCATTGAAAGTTTATTCCCATTACGTATCCAGTTGGTATACCCACAACCCAGTAGGCGATGAATGTAATTACCGTTGGGATATTGACATCCCCCATACCTCTTAAAATACCCAAACCGACAACCTGAGTGCCATCAAATAATTGGAAAAGACCTGCTATAAGTAGCAATTGTGCGGCCAAATGTATTACCGCAGTGTCTTTACTGATGAGGTACGGTAGTTGATGATTGAATATAGCAAATAAGGCGGCAGTACATATCATGAATAGTAATACCAGATGATAGGACACCTTTGCAAACTTGTGTAGCCTACCATACTTTCTATTACCAAAGCTATTGCCCACTTTAATGGTTGAAGCAGCTGCAATACCGCTGGCCATCATATAAGTCATAGATGCCAACGTGATGGCTACTTGGTGAGATGCCTGTTCTAAAGCTCCAATTTTACCCGCGATAAGTGATGCTCCAGCAAAAGCTCCTATTTCAAAAACGTACTGTAACGCAACGGGAGTTCCGATTTTTAGGATGGATAAAATTCTTTTTTTACGGATAGAGAATAACTTGAAATGAGTGGTATAACTTTTAAAATGTTTAGACCGTAATACATAGATCATCATGACCAACATCATTAGCACCCGATCAATTAAGGTTGCGATCCCGACGCCTCGTATTCCCATAGGAGGGATGCCGAACATTCCCTTTACCAGAATAATTGCTAGGACAACATTCAGTATATTTCCCCAGATAGTTACTTGCATCGCTTGCTTGGTAAATCCCAGCCCTTCCGCAAATTGTTTGAATGTATTGAAGGTCATCAGAGGCAATATGGATAGACTGAGCAATAGTAAATAGGGTTTAGCTTCCTTAACGACCGCAGGATCTTGGTCCGCATGCTGCATGGCAAACATAGATCCAAAATATACAACACAAAAAAGCAGTATCCCCGATATGATATTGATCCAAAAACTATTTGATAGCAGTTTTGCACATTCTTCTTTATTTGACTTACCGTTTTCTTGAGCAATAAGCGGAGTGAGACCGTAGGCGATTCCTAATCCTATTACTAAGACTACCATAAATACAGAATGAGTTAAAGAAACTGCCGCAAGCGAAATTGTGCCTGCAAAGTGTCCTACAATCATGGTATCTGCTGTTTGCACAAATGTGTGACCCAATTGAGAAATGACAACGGGCCCTGCTAGCGCCATCGTACTCAGGTAATAAGATTTATTGAGTTTTATATTCCCAAACATATTTTCGACTAGTTTGCAAAGGTACTAAAGTTTGAATTGAAAAATTAGGTTATAAATGTGTTCAAATAATTACAAGAAACTATTGATGTAAAAAGATAATAGACTTACCTTAGCCTTTCTAAAGTTTTATAGTTATGACATTAGCATTTTTAAATATTGGTACGCAGGAGATGATTTTAATAGTAATTGTTATACTATTATTATTTGGTGGAAAGAAGTTGCCAGAGTTGGCTAGAGGGCTAGGTCGTGGTATTCGGGAGTTTAAAGACGCTTCTGAAGGAATAAAAAGAGAAATTTCGGATCAAATCAACAATTTTGAAAAAGATCTGGACGTTACGGTTGAAGACAGGCCAAAAGCGGATAGAACAGAAACTAAAGTAGCAAGTACGGAACAACACGACGTTGTAGTAGACGCGGATGTGGTTGCAGACAACGCTGCTGAGAAAAAGTTTCCACAGTTTTCTGCGCCTGAGAATACGTATCAACATAATCCAGGCGGACATCCTGTTGATGATACCGAGTATTATAAATATGGTTATAATGACCACTTTGCTTCCGAAGAATCTGCTGCCGAACCTGTAGAGGGGAAAGAAGTGGCCTCGAGTAAATCAGAAGAGGAATCTTCTGATACAAATACACCAACAAAACAAGCTTAAAAACTATATTTTAAATTTATGGAAAGCTGTTGAAATGAATCTTCAACAGCTTTCTCTTTCTTATTTGATTATCCCAATTTATGTTACACGAAATTATTATTTCGAAAGAGTTGTCACTGACAGACCGACAAGTGCGTACGACTATTGAACTCTTGGACGAGGGTGCCACTGTTCCATTTATTTCTCGTTATCGAAAGGAATTAACAGGTAGTTTGGACGAGGTACAGATTACAGCTATTCGTGACCGAATTCAACAATTGCGCGATTTGGACAAACGCAGAGAGACGGTCTTAAAATCAATTCAGGACCAAGGCAAATTGACACCTGAACTTGAAGCGCAGATTAAGTCTGCTGAAAACATGGCCGCTCTAGAGGATATCTACTTGCCCTATAAGCCGAAGCGCAAAACAAGGGCCTCCGTCGCACGTGAGAAGGGTTTACAACCGTTGGCTGAATTGCTGTTGAACCAAAATACAGGAGAAGTAGATGTGCATGCTGAACACTATATCAATACCGAACTCGGAGTCAACAATATCGAGGAGGCATTGGCAGGTGCTAGGGATATTATTTCCGAGACTATCGCTGAGGATGCCGAAGTGCGAGCCACTGTACGTAAGTTATTTTTGGAGAAGGGGCTATTTGTGTCACGAGTAGTACCAGGTAAAGAAGAGCAAGCGTTAAAGTATAAAGATTATTTTGAATGGAATGAGTCTCTAAACTCCGCTCCATCGCACCGTGTACTGGCTATGCGCCGGGGAGAGAAAGAGGAATTATTGTATTTAGATATTGAAGTTGAGGAAGAGGAGGTTATACCTCGTATTGAAAAAATGTATATCAAAGGCAATAATGAAGCTTCTAAACAGGTTGAATTGGCTTTAATTGACGGTTATAAGAGATTATTAAAGCCATCAATGGAAACGGAAGTACGTGTGTTGACAAGGCAACGTGCCGATGAGGAAGCTATCAAAGTATTTGCCGATAATGTAAGACAACTCTTGCTGGCGGCACCATTGGGACAGAAGCGGCTTTTGGCTATCGACCCTGGATTCCGCACAGGATGTAAGACTGTTGTATTGGATGCTCAGGGCAATCTGCTAGAAAATACGGCTATTTTTCCACATACGGGAGCTGGAGGAGCAATAGAGGCGGAGAAGACAGTAAAACACCTAGTCGCAAAATATAGTGTTGAGGCTATTGCAATCGGAAATGGAACTGCGGGGCGTGAAACGGAAGATTTTGTTCGCAAATTAAATCTAGAAGGAGTCACCATGGTTATGGTGAATGAAAGCGGAGCTTCTATCTACTCGGCTTCCGAAACGGCTCGTGAAGAGTTTCCGGATTATGATGTTACTGTGCGTGGAGCGGTATCTATTGGGCGAAGATTAATGGACCCTCTCGCTGAATTGGTGAAGATAGACCCGAAATCAATTGGAGTAGGCCAGTATCAGCACGATGTGGATCAAAATAAACTACAGTCTGCATTGGATGATGCTGTTATTTCTTGTGTGAATGCGGTAGGGGTAGAACTCAATACAGCATCTAAACAGATTTTATCTTATATATCTGGTTTAGGACCTGCTTTAGCGCAGCAGATTGTAAATTATCGGAAAGAAAATGGACCATTTAGTTCGAGACGTGAATTGAAGAAAGTACCTCGCTTGGGAGACAAAGCGTTCGAGCAGGCCGCAGGTTTTCTTCGTATCCGCAATGGCGAACATGCGCTTGATGCTTCGGCTGTTCATCCTGAAAGGTATCGTTTGGTCGAACAGATGGCAAAAGATTTGGGTGTAGAAGTAAGAGAGTTGATAACAGACGGACAACTTAGAAAGCGTATCGATTTAAAGCAATATATAAATGATGAGGTAGGATTACCGACCTTAAATGATATTATTTCCGAATTGGCCAAACCTGGCCTAGATCCACGTGAGCAGTTTGAAACTTTTTCGTTTACAGATGGGGTCAATGCCATTGGAGACCTTAAGACGGGTATGAAACTGCCAGGTATCGTAACAAATATTACAAATTTTGGAGCATTTGTGGATATCGGTGTGCATCAGGATGGTTTGGTGCATCTTAGCCAACTGGCTAATCATTTTGTTTCAGATCCACATGAGATTGTCAAAGTACAGCAGAAAGTAATGGTGACAGTTACAGAAGTGGACGAAAAGCGTAATCGTATAGGACTGTCCATGAAGACTGAAGATAAAGCTCCTCGTAAGCGTTCGGTAAAAAAGGAAACACAACATGCACCAGAAACAGATATGGCATCTAAACTAGCTGCACTGGCAAGCAAGTTTAAGTAACATAAAGGCTCTCCAATTGGAGAGCCTTTATTTTTTTAAAGCTTCTTTTGGTTTTTGTTCTTTTCGATATCCCCAATTCCACATTTTTCTCCAGAATTCACTGAAAGAGTCAAATTCTTGCCTATATACAACACCAAAGGCACTGATGTACTCCCCGTCATTCATGCGTATCAAAAAATTGCGGGTATATGGTCTATTGTAAGCTCTTAGAATAAGATTTCCATCTTTTCGCAATCGGTAGGTCAATTCAGCATCGGTTGTAATCCCCTCTCTAAAAAAGGTAAGGTCATTTGCTTGATAATTGGTCCGGTCTGTGATCCCGCCTGTCAATATCAGCCGATCATTCAGAAGTCTGACGGATGCAGAAGCGTCATTGAAGGAACGTATGTTGAGGTCAAAAAAATTGACATTGAGTGACTGAGAAATGATATTGTTAAGCTGGTTAAATGCAATCTCCGTTCCTGCAGATAACAGTGTACTATTTACTTCTCTTCCAATTTCACTCGTAGAATTTGGCGTGAAGCTTCGTCGTACGATGAGACTTAAGGCTTGTTGGTTGACATTGTTGATGTCGCTTAAATAACTTTGAAGTTGATCCTTGATGTATGGATTTTGTGGGAAGTTAAGGTCAAACGTGATATCGGGTTGCTCCAACGTACCCTTTATCAGCATATCGGCCTGTGCTAGTACCCGCTCGTCATCACCAGTTCGTCCTGCTGCATTATATAGCGGACCCACAGCAGTTCTTTGTTGGTAGATAGCTGTAAGGTTGATCGTTGCTTCATTTGGTTTGCCTGTCCATCGAATAGTTCCGCCCTCGCGGATGTCAAAGTACTTGTTTATAAAATCCTGAGCCGTGAAATGAAACTTTCCAGTATTTACAGTGTAATCACCAAACATCTCGAAATCCCCAAGGGATGTTATTTTCATTCCTATCTCTCCCAATCCGTTTCCTTTCAGTGAACCTAGATTTGTTTGTAGATTGATTTCCGCATCAGCTGTTAGACTCAGGTCCATATTCATTGTAATTCCTTTGAATAGGGATTTTTTACGTTGCTTTTCATTTTCCGTAGAGTCCTTGCTAATGAAATAAATAAAATCGCTTTCTTCCGAGACAGTCATTGCACTATTGAATGGAATAGTGAGCGTAGTTCCTTTCTCCGATTTTGCTTTTATGTCAATATCAATGGCAGAAGTATATCCTTTGAAACGGAATACTCCTGTAGCATGTGCTGTACCGTAGTACAGATTATTGTCCTTATAATTGGTGTTTAACACCATGAAATTGTTTCCATTAACGTCAACATCGATGTAAGGTGTTGCGAGTTTAGAAAGATTGACAATGCCATTTGCTGTTGCAGTTTGATTTTTGCTGTCCCGGATTTGAAGGTTTTGGAGCATTATAGCATTGTTTTCGACCATAGCCATCTGATTGTCCACATAGTAATCCGTTTTCAGGTAGTTCACGGTAAAGGATGTGTTTGTAAATCGTCCCAACCCGGTTATTTTAGGATTTTTGAAGGTCCCTTTTATATTGACGTCTGCATTTCCCTTTCCCTGTAAATTGGAAACCAGATTTTTTAAAAAGGGTTGAAATAACGTCAAGTCCGTTTCTTTGAGCTTCCCTGATAAATTTAACGGTTCATTTTCATCGAAAAAATTATAATTACCATTAAGGTTAATACCCCTTTCTTGTTCATCAAGAAGGGAGAGATCTATATTTGCTGTGCCTATGTCCGGATCAAAATCACCTTTTAGTTTCAGTTGTCCGATGGATACCCCATTATAGATAATGGGGGTAGTCTGAATTCTACCCGAAGCAAAGGGTTTTTTGAAGAGTGAAGTCAATTCAACATTACCACTCAAGAAGCCCTTTAATTCAATGCCTAATGGTTTGGTTATCCCGTTGAGTGACGTTAGACTAAAGCGGTCAAATAGAATATTGATTTTGTCATTTTCATTGGATACGATACCATCGAGTTTTACGCGTTGTTCTGCTTGGCTTAATATCAGATTTGAGATGTAGAATTTTCCTTTTGAGACACGCATCGCTGCATCATTATTGAGATGCCAAGCTTCTTTATTGATTGTAATAGAAGAAGGTTTAAATTTTATATAAGCAGGTGCATTGTGTTCAAAGTGTATGTTGCCATGAAGATCAAGGTGATTGACAGCACTCTTTTCAGACATGCGTACATTGAATAAGAGGCTATCATTGGCCAATATATTACGGATAGCGATGCTGTTGATATAAGTGCTATCCCCAATACTCATCCGATCCGCTAGCACATCGAGGGAAAATGCACGATCATCTGCTTTTTCTTGGATAGATAGGTTCGTTAATTTGACTCCCTTGTAAATCAATGTCGGACTGTAAGCTACAAAGCTAGCCGTGTAATTTTCAGACGAAAATATAGCATTCAGGTGCGCACCATCAGCGATATTCAATGACGGGTCTAATAAAGGTGCGATAGGCTTGAAAGATTTGACATTTATTTCTAAGTTGAAATCCTGGACATCGTAAGGCTGTGTTTCAATTCCTATGGCTGGCGCATAACGCATAGCCAATGATTTAAAATAGGGTACAATTGTATTAAGGTCAATAATGCCTTCCATTTTAGCATCTAAAACATCTGATGCTAGTGTCAGCGATCTGTTTGTTTCATTACCTTCAGCCGTAAATGCTAAGGATTTAATCCTGAAATCTCCTTTTGTCGTTGAGAGCTCGATAGAATCAGCATTGAAATGTCCTACAATAGTATTTAAAGAATTACCAATTAAGTTGGTGTTAATGTTTGCTTCGTGGATGGTGACACTGTCTTTGTTTAGTAATTTTAGTTTATTCAACGCTGCGTGATGTACTTTGGCATCCAACAGATAGCTAGGAGAACTTTGTTGCCAGTCCAGAGTTGATCTATAATCTACCTTAAGGTTTTCATCATTGATATCACCCTGTATCTCTAGTTTTTTATTGGTCAGGCTACCACTGACTAAGACCTGTTCGTAGGTGTAGTTCAATAACTCGCTGTTTTTCATCTTTCCTGAAAATTGAAGGGCCAATTCTTCTAATGTCAAGCCCTTTCCCTCAAAACTTACTTCTAGAGATGAGTTCCCAATACTTGAGGAAGAAACGAAAGTACCGATGTCGAAACGAGGAGATGACAATTCACCTTTGTACTTCAGAGCCCTTGTTATATCGATGTGGCTTTTTGTCTTTAAGCGGCCTATCGCTGTATTAAATGTCCCATCTACTAGGAAATCATTATAGAGGCCATTGAAAGCTCCTTCAAATGTTACTTCTTTAAGACGATGAAGTTGATCTGGGAGACTAAAATTCTTTTTGTTCGCGAGTTGAGGTACTATTTTTTCTACATCCTGAGGTGTTGTATGAAGCTTTTTTAGGTCAGCAATAAATAGAGTCTTATCTATGTAAGGGAGGCCTTTTATGGATAAATCTCCTTTTAACTCTGTATTTTGTCCTGTCGATAGATGAATATTTCGTGCCTTGATATTTGAGACAGTGCCTCTAAGAGTAGCACGGTGTACTTCTGTTTTAAAGATGACATGACGCATAGTCGGCGCGAAGAATTCAATATCACGAGAGTCTACGGATGAGTTTTTGAGAGTGCTCTTGATATTTACTTTGGTAAGAAACTCGGAAAAGTCATTTATCTTGTCATATTCAAAACAAACATAATCCTGTAACACCGATCGGTTTGTCTTTAGATATAGTTTCTTAAACTCCATAAGCTTGTCACTATAAGAAGCATAGGTGTTAAGTTTCTGAATGGATAGTCCTGATTTTTCAAGTAGTGTAAAGCCCGTTATTTCTGCTGAAATGATGGAGTCTAATCTGATTTTATCGAAAACAGCAGAGAAATTCTTGACATCTAAATCAGCGAAATTGACGCCTCGATTATTTTTTTTGAAGTTGTGGTTACGTAGTTTAAAGCGATTATCTACAAGTTCGACCTTGTCTAATCTAAAGCCAAATTGTTGCTTCTTTTTTTTCTTGTTGTCTTTTTTTGGAACGAAGTATTTTGCTAGACTAGAAAAATTTGAACTGTCTTTGTAGAGTTCAATATTAATATATCCCTCGTCGAGATAGAGCTCTTCAACAATTATTTTATTATTTAATAGTTGAGATAATACCAAATCCGCTGAAAGTTCTTTGATGCTCATTAATGGAATTCCTTTTCGATCCTTGATGGCGAATCCTTGGAGAGTGACGGCGGAAAAAGGTTTGAAGTATACGTAGTCGATCTGAATATCGCTATCGAGTTCCTTGGATAGATAACGCGCCACCTTTTGAGAGAGATAAGTCTGGACGCTTTGAAATTGTAGGACAAAAATAGCCGCAACAACAAGCAGCAGGATACTGACAGTAGTAATTAGCGTTATTTTTAGTATTTTTTTGATACTTTTGTGTTTTAAAATTACTTCCTCAAAATGGCTATTATCCTCGGAATAGAATCCTCTTGTGACGAAACTTCAGCATCCATCTGTATAGACGGTGAAATTAAGTCAAATATTATTGCGAGTCAAGCAATTCACGCGAAATATGGTGGTGTCGTCCCGGAATTAGCATCGAGGGCACATCAGCAAAATATTATACCGACTGTTGACCAAGCGATAATACAGGCCGAAATTACAAAAAATGATGTAGATGCAGTAGCTTTTACGCGCGGACCTGGTTTATTGGGCTCTCTTTTGGTTGGAACTTCCTTTGCGAAATCTTTTGCACTAGCGCGTCAGATTCCGTTGATTGAGATTAATCATATGCAAGCCCATATTCTAGCACATTTTATTGACAATCCCCAGCCATCTTTTCCCTTTTTATGTCTTACCGTGTCTGGAGGCCATACGCAAATCGTATTAGTGAAGGATTACTTTGACATGGAGTTGATTGGACAGACATTAGATGACGCAGCAGGGGAGGCATTTGATAAAACTGCGAAAATTTTGAATCTTCCATATCCGGGAGGGCCCTTGATTGATAAGTATGCACAATTGGGCGACCCCAAGGCTTTTACTCTTCCTGAGCCACAGATACCCGGTTTGGATTTTAGTTTTTCTGGTCTCAAGACAGCCATTTTATATTTGGTGCAACGCAAAGTGAGTGAAAATCCATCTTTTTTAGAGGACTATAGGGATGATGTGTGTGCTTCTGTACAACAACGTATAGTGTCTATTCTATTGAACAAAGTAAAAAAGGCAGCTAAACAAACGGGCGTAAAAGATATTGCTATTGCAGGTGGAGTATCTGCTAATTCCGGTCTACGGAAAGATTTACTGGCCATGGGCGAAAGGTATAAGTGGAATGTGTTTATTCCCAAATTTGAATACTGCACAGACAACGCGGCGATGATTGCCATCGCCGGTTATCATAAATATCTGAAGAAAGACTTCGTCGGGCAGGATATCGCTCCTTTAGCACGTATGTCTGTCGGGTATTAAACTTAAGGGTTAAATACGAGAAGGATAAATAAGAAAAATAGGATAATATGCATGATGCCTAATATGGGAGACGTGCGCTTACCTAAGAAGCTCATCAAGCTGAGCAAAAGTGTTATAATAAATAATATTGTTTCTGTTGATGTAAGACCTAAAGCGACCGTCTTACCAGTCAATAATCCGATAGTCAGTACAGCCGGTACTGTAAGTCCTACGGTAGATACAAAGGCTCCATGACAAAGGTTAATTGCTCGCTGAAACTCATTATTTAATGCAGCTTTTACAGCAGTCATCGATTCCGGTGTGAATACGATAATAGCAATCAACACTCCGCCTAAAAGAGGAGGAAGCTGTGTGGTCTTTGTTCCGTAATCGACAATACTGGCCATGTGGTGAGACAAGAGTACAATAGGAAGGATCATTGCTATAAGTAAGACACTACGAAGAATAATTTCTTTTTTATCAATAGATTCTCCGTTTTCTTCGGTCAATTCTCGATTGTTATTACGTTGTGCATAGACGATTTCCATGTGACCGGATTCAGGTTGTAGATATAGATGTCTATATCCCTTCATTTGATAAGCAAGAAAGAAGGCGTATAGAATGGCTATCAACAAAGAAATTCCGATAGCTTGTATATTCGTAAATATTCCGTTTCCTGCTCCTTGGATAAAGTTTGGTAATAACATCGATATTCCTGAGAGCATGATAATCATCGAGAGATAAGTCATTGTGCCTTGCGCATTATATTCCTGTTCGCCGTATTTCAACCCTCCAAATAATAAACATATCCCTACCACTAGATTCATGATAATCATCATCACGGAGAAAATAGAGTCTTTTGCTATTTGAGCCGATTCACCGGGGCCTAACAGCACAGCCGAAATAAGTATTACTTCAATTGCGACAATCGATAAGGTAAGGATTAGTGTACCATAAGGTTCGCCTAGTTTGTGTGCCAATTTATCGGCCTCTTTTACCACACCAAAAGATGAAAATATGATGGTACTTAATAGTATTACGAATAAGATAGATCCATTAAGAGGGTTCAGCTCTTGGCTGAAGTCGTGCCCATAAATACTAAATACAAGAACAACTAACCAGATGATAACTAGTCTGAATATTGTCTTCTTTGAGAAAATAGTGTTCATAATGACTTTAAATATTAAATGTTTTTGTCACTTGCAAAAATCGGTTTTATAGTAGTAATAAATTTTTACATATGTTAAAAATCTGTTCTGTGGATTCCGAGTTTTTAGAATTTTGTAAGGGAATGTAAGATTGTTATTCGGTTCTTGGATTTTCTTTGCCTTCGTGTATTCCGGGGGGGACGATATAAAAAACAAAAAAAGTATAGAAAAAGGAAAAGGGGTAAAATTTATTTTACCCCTTTTCCTATCTTATTGTTGAAAGATTATTTTTCGCCTAATACTTTTGTAACAAGTTCTGCAGCTTCTTTCAATAATATTGCTGAGTAAACTTGTAAGCCAGACTCATCAATTAATTTTTTAGCTTCTGCTGCATTAGTTCCTTGAAGACGAACGATAATCGGAACAGGGATGTTGCCAATTTCGTTGTATGCATCAATAACACCTTGAGCGACACGGTCACAACGTACGATACCACCGAAGATGTTGATTAAGATTGCTTTTACATTTGGATCTTTAAGGATGATGTTGAATCCTGCTTTTACAGTTTCTGCATTAGCAGTACCACCTACATCTAGGAAGTTTGCAGGTTCACCACCAGCTAGTTTAATGATGTCCATTGTTGCCATCGCGAGTCCAGCACCATTTACCATACAACCTACGTTACCATCCAATTTAACATAGTTTAAGTTGGATTCACCCGCTTCAACTTCTGTTGGGTCTTCTTCTGTGATATCACGCATTGCAGCGATATCAGCATGACGGTATAATGCGTTTTCGTCTAAATTTACTTTAGCATCAACAGCTAAGATTTTATCATCAGATGTTTTTAACACTGGATTGATCTCAAACATAGAAGCATCGATAGAGTCGTAAGCTTTGTATAAAGCAGCTACGAATTTAACCATGTCTTTGTGGGCAGCTCCTGATAAACCTAGGTTGAAAGCAATTTTACGAGCTTGGAAACCTTGAAGGCCAACTTTAGGATCGATTTCTTCTTTGAAGATTAAATGAGGAGTTTTTTCAGCGACTTCTTCGATGTCCATACCGCCTTCTGTCGAGTACATGATAATGTTACGACCAGTTCCGCGATCTAACAAAACAGACATATAGAACTCTTTGGTTGCACTATCGCCTGGGTAGTAAACATCCTGTGCGACTAGCACTTTATTAACTTTTTTACCTTCAGGACCTGTTTGTGGAGTAACAAGTTGCATGCCGATGATATCTGTAGCACGTTGCAATACTTCATCATGGTTTTTGGCTAACTTTACGCCACCACCTTTACCACGGCCTCCTGCATGAATTTGTGCTTTAATCACAACCCAATCCGAGTTGAATTCTTCTTTCATTCTCTTAGCAGCTTCAACTGCTTGCTCAGGCGTTTCGGCAACGATTCCTTCTTGGACTCTTACACCAAAACTCTTAAGTATTTCTTTTCCTTGATATTCGTGAATGTTCATTGATAAAAAAATTTGACGTAAAAATAGGGTTTTTATTCTTATGGAACAAGGCTAAAAATTAAAAGCTTGTTCTATAAGGGAGGTGTCTGTAGGTCGTTATAGGGCTTGGTTTTTGATTCTTTTTAGTAAATTCGCATTATGATTCTTAAAGCCACAAATATTCATAAGTCTTATGGTTCACTACCCATACTAAAAGGGGTAGATTTTGAAGTTCAACGTGGAGAAATAGTTTCCATTGTTGGTGCTTCGGGAGCAGGGAAGAGCACTTTTTTGCATATTATTGGCACATTAGACAAAGCAGATAGAGGCGAACTTTTTATCAATGATACCGCCATACATACGTTGTCCTCGAATGAAATGAGTGCATTTAGAAATAAACATATTGGATTTGTGTTTCAGTTTCACCATTTGCTACCCGAGTTTACAGCCCTGGAAAATATTTGTATCCCTGCTTTTATTAATGGTACTCCTACACAAAAGGCAGAACGTAGAGCGATGGAACTATTGGATATTCTTGGTGTTGCAGATCGGGCGCAGCACAAGCCGAACGAGCTTTCTGGAGGTGAACAACAACGTGTCTCTGTCGCCCGGGCTTTAATTAATAATCCTTCGTTAGTATTAGCCGATGAACCTTCTGGCAATTTGGATTCTGAAAATGCGGCTTCTTTGCATCAGCTTTTTTTTAATCTGCGGGATACAATGAATCAGACATTCATTATTGTTACGCACAATGAAGAGTTGGCGGGAATATCAGATCGTACGATCCATATGCGTGATGGACTCGTATATGCGTAGCGAATAGATTTGAAATGCCACTGTCTTCGAAACGCCTAAACAGGCCAATCAGTAAGCAGGCTTTCAATAGTCAAACATATCATACATGAAGAAGATTTTACTTACCTGTGCCACACGTTCATTTTCAATGCGTGTCGCGCAGTTGTTGTCCCCTCATTTTGAGGTTATATCAGCAACGTCAGACGAAGTGCCTACAGTCTTGCAGGGGCGTTATCACAAGATTCCGAAAGGTGCAAATCCTACCTATGCTCATGAAGTTCTTAAAATTGCATTGGATTTGAAATGCGATTACGTTCTTCCTTTAGCTATAGATGAAATTGTTACGTTGAGCGGCTCTTTAATCCTTTTTGAGGAGTATGGGATTCAGGTATTATGCCCTGGGATCGCAGATTTAGAAATGCTTTCGGTTTTGGACAATCCAGCAAAGGAGTTAAAGTTAAGTCTTTTTGTCGGCGGGTATGATGTTTTCGGGGTGACATCAGAATCGGTTGCTTTCGATGGTTTGGGCATGCTTTCCGATTCAGGAGATGCATTTATATTAGCAGTTGCCAAATGAAGTTAAGCGAAATATCTTTTGACAAAGCACTTTATTTGTTCGAGTTGGACGATGTGCTTTTTTGCAGGCGAGAATACTTGTTACAGGTTTATTATCTTTTCGGTAGTTTTTATGAATTTACCGAAGGGACTGCGAAGGCCAGTGATATGGCCGAGTTTATGAAGAAAGTATACGATCATCACGGTGAGGAAGCTGTATTTCCAGCAATAAAGGTCATGTTTGGGGTTGATGATAAGTATGAAGTCAATTTGCAGCGTTTGCAGGCTAACGCACAGCTGCCTCTTAAGTTAATATTACCGGAAGCACGAGCCGATCTTTTAGTGCGACTGGTCGAAGATAAAAGGCAGGTTGCTGTATTGACAAAGGGTAATCCTGTTGAGCAATTAAACAAATTGAAATTTTTAGATTGGGGCAAGGCAGATTCGATCAAGCATACGTTAAAAGTATTTTTTGTGGACGAGCTTGAGTTTAAATCTTTCGTGCCAATTGATTATATTGCATCAGAATATGATTTGCCGAAAGATCAGATTGTTATTGTTAATACGATTGTAGATTAGTTATAGAACGATTGTGTGTATGAAAAATAAAGCATCCTATATCATACTTCTTGCCTGGGTAATTATAACGGTCGGATGTAAGAAGACACCTCCAAACCTAAAGGAGGATACGGAGATTGAACCCCCGCAGAAGACAACGGTTTATAATTCTGATGTCAAGGAGAATATGATCAAAGACAGTGTCTTTTATTATACTAAACTATTTTCATTGTGGCAGGACAATATGCCACCAAAGAATTTGAATGACTTGAACAAACCCGATTTAATCCGTACAAAATATACGCAGTATTTCGAGCGAGGAGAACATGTGCTGGATTGGTTAGTGAGCCTAACTCCCAAAAATACCGAAACGGGACAGCCTATAGACAGGTACAGTTATTTGGATCGAGCGGGGGTGGTAAGTGGCGAAGTTCAAGACGCGATATCTACAAGTTTTGGAATGCAGGTGTTTTATCTACAAACAGAGAGCACTGGAAATAACGCGGATTTGTATGTCCGTATGGTTGAGAAAAATTCGTCGGCATGGGAGGTCGGAATGAGACGTGGTGATAGGATTATTAGTATCAATGGCGATACCAAGATAGACTATGATGCGCAGAAGGCACAAAGTTTTAGAAGCTTAAACGGTTATCTAAATGCATACACTTTGACTGTCGTATTCCAGCAGCCCTCAGGAACGATCTTAACGCAGACTATTACCCAAAAGCCATTTGAAAAAAATCCAATCTTAGATTACCGTGTTATTTTGAACAACGGTAAGAGGATTGGATATCTTGCTTTTAACTCTTTTCTAGCGATAGAAAAGTCGGAGAATGGAAATTGGATAAAAACTTCAATGTATGATAGATTTGAAGAGGCTCTGAAGAGTTTGCAAGGCATCGATGAGTTTGTTGTTGATTTGCGATATAATGGAGGAGGTGCTGTAATCACGGCCGAGTACTTGGCCGATTGGTTTGTGCCGGCTTCCAAAAACAAAGAGCTGATGTATACCTCTACGATGAATAGTTATTTTCAGAAAGAGGGGTGGACACGTCCTGGAGGTGAGTTTGGTCCAGTCTTTTTTAATAAAAGAGGAGGGATAGAATTAAAGCGTATATATTTCTTAGTGTCGAGTTCAACTGCATCCGCCAGTGAGCTTTTGATTAATGTGATGAAACCTCATATCCCTGCGTTTATGATAGGGACGAAGGCAGTAGATGCCAACGATAGAATAATTGACGAATATACCTATGGTAAGCCTGTTGGTTTTTGGGAATGGCCCATTGTGGAGGATGCGAATAACCCCGGCAATGATGTTAGTCTTTACCCGGCATCGTTCAAGACTTATAATAAACTTGGTGAGGGCGATTATTTTAACGGTATGAAGCCGAGTGCACATGTGTGGGAGTTTAGTAATTTTCTGGATTTTGGCCAGGAGGGAGAGTCTATGTTACGTGCTGCGATTACGCATATTAATACGGGCAGCTTTACGGCTCCATCTCTGCGATCAAGTGGTTTTGTCCGGAAAAACCGAGTTATGGACGAGCGGATACAACAAAGAAGTAATACGAGGGGACGTATGTTCAAGTTTAATAACGGGACATCACGTTTTAAAGAATAAGGTTATAGCTCCTCTCTAAAAAATCTAAATAGATGAGGAGAGCTACAAAATTCGTTTTATATTACAGTACAATTATATTGCGTGTAAACACGAATTTGTGTAGGTTTGGATTAGAGGGGGTAAATAAAACAGTGTCATTATGAAATCGAACAAACCGGCAACGATTAAGGAAATAGCGAGGAAATTAAAAATTTCACCATCGACAGTATCGAGAGCTTTGAATGATCATCCAAGCATAGGTCTGGTCACCACAATGCGGGTGAAAAAGATGGCAGAGGAGTTGAACTATGAACCTAACCAGACAGCTATCTTTTTTAAACAGCGCAAAACTTTTACGATAGGTGTTATTTTACCGGCATTATCTGAGCCTTTTTTTTCTTCCGCCATCAGTGCTATAGAAGCGATTGCGGAAGATAGAAAGTACACGGTGTTGTTAGGGCAGTCATTGGATGATGCCGATCGTGAGGCTAAAATTGTCGCTACTTTTAAAAAGCACCGTGTTGATGGTATATTGATGTCCCTCGGGAAGAATACAACGGATTTGAGCTTTGTAGAGGTTTTAGAGAGTTCGGATATACCGGTAGTATTTTTTGACTGTGTGCCAGAGTCTACCTCTGTCCATAAAGTTTACTGTAATCTGGCTACGGGGATGGATGAAGCTATTGAGGCATTTATTAGTCGCGGACATAAGAATATTGCATTGATCAATGGCCCCGAAACATTGCTTTCGGCGACGGAACGCACAGCTTCTTTCAGGGAAGCGTTAGTAAAGCATGATTACGATTTTAATGATAAGTATGTGGTGCACACAGACCTAACCGAACATGGGAATCATGCTGCTATGGAGCAACTGTGTGTATTGCCTGAGCGGCCTTCTGCTATCGTTTCTTTTAATGATTTTGTGACGTTGGATGTCATCAAGTACGCTAGAAGTAAGGGGATTATCGTAGGTCAGGACATGCATTTTATTAGTTTTGCGAATTATCCGCTGTGGAAATATATGGAAAACCCTCCTTTGGCTAGTATAGAGCAGTATCCCGATGAGCAAGGGAAAAAGGCGGCTGAGATACTTTTCGAAATTTTAGAAAGCAAAGAAAAGGTTGAACCTCAGGAGATAATCTTTTCTTCTAAATTAGTGCTGAAATAAAAAAAAGCGGATTTAATCCGCTTTTTTTATTTTCTATATCCTTTTATAAGTGGATTACTTCGCCGTATGCATCTGCAGCAGCTTCCATAATAGCTTCACTCATCGTCGGGTGTGGATGTACTGATTTAATCATTTCATGACCTGTAGTCTCTAATTTACGGGCTACAACAACTTCTGCGATCATCTCTGTTACATTTGCTCCAATCATGTGAGCGCCCAAAAACTCGCCATATTTTGCATCAAAAACTAGTTTTACAAAACCATCTTTTGCGCCTGCGGCAGAAGCCTTACCTGATGCTGAAAATGGGAATTTTCCAACTTTAACCTCATAACCTGCTTCACGGGCAGCCTTTTCAGTATACCCCACTGAAGCAATCTCCGGTGAGCAGTAAGTACATCCAGGGATATTGTTATAGTCGATAGGTTCAACATGTAGTCCTTTGATTTTCTCAACACAGGTTATACCTTCTGCTGATGCTACGTGTGCCAAAGCTTGACCTTTTACAATATCACCTATAGCATATACGCCATCTATGTTTGTTTTGTAATAATCGTCGACAACTACACGACCTTTATCTACTTTTACGCCTACCTCTTCAAGACCTAAGTTCTCGATATTTGGCATAATACCTACAGCCGAAAGAACAACTTCTGCTTCGATCACTTCAGTACCCTTTGCTGTTTTGATACTAACTTTAGAAAGAGCACCACTTGTATCTACAGATTGAACCTCTGATTTTGTTAGAATTTCAATACCAGCTTTCTTTAGAGATTTTTCTAATTGTTTAGAAACCTCCTCATCTTCCACTGGAACAATTCTGTCCATGAACTCAACGATAGTTACCTTCGTGCCGATAGCGTTATAAAAATAAGCAAACTCTACACCGATAGCTCCTGAACCAACAACTACCAAAGATTTTGGTTGAGTAGGTAGATTCATAGCTTGGCGGTAACCAATTATTTTTTTACCATCTTGTGGAAGGTTTGGCAATTCTCTAGAACGAGCACCGGTAGCTAGAATAGTATGTTTCGCAGTATATTCTTTTGTACTTCCATCCGCTGCTTTTACATCTATTTTACCGCCTTTTTTGATTTTAGCAGCGCCTAATATAACATCGATCTTATTCTTTTTCATTAAGAATTGGATGCCCTTACTCATGCCTTCAGCTACACCGCGACTTCTTTTTACAATAGCGCCAAAATCAGCCTCACCTCCTTGTACTTTAATTCCGTACTCTTCAGCATGGTTTAAATATTCGAAAACTTGTGCACTCTTTAATAAGGCTTTAGTTGGTATACATCCCCAGTTCAAGCAGATCCCACCCAAAGCTTCACGCTCTACAACGGCAGTTTTAAAGCCTAGTTGAGCTGCACGTATAGCTGCTACGTAACCGCCTGGGCCACTTCCAATCACGATGATGTCGTAGTTCATATATTTTTAGTATTTATATTAAACATATTTGCTCCCAAAAATACATCTTTTTATTGAAAGTATCTGTTTTTAAATAGACAAGTGACAGGCATTAATTGCGTCAATCGGTATTTGTATCGGATATATTAATAAAAACATGACATCCAATGAAATAGATTGTCAAAGGGCAGTCAATTCTATGAAATGATTTTTGAGAGGTCAAAGTTTGGTTTATTTTTGCCTGAAATAATTTATCACGATGTTACGTATTTTTCAGCAAGTTGCTCTTTGGGAGGCTATTTCCACCATTATTTTATTCTTTATCGCGATGCCGATTAAGTATGTTTTGCCACATCTTATGGATGTGCCAGATGACATCAGGAATGGTGCTGTACGCATAGCTGGTTCCATCCATGGTTTTTTGGTCGTATTGTTCGTTATTCTTTTGGTTGCGTGTTGGCAAAGTTATAGCTGGAAGTTCACCAGAGTTATTAAATACTTTG
This sequence comes from Sphingobacterium sp. xlx-130, assembly GCF_011007405.1. NCBI lineage: Bacteria > Pseudomonadati > Bacteroidota > Sphingobacteriia > Sphingobacteriales > Sphingobacteriaceae > Sphingobacterium > Sphingobacterium sp. xlx-130. The sequence goes on from NZ_WFKN01000011.1 coordinate 31,041, forward strand.
TATTATCGTTGATTCCTGTTGTTTCTTTCTGGGTGGAGCGTGACGTAAAGAAGGATCTTGTATCCTTCAAAAAGACAGTTAAAGCGGCTTAATAATTCATACGAATTCGCCAAGGACGTTACGGAGTCTCGTCCTTGGTGAATTTATCGACACTCATATACGCATAGGTTATCTCGGTCTTGCCATGCGGAGTCGGGGTACCGTCTTCATCTAGATTGACAAATACCAGTTTGTCAATAGAAAGTATTGTTTTCCGGGTTATCTTATTTCTAACCTCGCAGCGCATTGTAATCGAAGTACGTCCGAATTCTGTTGCGGTGATACCCAATTCTATAATATCGCCCTGTTTGGCTGAACTGACAAAATTTATTTCAGAAATATATTTGGTGACTACGTGCGGATTTCCCAATTGTACAATAGCGTAGATTACCGCCTCTTCATCAATCCATCGTAGTAGCGTGCCACCGAATAGCGATCCATTTGGATTTAGGTCTTCAGGTTTTATCCATTTACGTGTGTGAAAATTCATAGAACAATTAAAAGGTTAAAGGTAAAAACTAAAAAGGCAAGACTGAACATCTTGCCTTTTTTTATACTAAGCGTGAATAGCTCGATTTGCTGTTGCGGCCAATGCTGCTTCTTTCAGTGCTTCGGTATATGTCGGGTGTGCATGACATATTCTGCCGATGTCTTCTGCGGAAGCCCTGTATTCCATGGCTACTACTGCCTCAGCAATCATATCTGCTGCCCGTGGGCCGATCATATGTATACCCAAGACCTCATCTGTTTCAGCATCAGCTAATACTTTGACAAAACCATCGGTATCTCCTGAAGCTTTAGCACGGCCAGAAGCTTTGAATGAGAAGGAACCTGATTTGTATTTTTTACCTGCCTCTTTCAGTTGCTCTTCAGTCTGTCCTACAGATGCTACCTCTGGCCATGTATATACGACCCCCGGGATCAAGTTGTAGTCGATATGCGGTTTTTGACCTGCAATACGTTCTGCAACATATATGCCTTCATCTTCCGCTTTGTGTGCCAACATAGCACCCTTTACTACATCACCAATTGCATATACTCCTTCGATCGAAGTTTCCAAGTGCTCATTGACTGTGATTTTGTTGCCTCTCTCTTCTGGAGTGATTCCAATATTTTCTAAGCCTAGATCTTTGGTGTAAGCGATACGGCCTACAGATACAATACAGTAATCTCCTTCAAAAGAAACAGCTTGACCTTTACTGTCTTCAGCGGTAACGGTCACTTTCTTGCCTTTAGCGGAAGCTCCGGTTACTTTGTGTCCTAAGAAAAACTCCATGCCTAAAGATTTTTTAAGTACACGTTGGAGTTCTTTTCCTAAACCACCATCCATTGTGCTGATGATAGATTTAGCATACTCAATGACAGAAACTTTGGCACCCAAGCGTGCATAAACTGATCCTAATTCCAGACCGATTACACCACCACCAATAACAATAAGGTGTTTAGGTACTTCAGTAAGGTTTAATGCTTCTGTAGAAGTAATGATACGCTGTTTGTCAATAGGGAGGAATGGTAACGCTGTAGGTTTGGAACCTGTCGCGATGATTACATTCTTACCTGTGATTTCTTCTGTCGTACCGTCTTTTTTAGTGATTTTTATCGTGTTTTTATTGATGAAAGAACCTACTCCCTCGAAAGAGTCTACTTTGTTCTTTTTAAATAAGTAAGTGATACCTGCCGTATTTTGGGCAATGACATCGTTCTTACGATCGATCATTTTCTTAACATCTATTTTAAGACTGCTAAGACTGATACCGTGATCAGCAAAGGCATGAGCAGCATTGTGATAGTGCTCTGATGTGTCCAATAGGGCTTTAGAAGGGATACAGCCTACATTAAGGCATGTGCCTCCAAAAGTGCTGTATTTTTCGATTACCGCTGTTTTTAAGCCTAATTGGGCGCAACGGATAGCGGCTACATAACCACCTGGACCACTGCCTATAACTATAACGTCGTATTGCATGATTGCGAGTTTTAAATTTTGAGGCTAAGTTAAGACTTATCTCTAAGTAATTCCAAAATATTGATTCAAAAATCCCTCTTAAAGTTTCTGTTTATTTGGTTTTATCGCTTTTTAGCGATTTGCTTTGATGTTGAAAAACCATAACGATAGAAAAAAAATCATGATTCTTTTGGATCACCAGTAGGCATAAACCGATCCCGATGTTATCGGGAGAGCTCTTGAATGCCAATGCGAAAGAATAATAGCATGAAAAAAGTTCTTGATGGCCATTGAATACAGACACTTTCAGAAAAAAAGGCACGGAGTCGTGCCTTTAGTATAACGAAAAAAATCCGTTACGATTATTCAGCAACAATTTTTCCCTGCATTACGCCGTAGTGTCCCGGGAAACTACAGATAAAGGTGTATACGCCCTTATCTAAAGTTACAGTGATTTTATCTTGTTCACCTGGACCAAGCAATTTGGTATGTGCTACGATGGATGATAGTGAAGATTTAGGAATGTACTCGTTATCAGCTGCGGCAGACGCTTCACCGCCAAAAGTAGGTAAATCAACACCAGGATTAAGAATCACCAAGTTATGCCCCATTGATTCTTTTGGCATTGAACCTACATTTTTCAATGTTAACTCTAAAGGTTCTCCTGCTTTTACGCGGATCAGCTCCGTGTTAAATTTCATTTGATCGTTACCTTCTACAGTCCAGTTGTTTGAGATCGCTACATTTTCGATACCGGGAACCGTTTCAGCAGGAGATTCCGAAGTTGATTCTTCTGTTGTGTTTTGTGTTGAACTTTCTGTCTTCGTGTTGTTTCCTCCGCAAGCAGCTAGAGTTACAACGGCAGCTAAGGCTGGGATAAAAAATAATTTTTTCATTGAAATGTAATTAAGTTTAAGATTCTTATAAAGACTCTACTGTACGATAGCGTTAAGTTACACCGGGATTGTTGTTAACGATAAACAAATTAAAAACAGGTGTGAATACTGTTTACGCCATTATTCAATTGTTAAATAAAACGTCTAAAGGTACTAAAAATAAAAATCTTAGAGGGCAATTGAATCTCAAAATGTCAATTTGTTGACTTTCTCTGATTCGCATATTTTTGTTATTTTTTTGTAAAGCTCAGCAGGATCAAAAGGTTTACCGATAACTTCATCAGCACCTACTTGAAAAGCTGCTTGTTGTTCATGCTCAAGTACGGATGCCGATATGGTAATAATAGGTGTTTGTCTTCGCGTTGAGTTGACGTTGCTCCTGATTTCTTTAATAGCTTCAAATCCGCTCATGACTGGCATGTGGGTATCCATGAGTACCAAGTCAAAGTTGTCTTTTTCCAAAGCTTCTAATGCCAAGCGTCCATTCTTTACGACGGTAACATTGCAGTCCCAACTCTGTAATATATGTGCCAGCATAAAGCTGTTTAATTCATTGTCTTCGGCAACCAAAACGTTAAAACTTTCGAGTTTAGGGAATTGAGAGTAGGGGAGGTTAATTTCCCTTTTGATTTGTACCTTGTCTTTAACTTCTCTGATGTCTACAATGAATGAGAATTCGGATCCGTCACCGTACACGCTTTGGGCATGCACTTCACCATTTAAAAGTTCAGAAAGGCGTTTTACAATAGCTAATCCTAGACCAGTACCACCAAATTTTTTGGTGATTCCGTGATCACCTTGTTCAAATGCAAGAAATATCTTATCCACTGAGCCGGGCTTTATGCCGATCCCGGTATCACGGACTGAAAACTTTATTTTATGAATATTATCCGTAACATCTAGAGTCTGTACTGACAATGTTATCTTTCCTCTCTCCGTAAATTTTAAACTGTTGGATACAAAATTACTGATGATCTGTTCGAGTCGCAGGGAGTCAAAATGTACATGTTTTGGTAATTCTGAATCGAGTCTTACCTCAAACTCTAGCTTTTTGTCCGATGCTTTGATTTTGAACATCTGCCCGAGGTCTAAAAGTAGATTAGTGAGATGGAAGTCCTCCATTTCGATCTTCATCATACCCGAATCGATCTTTGAAATATCTAAAATATCATTGATAATAAGTAATAACGAATTCGAGGCAATCTCCAGTCGGTTGACCCAATCTAGCTGCTCAAAACTCAGGTTGGCATTTTTCAACATATGCACTATTCCTTTGATACCGTTGATAGGGGTACGGATCTCGTGACTCATATTCGCTAAAAATATTTCTTTAGATTTTCGTGCTTGTTCAGCTTCTTGACTGGCTTGTATCAGTGCCTTTTTGGAATGTTCAAGTTCGATATTCTTTTGGATTATTTCTTCCTGTATATGTATCTGTTTGATAAATGAGGTTACCTTAGCAATGGTGATTTCGGGATTGAGGGGCTTGTAAAGATAGTCTACAGCACCACTTTGTAAACCTTTGATCAGGTATTTGTCTTCTTTCGATATGGCTGTAACCATTACTGCCATGATGTGGCTTGTCTTTGGATTGGCTTTGAGTAAAGAAACAAATTCAAAGCCGTTTATTTCTGGCATTTGAACATCTACCAAAGCTAGAGATATATCGTTTTTCCAGCACAGTTTGAGTGCTTCATTCGGATCAGTGGAGCAGATGATATTAATATTTTCAATATCGGATAAAAGAGCCTGCAGGCTTATGATGTTCTCTTCTTTGTCGTCAAGTATTAATAAGTTGATATTTTTCATGTTAAAAAGAGATTGTAGCAAAAGTAACGTATTATTTCTTGATTTTTAAGTACAGTAGCAGCGGTAGCTTCTTGGATTCCAGAAAGAGGCATTGTATTAATTAAGGCTTCATCTGGATCCTGTATAAATGTCTTTCCTCCAAAATATTCCACGGTACTTAGGCCGCGGGCACCATCTATATTGGCTCCAGAGAATAAAAAAGCTTTACAGTTTTCTCGGTACACTTGAGCGCTCGTTTCAAGAAGAACGTCAATTGATGGTTTTGAAAAGTTAACATGCTCTGAGCTGTCCAGGGAAAATGTTCGGTCCGGCTCGACAAGTAGGTGGTAGCCTGCCGGTGCAAAATAAATATAGCCGTCTCTTATTTCCGTTTTGTCTGTCACAGATACAACAGGTCTGTTCAGTTTTTTTGAAAGACTAGTTTCGATTTTGGTGTTAAATGTACTACTGCGATGAATTACAATACACAAAGCATAGTCTATCTGTTGCGGTAATTTTTTCAGTATTTCAGTGATTAGTGTAAATGAACCTGCTGAGCCTCCAATGATTACTATTTTATCTGCAGTTTTTTTCATCCATTTAAATTGCTTTTTCATTTGCGATGAAACGATCATGATTTATTCATTCCTCTGTTCGATCGAATAAATCATGATCATTTCATCTAATTTTTTGGTAAATATTTAAGGCGTTATCAATAACTTTAAATTTACTCTTTATGGTATGTCCATATAGACTTTCTTTAGTCCCCAAACACAAGAAACCAAAAAGAGCTAATGATTGATAAAATAAATTTAAAGTTCGTTCCTGTAGTTCTTTATCAAAATAGATCATCACATTACGGCATAAGATCAGTTGAAACTCATTGAAGACATTATCTGACACTAAGTTATGTGTCGAAAAAAGCACCTTATTTCGGTATTCATTATTGATTATTGCTGCGTCATACATCGCTGTGTAGTGAGAGGCAAACTCTGACGGTAGTCCTGATTTGTTATAGTTCTCTGTATATGACTTGATTTTCTTTAACGGGTAAACTCCTTTTCGGGCAAAGTCCAACGCTTTAAGACTGACATCGGTTCCGTATATAAAGGATCTATCTAATAAATTATTTTCTTTCAGCAATATCGTGAGAGAGTAGGCTTCTTCGCCTGTAGCACAACCTGCACTCCATATCCTCAATTGCGGATAGGTCTCTAAGTAAGGGAATATCTTAATTTTTAACTGTTTGAAAAAATCGGGATCCCGGAACATCTCCGTTACATTGACGACCAGTTCCTGTATGAAATAATTCTCAAATCCGTCGACATTTAGTATCGCATTTTTTAGATCGAGTAAATCTATTTTTTCAACCATGAGAAAGCGCTCTACCCTTCGTTTTAATGAAGACTTGGAATATCCTGTAAGATCGAAGTCAGAGATGTTCTTCAGTAAATAGATGACTTCATCTAAATCAGCGAAACTGATGAATTCACTTTTATTTGCTACCCTAACCATACCTGCATTAATGATGTTAACTTGTCTATATCGATAGGCTTGCTGACATAATCATTAGCTCCTATTTGTATAGATTTCTCCCGATCGCCTTTCATTGCCTTGGCCGTGACGGCTAGAATTGGTACATTTTTATATTTTAGGTCCTCACGTATTATTCTGATGGCTTCGTAGCCGTCCATTTCAGGCATCATAATATCCATCAGAATAATGTCGACATTATTGTCTGGATTACTCATGATCTGTACAGCCTCTTTGCCATTATTGGCAATCTCAATATCCATCTCAAAACTTTGCAATGACGTAGTTAAGGCAAATACATTGCGCATGTCGTCATCGGCGACAAGAACCCGCTTTCCTTTTAAATTGGTTGTTTGTTGGATATTCCCCATATTCTTGATGGGTTGATAGGAGGAATCATTGATCTTGTTTAGAAAAAGATTCACTTCATCTATTAATCGGTCGCTTGATTTGTCTGATTTTAGAATCGTTGCTCTTGCATCTGCGATGATCTGATCATATTGCTCTTTAGGTAGCTCATAGGCTGTATTGATGATGATTGGAATATTTACTAAACGGGGTGTTTTTTTTATTTTTTCAATCAGATTTAGACCATTCCCATCCGGAAGTTGCATGTCAAGAATAATACAGTCAATATTCGTTTCTTCAGAGAGTTTGTCCCATGCTGCAGCTAATGAAAACGCCTGAATGACGTTGATGCTATGGTCAGCAAATGAATCCTTGATAAAATCACTCTGAAGCTCCTGATCCTCGATCAATAAGATTTTTTTGACGGCCTGACTTAGGTTAAGATTGATGGTTTCAAAAGTATGCTGGATCGTATCTGCTGTCACTGGCTTGTGCATAAATCCTATAGCACCTTTTTCTAAGAAATCTTTTTTATTGAAAGTCGCTGCAGACATCATGTGTACAGGAATGTGTTTGGTCACAGGGTTTTCTTTGAGAAGTCTTAATACTTCCCAGCCATCAGCTATAGGAAGCATAACGTCAAGGATGATGGCGTCAGGAACGGTTTGTTGTGCTACCTCTATTCCTTTGGCCCCATCATGTGCAAGACTGACCACAAATCCGTACTCTTCGGCGAAGCCCTTTAAGATATCAGCAAAATTGATGTCATCCTCTATAATCAGAATTGACCTTTCTTTTCCTATATCCAATGGTTTACTTTCGATAATTGGCATTACCGAGCTAGTTTGTATTTCTTTTTTCTCTATGGGCAGTTGTGTTTTTGGTATAACTATAGTTTCAGATATAGTTTCAGACGGCGTATAAGGGATGATCAGGGAGAAAGTACTTCCTGTTCCGATCCGGCTTTCCAGCGTAATCCTACCTCCGAGTAGGGATGCTATTTCACGACTAATGGATAGACCTAGTCCAGTCCCACCATATTTACGGCTTGTGGAGCCATCTTCTTGTCTAAAGGCTTCGAAGATGAGTTCTTGCTTTTCAGATGAAATACCTTTCCCAGAGTCCTTGACCTCAAAGCATAGATTGTTGGCTTGCATTTTTATGCTAAACTCTACCGTACCGTTAAAGGGCGTGAATTTAAATGCGTTTGAAAGAAAATTTTTGATAACCTGTTGTAAGCGATACTCGTCACATAAAAAGTGTCTAGGTACATCGTCGGCTATTTTTGTTGTAAATGTTATACCTTTATCTTTCGCTACTGCTTTAAAGAGTTCTTCGGTGTTGCTCGCAAAATCTTTGGAATATATTTTTTCAATGTTTAAGTCTATTTTTCCTGATTCTATCTTAGCTAGATCCAAAAGTTCGTTGATCAATTCAAGGAGGTCTGTGCCCGCCCCATGTATTACACTGGCGTATTTTACCTGCTCTGTGTTTAAGTTTTTTAATTTGTTATCCTGCAATAGCTTTGCCAATATCAGAATGCTGTTGAGTGGAGTCCGTAGTTCGTGGCTCATATTGGCCATAAATTCAGACTTATATTTGCTGGCTTGCTGCACTTCTGCTATTTTTTGCTCCACGACTCTGTGGGCGTTGTTTAAGTCTGTATTTCTTTTTTCGACTTCGGCAGCTTTTTGATTGAGTTCCAGATTGGTTTGAGTGAGTTCTTCTTGTTGTACACGAAGCTCTTCTTCAGAGGATTCCAAAAGGTGTGTTTTATGTATTAATTCCTCGTTGGTGATTCGTAGTTCTTCCTGCTGTGCCTCTAGCTCCTCTGTCTGTCTTTGCGTTTCTTCCAGCAATTGTTCGACCAATAGATGGCTCTGTCCAAATTTGATACGGGTAGCGATCAATTTACTGATTCGTGTCAAGAAATCTTTATATTTTTTTTGTTTTTCAGGGGGGCATAATGATGCTATTTCAATGATGCCGAGGCAATGGTCCTCATGTATCAATGGCGAAATGAATACAGTAGCTGGTAATTGATGGAGTGTAGCCGTATTTGTATTTAAATGATTCGTGTCTTCTATTTTTTGTATGACAAAGCTTTTATCTTCTGCGATTTTGCCTAAGAAACCTTCTCCACTTGCAAAATTTTCAAGATTTAGTGTGTTTTTTAGACCTAAAGCTGCAGTTCTTTCGAATTGGTAAGAGTCCAATTTTCTTATATATATTGCAATCGCCTGTATTGAAAGGTGTTCGTTGAGTAATTTGACGACGATCTGGCTTATTTTATAGCTGTCATCAATACCACTTATTCTGTCTGCGAGATAAGCACTTTTTTCCAGGACCCAGTTTGTCTCTTCAATTTGTATTCGAGCCTCCTCAAACTCTTTGTTTACACTCTTCAGTTCGTTGCTGGATTTGCGGAGTTGCATGAGGATCTGGAATATTTTATAGAAGGAATAGGCAATCATTAGTAAGCTGATGATAATCAGGCCTATCGTAATGTTTTCAACATCGTTGATGTCTTTTTCGTTTTTTACCATCTCTATTGCTCGATTAGCAATAACAGATTCTATAAATATGTTGGTCGCTTCCAAGTTTTTTTTCTCCTCTTTGAGCCAATAATTGATCGTCTCATCCTTGGTTAGTCCTTTATCAGGTGATGACAATGTGTTTAATACGGTCTCAATACGGTCAATGAGGTGTTTTGCGTTTTCGTTGTTCTGAGAGCTTAGCATCTTTACATTTGCGACTTGCTCTTCTAAGTTGTCGATATTTTTAGAGATTTCGACTTCAGCGCCGTTGATTCCCTTTATGAAATCTATCCTTGCTCTAGTTAAGTTATAAAATTCTTTGTTAACACTTGTAGCTAACTGTAATTGTTCTTGCGAGTTTGTTATTATTTCGTCGTTTCTAAACATGAAGTTAGAAAACTGACTAAATAAATGTATGATTGACAACAGGATAATACTGGTAGCGATGCCAATGCTTATAAAAACCTGGGTTTTTAATTTGTTTCGTTTATTCATGTTTATGGTATCTAGACTGTTTTTTTGATCCATTAGGATTAGGATAGACGTATACAAAGGTATATAATAGTTTAATTTCTTTATACGTATTGTTAATAATATAAAGCATAATAATGCACGAAAAACTAAAATAAATTAATATCTTTAAAAAGCTATTTTATTTTCAATATATGAAATATCCATGTCGTAGAAACCGGACAAACACCCATGAATATTACATAAGACTCTAAAAAACAAATTATTTACATATGAATCCTGACGTATCTTTAATTTTAACCATCATCGGTGCTGTTATAGCCCTATTTTTTCTGTTTTATTTATTGCCTGTTAATCTATGGTTTACAGCACAATTGTCCAATGTACGGATTAGTCTTTTGAACCTGGTCTTAATGCGTTTACGTAAGGTGTCGCCGGCATTAGTTACCAATGCAATGATTACATCAACAAAAGCCGGATTACGTATCAGTACCAACGATATAGAGACGCACTATCTTGCTGGAGGAAATGTTAATAAAGTAATAAAGGCTCTAATTTCGGCTGATAAGGCTAATATTCCTTTGGATTTTAAGTTAGCGACCGCTATTGATTTGGCAGGACGTGATGTTTTCGATGCTGTTCAGCTTTCCGTTAATCCGCAGGTTATAAATACACCTCCAGTAGCAGCAGTTGCAAAAGACGGTATTCAATTAATTGCCAAAGCGCGTGTTACGGTACGAGCGAACATTAATCAATTAGTTGGAGGCGCGGGAGAGGAGACTATACTTGCGCGTGTTGGCGAGGGTATTGTTACTACGATAGGTTCTTCGGCCAATCACAAGGAAGTTCTAGAGAATCCAGATCGTATATCGAAAACTGTATTGTCCAAAGGATTGGATTCGGGGACGGCATTCGAGATATTATCTATTGATATTGCTGATATTGATATCGGGGAAAATGTAGGGGCAAAGCTACAGACTGATCAGGCGGAGGCTGACCTTAAGGTTGCTAACGCGCGCGCTGAAGAGCGTAGAGCTATGGCAGTAGCAAGCGAGCAGGAAATGAGAGCCAAGGCGCAGGAAGCAAAGGCTAAGGTTATTGAAGCCGAAGCTCAGGTGCCCTTAGCGATGGCTGAAGCTTTCCGTAGCGGCAATTTGGGTGTGATGGATTATTACAAAATGCAGAATATTCAGGCTGATACAGATATGCGTTCTTCTATATCTAACCCGAAGGGGAATGATAAAAGCAAATCGTAAGATTCGTGTTGTTTAGAGTTGTCTTCATTTCGGTGCATATTTTTTGAAGTCGGAATGAAGACAGTTTTTTCTGAAAGGAGGTGTTCCAAAAGCAACCCACGTCGTCACTGCAATAGAATAAATCAGTCTCTGGATTACCTAGAAATTGTTTGGTACCTTGCAAATCCGAGAAATAAAACTTTCTGAAAAGGTTTATTTTAGCTCGTTGTGATGTTGGTTTTTGAAAAAAACAAAACCTTGACGATGGGCGCCAAGGTTTGCTACTAACCAATTATAAACCTAAATTATGAAAAGACTATTTTATAAACAACTCATTATATTTCCGAATTGTTAACACAAAGTTACGTCAAGAAATGATAGGAGTCAATACCTTTGATAAAAAAAGTTGTGAAAACAACTACTTTGTGACAAATTTTTGATGTTTATGGTTTATATTGATAAATCTGTGGCTATTATGAGTAAATAAACGATTTAGCATATATGATTTAATCTTTACCTTTGTGTCTATTATGATTTATTCAACGCTGAAAAATATAAAATGTGTCGTTTTGGATGTCGATGGTGTCTTGACAAATGGCGAGATTTTAGTGACGGAAAGTGGCGATCAGCTACGTACATTTAATGTGAAAGACGGTTACGCAATTCAATATGCTACCCAACAAGGTTTATTGATTTTTGTAATTACAGGGGGACGTTCTCAGGGGGTTTTGAGCCGCTTGGAAGGCCTTCGGGTATCGGAGATACATTTAGGGGTTTCGGACAAATTAGGGCTTTTGCAGGATCTCGCCATCCACTATGGGTTGAGTTTTACTGAGATTGCGTTTATTGGCGACGATATGCCTGATTATACGTGTATGCAGCAGGTTAGTGCAGCCATTGCACCAGCGGATGCTGTTGAAGATATTAAAAAACTCAGCCACTACGTCTCTTCCAAAAAAGGGGGAGAAGGTGTTGTCCGAGAGATCATCGAAAAGATTTTGCGACTTCAGGATAAATGGCATTCCGATGTTTTTATAAAAAGTATTTGATATGTTGTTAGCAGAAGTTATGCATCGGATCCCGGTTATATTGGGGTCCCAATCACCACGTAGAAAAGAGCTTTTGGCATCTTTGGATCTGAGTTTTGAGGTGTTGGTGCGCGAGATTGAGGAGGTTGTACCCTCGCATGTACTGACAAGAGATGCGGCCGAATACATAGCGGTAGAAAAGATTAAAGCTTTTTCCGATTCTGAATTTTATGATCATGTTATTATTACGGCAGATACTGTTGTTGTAGACAACGCGGATAGGGTTCTTGGCAAACCTAAGGATGCGGCTGAGGCAAGGGAAGTTTTGTTAGCTTTGAGCGGATGTGCACATATTGTTTATACAGGGGTGGCAATAGCCTATCGTGGCGAAGTAAAAAGCTTTACCAGTATGACTGTAGTACGTTTTAGATCATTAGAGGTCGCTGAGATAGACTATTATCTGGATAAATATAAGCCTTATGACAAGGCGGGATCTTATGGTATTCAAGAATGGATAGGGCGTATAGGTGTGGTTTCAATCGAAGGGTCTTTCGAAAATGTCGTAGGGCTACCTACGAGTCATCTTTATAAAGAACTCAAGCAGATGTTTATCAAATAAAAAAAGGGCTGTTTTTGAAAACAGCCCTTTTTTTATTTGATATGGTATCTTACTCCCGAGTAGAACATTCTACCTGTAAGAGGCCCCCATAATAGGTTGGTGTCAAAGTACTGTCCAAATGGTTGATCAAAACCAAGTATTGGATCCTTTTGGTAATAGTTGCCAAGATTCTCTCCTCCGATATAGATATCAAAATTTTTGTTTCTACCTAAAGTTTTGCTGACTTGGGCATTCATCGTTACATAACCTTTCGAATGTGATGACAACTGGAATTCTACAGGATTAGCAGCTGTCGACGGCATTCTTTTTTCTCCCATAACATTTAATGTATAGTCAAATGACCACCCACTGTGTAGGTTATAGGCTAGGTTCATAAAACCTCTGTGTTTTGCTGTCAATGGTTTTTGTAAGCGCCCATTTTTATAGTCTGTCTGCACGTCTAATAGACGGTATGCAAAGCGTGCCTCAAAGTGCTGAGCCGGCATAAAGCGTAGTTCTGTTTGTAGGCTGTTTGAGAAAGATTTTCCATCCAAGTTATAGAAAGAAACTGTTCTTGCATCCTCGAAGTCGATAACAACTTGGTCTTGAAAGTTGTTATGAAACAATTCCATCGAAAAACCAGCTTCCCTTCCAAATAATTGAAAGTTTTGGTCTAATGACAAACCAGTATTCCAAGATACTTCGGGTTTCAAACCATAAGCATTATTCTGATTCGCTAAAGAAGCAAAATCTATAGTACGGCTAGAGGCAAAGATACTCATGTTTTCTGCGAAAATATTTGCAGTGCGCTGACCTCTTCCAGAACTAAGACGAAGTGTAGTTGTCGATGTAGGAGCATACCGTAAAACGGCTCTTGGCGTAGTAAACCAGCCGTATAAGGAGTTGTAATCCTGACGTAATCCCAATACAGCGTCAAAATTTTCAGCAGGACTGTATGTATATTCCGCGAATGCTCCCGTGACAGCCTCTTTTCTTTTAAAATTAAAGGTATTCACCGTTTCGTTGTAATCGTCATACGATACCGATGCACCAATTTTATATTTATGAGCTACCGAACCAATAACATCTTGAAAAATAAGATTAGCATATCCACTGTTTTGTTCACTTAGATAATTGGTAAGTCCGAAGTAGCTGTCCTGTTTATAGTTTGATCCTGACAACTGTAACCCCACGCTTCTTAATCTATTTTCAGGGAACACATACCCAATTTTAGCAAAGCCTTCAATACGCTGGTTGTCAAAGCCTAGGCCATAGCGGTTAGTTGTTCCTTTGTCGGTAGACTTATCAAAATCGGTTTGTCCTCCCGTGCGGTCATCTTTTAGATATTTAACACCGAACTGCGCAATTACACCCTTGCCATCTTCGTAATGCCATCTATTAATTCCCGAGAATAGGTTTCCTATAGGTACATCTCTAAAGCCATTGTCGCTATAGTTCATGTTCTTGTTGTACATGAAGTTGTCGTGTAATAAGAATCCGACAGACCATTTGTCGTTGAGTTTTTGAGCCAAGTTTAAGTTTACATCCGTCCGCCCAATATTATTAGCATAGGCATTGAAAAATAATTTGTCCGAATCGTGTGGTTTTTTCAATTCTACGTTGATTTGTCCGGCCATATTTTCAAAACCATTTACTACCGATCCGATCCCTTTAGAGATTTCGATCGAATTGATCCATGTACCAGCGATACTATTGAGTCCTAAAGGGGTAGCAAAACCACGAGGTCCTGGTAAGCCTTCAACTGTAAGTTGTGTATAGATACCGCTAAGACCTAGCATCTGAATCTGTTTACTACCCGTTACAGCATCGTTACTCACTACGTCTACAGAAACATTCGTCGAAAAACTCTCGCTAAGATCACAACAAGCGGCTTTGAACAACTCCTTTGTTGTCAATACTTCCATTCGATTAGGCTTTAATCTGTCGATGTATGTTGATTTTCTGCTTCTAGATACTATTACTTCAGACAGTACATTGTCTTTTGAGTGGATTATTAAAACTTCATGTAAATCCTTAACTTCTACGGTGTCAGGCGTCATTCCTGAATGGGAGAAAATCAAATGTTTATATCCTTTTTCGTGTTTAATTTTAAATACGCCGTTTTCATTACTGGTCGTTTGTTTTGCTGGATCTTCTAACCATTTAATATTAACGCCTGCGATAGGAGTCATTTCTGCTTTTACATCTTCATTTACCACGACACCAGTCACAATATGATCGTGGTTATGGTGTTCTTGTTCAGCTCTAGCCCCCCCTTTTTTATTGTCCTGACTGTGTTCAGCATGGTCATCGTGATTATGTCCGGCATGATCATCATGGTCATGTTTTTCTTCTTTAACAGCCCCTAGTCGCTCGTAGAGACAACATTCATGAAGTTTGGCATAGACCTCATCCGTTGTTTGTATTAAAGGTGTATCGTGACCTGCGTTGGCAATAGCTTGTTGAAGCTGCTTGAGATTCACTTGTTTTGAGTTGTATTTGGTCGTTAGTTTATGTGTTTTTAGGTCCCAAACGGCAGATTCTACACCTTGTATCTTTGCAGCAGTTTCGATCCTTTTTTTACACAGACCACAGTTTCCTGGTACTTCAAATATTGCCGTGCTATCAATTTGCGCGATACTAACCTGCGCTAGGAAAACAAATATAATTAATGATGTTATTTTGTATATAGTATTCATATATGTATTTAGTTGGACTTTTATAGCCATTAGATTACCTCGAAATATAGAGGCTGAATATATCCATGTAGTTGATTTTTTGAACATGAATAATCCATATAGATTCTCTTAAGTGACGAAATTATAAAGCATGACTATTGATGCTTAATATTGCCATCTGAAGATTCTATTCTAAATCCTAAAAATACAATTCAATAGAAAAGTCGGTGGAGAGGAGTTTGCACAGACAAAGCTATTTTTTAGAGGAAGCTTTTCTTTTTCCTTTTCCGACGCCACTGGTTTCGAATTAATCCAAAGCCTTGTCAGGATAAAGGGGGCAAAATGCACCGAAAAATGTGATTGTCCAGAAAATAGTTTATTAGCCAGCTGATCGATTTTAATCTCAATATCGCTGCATTTGCCATCGGAACATGTCTTTTGGTGCTCTGAGCCGGGTTTTTGCTCTTCTTGTTTTGCGCATAGTGGGCACGCGTCATGCCCTGCTTTTTCGTAGATACTAATTGATGTCCCTCCACAGCAATGATGCATGTACACCGAGCCCCCGAAAGAAACAGTGGTGTAGATCATACATATTAATACGGCTAGAAATCTTTTCATCGCTGGCAAATATAAAGTAAAATAAATGATAAAAAATACGATATACTTGCAACATTATTGTTATCTTGGTGTTAGCTAACCTTTAACTAATTATTATGATAGATTTTTTTGATCAGCCACTGGTGGCCATAGCCGGTATTGTGGGGCTAGTTTTAGCAGCTCTTTTATTGCTTAAAGTGTATACCAAGTTTATGTCGCGTGTCCAATAATTGACAGATTTCCCTCTTAGGGAGGACCCTTGAGAAATTTTTTATGGAAAAAGCGAGAGGGGGGCATCATAGCATTAAACAGCTTTATAAACCTTTAATTTTATTGCTATGCTATTTTCAGAGTCAGTTATTTTCAACAAAGAATGGATGGATGTCGTTTTTGTTGGTCGGAACAAAGCTTATGGAGCCTATCAGTTAAGACTTTTTGGAGAGAAAGCGATCCAGATTTCATTAGGTGGGGTTGTATTGATAGTTGCTGCTCTGTGTGGGCTATCTTTCATTGAGCCTACGTCGGAAAACATGTCGAATCAGCCAACAGCTACTATGAGCCTGACTGTTGTGGAGGTTGATGATTCCTTGCCATTGGAGGAAGAGATTGTCAGGCCTAAGGAGCCGGAAGGCGACGTACAACAGGTATCACAGGATGTACCAGCTGTCGATCTGGTAAAGTTTACAGAAATAAATCCTACAGATGCAGCGTCTGTCAAAGAAGATGTGATCGCTACGTTAGAGACCTTAGCGCCCAAGAAGATGATTGCGGCTATTTCTATGAAGGGTGAAAAAGGTGGCACCTTGATTCCTAAGGGGACGTTTGGCAAGGAAAAGCGAGAAGGGGCTTCCGTTGGCCGTTCTATAGGAGATGTGACAGGTGGTGGTGGTAAGAATGGTACATTTACATCGGTAGAAATAATGCCCATGCCCCCAGGAGGAATGAAAGCGTTTGTGGATTGGGTGGCTGTTAATTATCAGTTCCCATCGGCAGCTGTAGACAATGAGGCTGCTGGTGTGATACAGGTTTCTTTTGTCGTTGAGAAAGATGGCGGACTGAGTTCCTTTGAGGTGATTAGAGATTTGGGATTCGGTACAGGAGATCAGGCTATAAAACTGTTGAAAAAAGCGAAGAAATGGAGCCCCGGTATCCAAAATGGTATTCCTGTTCGGGTTGCTTACACCTTGCCGATTCGGCTTAGTACGATTCAGCAATAATAATCGATTGTCATTTCGAATAATAGATTTCAATTTGTTATCTCTCGTTCGAAATGACTTCTGAGAAATATTTATAGAGATTTTATTTGCAGATAAATGTTTTTCCAATCGGTTCCTCTTTTCCAAGATGGCCCCTTTTCTACTAATGAGATTACTTTTGAATTTAACGTTTTGTCAGAAGACTTCAATACAGAGATGCGAATCGGAGTACCCTTCTTATCCAATTCCATTTGGATATTAAAAGTGTAGTTGGTACTAGTGTGTTTTGCAAGTTCTTCATGAAAATAAGCTAGGTATTTTTCCCATCCGACAGAAGGTATGCTCTTGTTGATTTTTGCTGCACCACTGGCATCCACCTCTTCCGATCTATTTTCTTTTGGGGATAGTAAGATAGTTTGTTCGCCACTTTCAGCAGCAATTTCCCTTGCATTGTAGCCATTAGCATTGATTTCCAGATTTTTTTTGCTGTTTGCAGCATACGCAAAACGCCCCTCTGCATCGGTGACTACCACATTGTCGTTTTGCAGATCTTTTACAGCAGCTCCAGCCAGGGGTTGTCTAGATTGTTGATCAATAACCTGACCCAATATAAAGCTGGTTTGTGGATCTAAGCCCATATTACTGAGCCTTGCTCTCATCTGTGCTGCTGATGGCGTATTATTTGGGTTAACACTTACCCGAGCGTCAGGGACTTTAGACTGAAGCTGCCTTCTAGAGTTGGACGCCAATAAGTTTGATTTATCTGTAGCTTCTGTGTTGATCATAATCACATCACTCTCGTGTTTTGGATGTCCTAAGTTTAACGTTTCAGCTATATCTTGCGAAAGCTCCACATTTTTTTCCACCGGCGTATACGCTAGTATATGTTTTTCATGGGGCGTGAGCGATCTATTTCCTGAAGACGCTTGTTCTTCGCTCTGTCTGTTTTCCGGATGCGTTGTTGAGGGCTGTGGTGTTACATGGGACAACACCTGGTTGGTGCTGTCATTTGCTGTAGCTTCTAGAATGTCAGCCTGAGTAGGAGCACTTATTGATTCAGGGGCCTTACTTGCCATAGCTTGCTCTGTTTTAGGGGTGTTGTTCTGTTGGTTCCAGAACAAAATTCCTACGGTAGCTAGCAATATTATTGAAGCAGCAATCTGGAGATATCGATTGTACCATATGGGGCGTTTAAGACTTTGTTGTTGCGTGCGCTGATCAATCTGTTGGCGGATGCTGTGTAGTAGTATAGGATCCGATCCGTGTTCTTTCTCTATTTCCATTCCCATAAGTATATCCATCAGCATCTCATCCTCATGAGCAGCACGTTCTATTTCGTGCATTTCTCGTGCAGATAATTCGCCATTAACATACTTGCGTAGTTGGTCCATATCGAAAGTGAATTTACGCATTGGTTTTATCCATACAGTTTTTTAAATTTCTTTTTCCGTTCTGAATGTAGCTTTTCACTTCATTCATGCTATACCCTGTTATTTGCGCGACTTCTTTGTAACAATGCTCGTTGATAAAAAAAAGATCCACGGTTACCTTTTGCTTTTCCGGAAGCTTTTCTATGCAATGTTCCAATAAAGACAGCCTTCCTTCTTTTTCAGCATAGCTTTCTTCCTGATGCATATTCGTGGGAAATTCCACAAATTCGTCCACAGAAATTTCTAATTTGCCTTTTTTTGATCGCAGATCCATTAAGCAGTAGTTTTTGCTTACCACATATAGCCATTTCGGAAAACTTGCAATATCCTGTTTTTTAATTTTGGTTATCAATTCTTCAAAGATTTGCATCACACTGTCTTTGCTTTTTTCCTCGTCTTTGAAGTAGCGTAAGCATACGTAGTATACCATTTCGGCATGCTTGCTGTACAAAATGCCCAACGCTTCCATATCATTAGCCTGAAGATACCGTCTCAATAAGACAGTGTCTTCTTCGTTCGGAGGAAAGGCAGGATTGTACAGTTTCATAAAATTGCGCTCAAATTAGTGCTTTTTTTTCAGAGTATCAGTTATTTAATGTTAAAATTAGGCTTTTTGCCCCATCTTATTTACAATGGAGACCAATATACATATGCTTCTTTAATGTACTGATACCTGTTTTGAGCGTCCGGGGCAATGAATGATAAGTTGCCGCCTTCGGCGCCCGGGAATGAGGTTGCCAACTCTATTTTACCATAGTGCTCAAAAGCATTTAGGATGGTGAAATCTTCCATAGGGAATTCGCCTCCATCATCCACACGCCAGGTACTCATTTCATTATATTCGGCATTAAATTCCTGAATAAACAATGTTGATGTAGCATTTGTTTTGGCTACGAGTACGACAGTCAGGCTATCTGCAACGGGGGCTAATTGCATTAAGAAGACACTGTCCTTTTGTGATGTCGTCGCTATCAGTTTAGCATTTGTTATGGATCTGTTGTATGTTTTTTTCAACTCGGAGGTTACGCTACTGCTCGAAGCATCTGCAAAGTTGTTTTTGATCGTAAGTGGCTTTCTGTTTTTCAAAAATACATCGCTACAAAGTAGGACATACGCTTCATCTGGTTTTGCCTGTTCCGTAAGTGTGAAAACGGCACCTGGGATGTTGTCAAAATTATCAGGTGTTTGTCTTCCATTATACGTGTTCCCTTCTTTTTGGGTTTTAGTAAATTCTAATTTATAGGATTGCGCATTGACCCAAGCATGCTTGAGTTTCTTTTTGTCTGCAGGCCGTTCTTCATCATCGATCAAGATAATTTGGTTGCGCAAATTATTGAATAGACCAAAGCCAACGTCACGATAGGAGAGTGTGTCTTCCATTGTGCTTTCTATCGTTGGCTGAGCTACGCTGTCTTGGCCCTGCGTACTTTTGCTCTCCTGTGGTTGGGTGCTGTTACAGCCGGTGTATAAGCTTAACGATAGGATGCCTAGCGGTACGAATAACCACTGGTTGAGTGCGTTTTTCATGTTTACAAATTTAGTGTAAAATGTTCTGGAATTACAGTTGTTTGTACAAAAGGATTTGATGTATTTTGGCTAGTTCATGAGACGAGCGCTGAGTTATGTTTGAAATAGGTCATGTTTAAATCACAAATGTGGAAAACTATCTGTTTTATGGTATTATTGTGAGCGACTATATTCGTGTAAATAGGAGGATATACTATGACACTAACGAAACACTTATTTATATTGCTGCTCCTCGTATCGCTCATTTTTACATCCTGTGGGGCCAGGAAGAAAACTTTGTACAGCAAGGAGCATAAACCGACAACAGGGACTAGCAATCCAACAAATAAAAAAAATAAGGGTAATCTTACTGCTTACTACGCAGAGCTGCTCGGTACAGATGCTCGGGGTATGAATGCAGATCTTTATTCCTTTATTGATGATTGGATGGGCAGCCCACATCGTATGGGAGGACTTACACGTTCAGGCATCGATTGTTCAGCTTTTGTAGGAATGGTCTATAATGAAGTATATAGCAAAGATCTACCGCGCACATCTCGGGATATGGCCGAGCATATCAAACGGAAGTATGATGACCAACTCAAAGAAGGAGATCTGGTGTTTTTTTCGTTTGGAGGGAGAGATATAGATCATGTTGGCGTTTATTTACACAATGGAAAATTTGTACATGTATCTACCAAACAAGGTGTCGTCATCTCCAATCTTAAAGACGTATGGTATTATAAATATTTTAAACGTTGCGGCACGCCGAGCGTTTAAAACACCAAGATCCAACTTGATGACCTTGGTGTTTTTATTATCTTTACTGTTTAATACGTTATTCAATAGTAAACCATGTATAGCTTTCCGCTGGTATAGTAAATGTGTACTGTGCTTTGAAAAAGCGATCCAGTTCTAATTTTTCGACTTTATCTCCATCCACCTTAAGGGTTGCTACCTTAGTGAGGCCTGTGTAGTACAAAGGGATCTCCACAGTTCGGCTGATTGGAGTTTTTAATGGGTTGAATAACATCCCCAGGGCTTTGTGTGTTTTTTCCAGCGCGTTGACATGCAAAAAGCCATCCCAATCACGGCCATCAGCTCGTCTTAGGTGAATGATATCAGAGTTTAATATTCTTCTATGGTCCTTGTACCATCTTATCACTTCTGTAACCACTTGTTTTGTCGCTTCAGTATCATATAATCGTGGTCCTCGATAACAAGCTTGCACACCTGCACCGTAATATTGCATCATTAATTGCTTGTAATCTTCCAGGTGATCGTTCAATGGTTCTAAGATAGCCTCTTTCCCTCCACCTTGATAGGCCGTTAACGGTACGAATCCCCAGCCCATTGACGGGGTTTGTTCCCACAATGCGTCGTAAATATTTTGTCTGTTCAATATCCGTTGGTTCTCACGAGGTAAAGAAAAATTCACTTCACGGTAGCCAAGTCCTGTTTTATTTGCGCCGTCTAGAAAATACCAATCCGGAGAGTTGATGTATACACCTCTTGCATTGAGCCAGTGATACAGCTCCTTCTGCATGTTGAATTGGGTCCATTGGCTGTCTTCAAGACCATGATGTCCAGGATGCGACGTCGAGGCGCACTGATCCCCCGGAAAGGGACCATCATTTTCCCATATATCAAACCCTGTTTTTTCAAAAAATGTCTTTATGCGTTGTGCATAGCCAATTCCCCAGTGAGAACCGAAGCAAGGAGCATTGTTAAAAAAAGTCCCTCCAGTCTTACCTGTTTTTGGATTAATAATGTCGTCGTCTTCACTGATCTTGCGGGAGCTAAAGAGTGAATATGTGCCGATCTTAATATTTTTGCTATGGGCATAGTCTGCAATTTTCTTTAAGTTGGATAGGTTCTGTGCGGTCGTATCTTCCATATTTACGTGACTTCCAAAACTTAGAATAAGGGCTTCATATCCCGTGGCTGCACATTGATCTATGGCTGTATAAACCTGATCATCGTTACGACTTACCAAATGCATGAAAATAGGATTTGCAGTCGTCCATGGTGCGATTGCTCTGTACATTTTGCGTATAGCAAGCCCCCGTCTTTCGCGGTCATAGCTATCCATAAGGAGTTCCCAAGAACGAATGGATGTAAAGTTCTCTCCCGTGGAGATCTTTATGCCAACCCCTTTTTTAGGATATATTTCTAGGATGGCAGGTGTCGTATATGCATAATTGACCTGTGATGTATACGTCGAGTCAGTTTTCCAGTGCAGTGATTGATCACTAAGGTGATAGCGCATAGCATTATTAAAAGCAAAATTGCTCTCGATATAAATACCTTGCTGTTTGCGCATGTCTTGGAGCGAACCGACTACAGCGCTTTCTTCTTCTACGAGTGCTAGCTTCTCATGAATCACCTGGTTGATCTGTATGGACTCTTTGCCATTGTTAGACAGTGTCACCCATTTGGAAAGCAATGGTAGATCATCATATATAGCATAGTGTACCCTTAATTCTATAGCTGTAAGCTTTGCGTCTGCGGGAGGAGCGAATGTTAGTGTTAGTACCTTGCCTGTTCCTGCATTTTTACGCATAGCCCACCATCGATCACCATCCCAAGGGAGTAGGGGAGATAGGTCACTGATTTCATGTTTGACATAGCTGAAATCTTTCTGATGAGCCTTAAAATCTTTCATCCATTCCGGACGGAGGTACGCTTTTTCTTTCTGTCCATGTGCCCCACCAACATTGTACCAGTGACCATTGAGCTGGATTTGAGCTTCGGGCTGTACCGCCCGAAGTAATTGCTGTCCAGTGATTAGATTGGTGTAGTCAAAACAGTATGCATTAGGCGCTATGTTGAACGATCTGCGTACCAACCCATTTTGTAATATTATTTGGCTACCTTTGATTTGTATCTGTGCGACATGACTCCCAGTCTGTGCTAGCTGCCAGTCATTTTTTTGATAACTTTGTGCAAATAGCGCTGTAGAGCAAAGTATACAACCCAGTATCGTGATTAATTTAATTTGAAAGTGTCTTATTATCATGGTTATTTGTTTGCGTGTTACATTCCTGCCAATGGATCAAATGTTCCATTGCCCCATCCTTTCGTTTGTTGCAGCTTGGAGTTGCCCTGTAAAGTTGCCGTAGAAAGAGGCAAGAAATACATGTTTTGATTATAGATCATAGGCGAAAAATCTTTTTCTGTCAGCGTATAAGTATAACCTCCCGGTTCTCCTGCTTGCTGGTGCAGGACCAGTGCAAATCTCTTTTGCTGTCCGACCATGATCTGATCCATCAGTTTCCAACGTCTCAGATCCCAAAGACGTTTTTGTTCAAATGCGAATTCGATATAGCGTTCATCCTGTATAGCTTGACGCATGGCAGCTTGTCCCATATTCGGATCTAAACCATATAGTTTGCCCGCTAGTTCAATATCACCAGGTGTCGTCTCGTTGATTCCGGCACGCTTACGTATGGTCTTAAGTACGTCAAATGCTTCATTTAGCTTATTGCTCTCCATGGCAGCTTCAGCCATATTCATCAAGACCTCTGCGTATCGCATTTCTATAAAATCCGTTCCCGAGATCTGTGAATTTGTGATATCGAGCGATTCGTCTATAGCCTTGCGCGAATAATAACCCGTTATGGATCCATTTTGTTTACCATAAGCATACCCATTTTGCGCATTGTCATATAGAGCCATGGTTGTACCTAAATAGTTTACGCCGTTGTACACGATGGTTGTGTAGAATCGGTCATCTCTATTCTGCCAACTCAAAGTTGCATTACCGGCATGTTGAGCTGCATTCCATTGTGTTTTTTTACCACTTTTTAAGGGAAATGCGTCCACCAGTTTTTGGATAGGATGATTGGCGCCTGTGGCATTGGCTGTAAAATCGATGGGGCGTACAGCTGCATCCCGATTTTGGGTTCGGCCCGGTTGTAGGTAGCGGATCGCAAATATTACCTCTTTATTCATTTCCGCTAGGAATAGCTCTTGGTTACTGTATTTTGCGGTAAGTCCGTAACCATTAACGTCTAGAAACTGAAGCGCATCCTTGTTGGCTTGGTAGGCATTTTCCCAATGTATCGTAGCATTGCTTGGGTTGAATTGAGGACTGGCTCTAAACAAGAGGATCCGGCCTTTTAATGCTAATGCCGCACCTTTCGTTATTCTCCCAAGATCTTCAGCTGCAGGATATTTAATCGGAAGCTCCTCTATTGCCTGATTTAGTTCGTTGATGATAAAGTCGAAACAATCTTTTGTGCTACTACGTTCTATCAATAGATCGTCATTGCGATCCTGAGTTGTAGTGATTAATGGCACACCTCCATACAGTTTTACCATTTCGAAATAGGTATATGCCCGGATAAAGCGGACCTGTCCACGTAGTTTTTGACGGATATCTTCCGCTATAGTACTTTGGGGACCATCGATTTCTTTCAGGAAAATATTCATATTCCTAATTTGTGCATAAGGCCAATATCCAGGACCTCCATTGTCAATGGTGGTAGTTCCGTCAATCCATTGGTTCCTCCTGGCAGTTTCGTCGGTTGCGTCAAATAGACCTGTGTTCCATCCGGGGATAGTCATATAGATACTGTTGGCAAAAGCTGTCGCCAATTTTGGATCTGACCAGACATAAGGCTCACTGATTGCGGATAGATCATTTTTATCTAGTACTTTGCTGCAGGAGCTGAAAGTGATCAAACCTACAGCAATAAGGTTATATAATGTTGAAAATCTTTTCATCGTTAATCGTGTTAATCGTTAAAATTTAAAAGAAAGTCCACCCGTTATACTCTTCATGATCGGATACTGGTAGACCCCGTAGTTTCCGCTGATGGCTTCTGGATCGGCGACATCCACTTTATCAAAGGTAATTAGATTGTTTCCCGATACATATAGACGCAAGCCTTTGATACCGAGTCTTTTTATCAATGATTCCTGTAGTGTGTAGCCTAGTTCTAAATTCTTCAACCGCATATAGTTGCCATTCAGCATCCAGAAAGACGACGCTTGTCTACTGGCACCGATACTACTAGCGCCGATACCTCCTACACGTGGGTATGTAGCATCTGGAGTCTCTGGAGACCAGGTATCATTGAATATGCTTAAGACTGCTTGTTCGTCCCATAGATCTCCTCTATTCGGAAACATAATTTCCCTATTGGCTACTCCCTGAAAGAAAGCATTGATATCGAGTCCTTTCCATGCTGCACCAAGATTTATCCCGTAGATTATTTCAGGATTCATGCTCTTTTGGCTCAGGACGACCATGTCTGCACTAGTGATATTACCATCATCATTCTGGTCTAGTAGAATAACATCTCCTTTACTGTAGTTAAATCCCGAGTAGGTAGGTAAGCCGACAAGATCTGCGTCGGTACGTGCGATACCATTTGCTTGATAACCCGTTATAAAGTCTATCGGTCTGCCTACGCGTTGTTGATAGTCAAATGCTCCGGGAGATACATCCCACATCTTGACCTTGTTGCGGGCAAAACTAAAATTACCACCGATGAAATATGCGAAATCATTGCCAATCTTTCGGTCGTGGCGAAGAGAGGCTTCTATTCCATAATTATCTACTACACCATAATTTTCGCGGGGCAGGGTTGCACCGAAAGTATTCGGTATAGAAGCAATACGGGTTCCCAAGATATCATAAGTATGTTTTTGGAAATACTCCAAGGAACCGCTGAGATTTCCTCTCAGAAAGCTGAAATCAAGCCCTGCATTAGTAATACGGGTTTTTTCCCAGGTGATAGCGTAGTTGGGTAATGCACCTGGGAGGATTCCAGAAGTCGCCCCGCCAAATACGGCGCCTGCGGTCGTACTAAAGCGGTTGATGTAGCCATACTCTGAAACTTGATCCCCACCATCATTTCCGAGTAACCCGTGAGATAACCGGAGTTTAAGGTTGTCGACAAATTGCCAGTTGTCTTTTATAAACGATTCCTCCGACATAATCCAACCGACAGCGACGGAAGGAAAGAACCCCCAACGTCCTTCAGGAGCAAATTTTAAAGAAGCATCATATCTAAAGTTCGCCTCCAAGAGGTATTTGTTGTTGTATCCGTACGTTAACCTTCCGACGTAGCCTAGACGGCCAGTTTCGGTTTCAGTGCCGGTTGCGTCTTTATTTGCCGCCGCCGCGTCACCTATAAAGAGCTGCTCTATGGATGTAGACAGCATTTTGTTACGGAAGCCATAGAGATAGGCCGTAGTACCTTCACTTTGCTCATAGAGAAGTAAGCCCGTCACAGCATGTTTACCAAATGTACGATCGTAATTGACCGATAGATTCATGGTGTATGAGTTGTTTTGGTTGAAGGAAGCAAATGTACTATTATCCCAATCTCCTAGTTGTAGACTGTTCAGGGGTTTATCGGTGACGATGTGATTATGACCTCCTGTCATCTCAAATTCAGTCACATCATATTTTTTTCTCAACGTCTTGTTGTAGTCATAGTATTTACGGTAGTTCATTGTTCCGTTTACTTTTAGGCCTTCCACTCCCGGGATGTTATAGTCTATTCTTAATAACCCGTTAAAGGTATTACGGTTCCATTTGCTAAAACCAGCATTATCGATCAGCGCTATGGGGTTCCACTGTTGATAGGCCCGAACATACTTGTCGCCGATTTTCCATGGCATCATAGAGGGTTTATTGAGCAGGGCCCGATAGAGGTCGTATAAGCGGTCATCATCACCGCCATCGTAAGGCCAGTATGGACGGCTTCTTTCCTGCAACGAAGCATCGAGGTTCAATGAAGCTGTTAAGTTTTTAGCGATTTTGGCATCGACATTTGATCTCAGGTTATATCTATTATAGTTCAGGTTATTGAAAGCACCGTCTTGGTAGTAATATCCGATGGAGGAGAAGTAGTTTATTTTTTCACTTCCTCCATTGATACTGAGATCATGTTTGGTATATACCGGGTCATGCCAAGCGCCCTCAAACCAATCGTAGTTCGTGTTATTGTCTTTAAAGTATTTTATTTCGTCGTCCGTGTAATAGCTAGGATCTGTGGTCGGTAGGTTATTAAATGTCGCCACGCGATTCCGATAGATGGCATGCTCATAGGCATTCATTCTTTTTGGTACTCTGGTATAGGTGTCTTTTCCGACAAAGGATGAGTACACTATTACTGGATCTTGGTTGCTTCCTCTTTTGGTGGTTACCAATACCACTCCATTAGCCGCCCTAGCTCCGTATACAGCAGCGGAGCTAGCGTCTTTGAGTATCGAAATGGTCTCGATTTCTTCGCTATTGAGTGCCTGGAAATCATTGAATGTCCTCGGAATACCATCAATGACATATAATGGAGAAGTTCCGTTTGTTGTGCTTTTACCCCGGATTACGATGTCGGATCCTGAACCAGGGGCGCCGCTCCGTTGACTGGCAAATACGCCATTCACACGACCGGCTAAGGCATTGGTAATATTCGATGTTGGAAATGTTGCAATATCTTTGCCCGATATCGAAGAGATAGAGCCGGTGACATTTCTTTTTTTCTGATTACCGTATCCCACGACAACGACTTCATCCAATCCGACATTGGATGATTGCAATTCAATCTGTATATCGTCAAAACTTGTTACCGTGAGTTCCTTTCTTTCGTATCCTAAAGAAGTAAATGTCAGTTTGTCTTGTAATACGACCCCTTCTAACAAAAATCGACCATTTGCGGAGGTTAATGTGCTATGATTCTTGCCTAGTATGGTAACACTCACTCCTTCTATCGGTGTCCCCACTTGATTGGTTACGGTACCGCTGATCTGTTGTTGCTGTTGTCTGATTTGTGAAGGTGTGTTATCCTTAGGCGCTATAGTATACAGATGTTCATTCAGTTTACTGATAGATACCGGCTGCGCGATAGCCTTTTCGAGAAAGGGGATCAGTTCGTTTTTGGATAATTTTTCAATGTCAGTATCTTTTAGAGCTATTGATTTCAACAAATCTGGACTGTAGCTGAACTTAATGTTGAATTTTTTCTCCATCTTGTTTAGTAGTTGACCTATGGAGGAGGTGGAGACACGTGATTGGAGAACGACTGTCTCGTTGATACCGATAGCCCAGCTATGAGTGGGTGTCGCTATGCCGAGTGTCACCCAGAGAAAGGCTGGCTTGGCAAGGTGGTTTAAAATTTTGATCATAATTTTATAGTGGTTTTATAATATATTGTTCATTGTTCTTTTCAATACGGCAATTGAGCGATTGTTCTAACGTTTGCAGCGAAAGATTAAGACTGTCTTTAGGTATGGATCCAGTGAATCGTATGGCAGCGAAATTAGTGTCCATGATCTGTATCTGACAGTTATAAAGATATTGTATACTTTGTATGACTTCTGATAGAGGCCTGTTTTCAAAAGATAAAACATTGTTTGTCCAAGACGTATAAGACTGTTTGTCTACTTTTGATTTTAATAAATTATTTTCATTTGGATTGAATGCGATTTTCTCGCCTGGTTGTAGCTTTATTTTCTGGTTCGCGGTCTGTATCTCAACACTCCCCTTGTCCAGGATAACCATAGATTTATTATTGAAAGATTGTACGTTAAAGGAAGTTCCTAAAACTTTGATATTCATGTCGGTCAGCGTATGTACTACAAAAGGTTTAGCTTTGTTATGAGCCACATCAAAATAGACTTCTCCTTCCACCCATACTTCGCGTAGCGAATCTTTGTTGAAGTCAGTTGCTAATCGTAGACGAGAGCCCGTGTTTAGTGTTACAGACGATCCATCAGGGAGGTAAAAGCTTTCTTTCTTTTTTGAGGTCTCAAAAGCGGTTACCTCCTCGTTAGCAGATGCTTTGAATTTTAAATATAATAGCGATACCGTACCAATGGCGATCAATGCTGCTGCGATAGATAACCATTTTCTCCAGGCTAGGATCTTTCTATTTGTAGCCATGTGAGGAATGATCGTATGATACAGCTGTTCCGCTCGGTCTTTATCCAGAGCGAGATTATCGGGCAATGTCTTATCGATCTGTTGGATCTCTGGAAAGGCATCACGGTAGGTGTCGGATTTCAGAATCTCGATCAGATGATCTATATCTTCTTTGGTACATTTGCCCGCGACAAATTTTAAATATAATTCGTTTACTTCTTGGTTGGTCATATAGTTGTATTGTATAAGAGTTAATACAACTAAGTTGGGTAGAGGGACGACGCTCTAAATTATTTTTTTTGCAGATAATGGTAGAAGACCGCAATGACCGTAGTCAGTTCGGCATTGCTTTCTAAATATTGCTTAATGAATTTCAGCGATTTGACGATTTGATCCTTTACTGTATTCTTTGATATATTGAGTTGTTGGGCTATTTCTTCGTGCGACATGTGCTCTTCGCGGCTCAGTCTAAAGATACGTTGGCGTTGTGTAGGCAGTGCCGAAATGGCCTGATCATACACCTGTTTTAGCTCGCGGTAGTGTACTAATTCTTCTACCGTATTAGAAGACGCTACATGTCGGTAGAATATATCATTCAGATAGGTTTGCTGTATAGCAAAAGATTTTAATTTGTTGTAAGTTGTATTACGGGCTATGGTGAAGATGTATGATTTTACATTGTTTTCGAGGTCTATAGTGTCAATATTTTGCCAGATCTTCACGAAGACATCTTGTACAATTTCTTCGGATTGCTCGCGTGATCGAAAAAAACGATATGCATAAGCGAAGATATCGTTCTTATACTGATCGAATAATGTTCTGAAAATACGTTCTGCATTTCGTTCTACGCTATTATTCATGGCCGTATCACATTTTAGGAGATGAACAAGATAGGAAGAAATAGTCATTCCTAAATATTCCCGACAAAGACAATCGATTGCGTATCTTGAATGTAACAGATTTAAAAATCCCGAACCTCATCAAACCACTGAGCAGCGAGCTCCTGTGTTAGGTTGAGCTTGGAGGAGGCGACTAGCTGTTCTACTGCGGTACCTGTATCTTCACGCTCGACAGTTTCGATATTGGGCAAGGTGTTGATCAATTGGACTAGTTTTACGATGGCTAGCTTGACATCTTTTTCGGTTTTAGCTTTGTTAATCTCTTTCAATGCCACTTTGTAGGCCTTTGTCGCTGTTTTTGCATTATTTCCATCCCAGTTGGTAAAGGGAATCCCATATTCCGTTGTAAACCATGTTTTTTTTCGCAGTTTGGATACTGATGAATACTCCATTTCTTTTTCTTTCAAAAGGGCTTTCAGTTCCTGCTGGAGGATTTTGCCCTTGGTTTCTTCGATATTCCAACCGATGAAACTTTTGAGTTTGTTCCACGTTGCGAGAGAAGGTAGTCCTGTTAGATCAGGTATTGTCCTAAGGCCTAAGTCCTCCAAATTTGGTAATTGTGCTAAGGCTTGCGGATTTGTTATATTGCCACGTAGATTCAGACTGCTCATTTTTTTAAACTGTACTAGGCTAGCGCAGTCGAAAGCCGCCCCTATGATGGCATTGTCTAGGTGGATTGAGGTAGCAATATTGCTTAAAGAGGGAAAATTTGGTAAGCCATATATAGTGTTGGCGTCAGCATCTGGAGAGAAGTGGACAAGTGTAGTGCCTGGACTTGCTCCTATAGTGATGTTATTTATGTTTCCGTTAAGATGTAGTTTTAGAATATTCTCCCCAAGTATTAATTCGATCGGATTATCTCCTACATGTATGGTGAGCGTATCGATATTGGCTTTTGTAAAATCGGCTTTCAACGAGCTTATCGGGCTCCAGTTTAGACTCTCTATTCTCCGTTTTTCAGACCATTGGATAAAACCGCTGTCATCTCCAGAATAGTAAAAGAAACGTGGCCAGTCACCGCAAGGGTAGCGGTCTGTATTTTGCTTGCCATGTGGTGTGTACATCTCATTGAATACATCCCAATTGATTGTACTATCTGCCGTCACTAATACATCATATTTCCCTTTGGAGATATTTTTTGTGCCTATAGAGAAACTACCCTGTCCAGGAGGGATTACTATTTTGTGGCTATTTTCTCCTGTTAGAGAGATGTGAGTAGGGGTATTTCTTTCCATACGTGTACAAATTCTACGTCGCCCAAATTTAGGGATTTCAATCAACTGATGTGGATTTTGAAATAAAATCTATTAAAACTATATTAGAAGGTGCTCTCCATGGGCACCTTCATACTTTAAACAATCTAAATGGAAAGCAGAAGAGATTTTATAAAAAAGGCAGGAATGTTGGCGGGTTCTTTGGGATTATTCAATAGTCTTCCATCCTCGATTCAGGCCGCATTGCGCATTGATCCCGAGTATGGTAGCACTTATTTGGATGCGGAGCATATCGTTATGGTCATGCAGGAAAATCGGTCGTTCGATCATAGTTTTGGCAGTCTCCGTGGTGTTCGCGGTTTCAATGACCCTAGAGCGTTACGCCTGACCAACGGAAATCCGGTATGGTTGCAGTCCAATAAGAATGGTGACACCTATGCACCGTTTCGTCTTGATATCAAAAATTCCAATGCAGCTTGGACACGTGATCTGCCTCATTCCTGGGAAAATCAGATAGGAGCGTGGAATAATGGGAAGTTTGATAACTGGTTAGAATCCAAGCGGTCCGGTAATAAGCAATATCGGGATCTACCTTTGACATTGGGATACTACACCCGTGAAGATATCCCATTCTATTACGCTTTTGCAGATGCATTTACGATCTGTGATCAACACTTCTGTTCATCTATTACAGGTACTACGACCAATAGGCACTTTTTTTGGACAGGCAAATGTGTTCCTGAAAAGGGCGCAAAACCTCTGGTTAGAAATTCGGATGTATACTTCAATAAGGAAGCACATTGGCGTACATTCCCTGAGTTACTGGAGAAAAATAACATCAGTTGGAAAGTGTATCAAAATGAAGTCAGCGTACAGAATGATCTGAGCGGTGCAGATGAAAGCTGGCTTGGCAATTTTACCGACAATAATCTGGAATGGTTTAGCCAGTATAAGGTGCGGTTCAAAAAAAGCCATATTGATTTTTATCAGCGACGAATCCAGGAGTTGCCTTCCGAAATCCAAAAGATGAAGGATGAACTGGGCAATCGCAATGATCAAAAGCTAAAGCAGAAAATTGAGCAAAAGGAACAGCAGCTTAATAGTTTTAAACAAGAGTATCAAAATTATAATGCGGCCAAGTTTGACCAGCTGGACGATTATACCAAGTCCCTGCACCAGCGTGCTTTTCAAACCAATGAATGCGATCCAGACTATCATAACACACAGACCGTAGAGATTGACGGGCAAGAGATTGTCGTGCCCAAAGGGGATGTCCTGTATCAGTTCAGAGAAGATGTACGTCAGGGCCAGCTACCTACTGTATCCTGGTTGGTCGCGCCGCAGTATTTTTCTGATCATCCTAGTGCTCCCATGTATGGCGCTTGGTATGTATCCGAGCTTTTGCAGATTTTGACCGAAAATCCGGAGGTATGGAAGAAGACCATCTTTATCCTTAACTATGATGAGAATGATGGTTACTTCGATCATGTACCGCCATTCGTGGCGCCAAAACCGGGCGATCTTAGTACAGGAGCGACCAGTGCCGATCTGGATTACAGTACAGAGTATGTGACAAAGGAACAAGAGATTGCTTACGGCATAGATCCAAGCTACGCTACCGAAGGACCTGTGGGGCTAGGGTATCGGGTACCACTTATCATCGCTTCACCTTGGTCTCGAGGAGGATGGGTCAATTCCGAAGTTTTTGATATTACATCGACCATCCAGTTTGTAGAACACTTTGTCCAACATAAATTTAAAGTCAATCTTGTCGAGGATAATATTAGTTCTTGGCGACGGGCGATCACGGGCGATCTAACATCTGCGTTCAGACCTTTTCAAAAAGGGAACTTCAAACTTCCCGAATTTCTGGATCGCGGCAGGCAGATCTTAGCGATTAACAATGCCCGGGAGAAACCTCTTCCCAACAATTTTCACCAATTTGATGAGCAAGAGCGTGCGCTCATAAAGCAAGGAGAAAGCCGACATTTCCTTCCTGTGCAGGAGCAAGGCACGAAACCGTCCAATGCCCTTAACTACGAGTTATATGTCCAAGAGCATGTGGAAGACGGGCAGTTGGTATTGCGTATGGAAGCTTCCGCATCGTATTTCAAGAAAAAGTCTTTGGGAGCAGCCTTCAACGTCTATGCGCATGGATACAAAAAAGAGAAGGCCAACTGGGCCTTTGCTACTTCAGCCGGAAAGTCTGTTTCTTACGCTTGGTCTCTGGACGATTTTGAACAGCAGGCCTATCACTTGGTATTACACGGGCCAAACGGTTATTACAGATCGTACCGAGGAAACCGAAAATCCGATAATATCCTGATCGAGCAGTCCTATAGGGCTTCTGATGAAGAAATTGTCTTAACTATTCACAATAGAAATAGTCATGCGATCACACTTCAGATTACAGATCATTACAAAAAAGCAGATGCTGCTCCTATCGTGATTGCTTCATCTAAGACAAAGGAAATCAAAGTCAAGACAAAAAGTACATACCGTTGGTACGATCTTGAAATTAAGAACCTCGACCCGAAATCTCCGTATAGCAGAAGGTATGCCGGTCGAGTAGAAAATGGTAAAGATAGTCTGACAGATCCTTTAATGGGGGCGTGAAAGTCTTTTATTCAATAATAACCTGTATCCCGGCCATATTCGCTTTGTACTTTATCTTCTCAATAAGGCCATAGTATGACCAGTTGCGCAGTAAGAACTCGTCTTCTTTAGCAACTTCTTCTTTTAGACTTTGGTTGACGAGTAGTAATGTACCTGCTTGGGCTTTGATACAGACATCAATCAGTCTTCGGCTGTAGAGGTGTAGTTTGTTGTCGACGTAGTTTTTCTCTTTTTCGTTATAATGTTCGAGACTTTTTAGCTTTTTCTTGCGCCCATGCCCACCTCTGGAGAATGCAGCCCCTCGTTGTAAACGATGACGAGCAGATTGAATGGCAATTCTGCGGTAAAGAAATTCTTCCTTGCTGCCTATTTGAAAGTTGTCTTTTTCAATCTGTACGGTTATAGGATGTTCTACAGCTAATGAAGCCTCGGCAATAATATGATCTTTTAGCTCGTGTTGTTTCTTGGGCATTTCTAATACCAGTAGCAGGAAGATTTTACCTTTTACGATCTTGATGGAACTACCGCAGATCTTGATTTGACCTACAAGTGCCCGCTGCAACAATACCCGCTTGTCCGAACGGTCTTTACCTAGATAGGTTCGGAAGGGAATTTTAAAAAGTGTGAATTTAAAATCTCTATTATTTTCATCCTTACTGAGCTTGATTTGGCTTCCCGAGAAGGGGATGGGCATATCTTTCTTGTAGTTCCGCAGCGACTTTATGCCTTTCCAATAATCCAATCGTTCACTATTAAAAGTCTTGATGAGTGTCATATTGATACTAGATAGGATATCGGAATGAATCTTTCCCTTAAAATAACGGGACAATATTTTATAGGTCGTATTCATTCGTGATGTGTTCAGTATGCCTTCTTCATCCTTGTTGCGGTCGGCTAGTTTGATTTTCACATCATCCTGTAGGTAGATCAGGTCTTTCATCTGCTCCTGTATGTACTGGTGAGACATCACCATATTCGCGCCGCGGAATACGACATCCTGCCACTCGAATAATGTCTTGTAATATTCGGATCGTTTTTCCTTGTCGTCCGAGTCAATGTGTAACTGTATTTTTCTAGTGAGTACGATAGTGTCTTTTTCCATGATTATGCGGTCTTTTTAGTAGGTTTAACTTTTGTTCGTGCTTCTATGAATATTTTTTTAACGATGGAGGAATTTAGTTGGAGCGATTCGGAAATCTCGTCGAAAGACATCTGCATCTCGTAGCGCATACGGAGCACTTCGGCTTGTTCATCAGAAAATTCGCCTTCCAATGTCAGCTTTGTCGGTTTATTCAAGAGGTTTAATTTGTCTTGACTATTGAAAATGGCCTTTAGTGCATCAATGGTTTTCTCTACCTGAATACTTACTTCATAGTCCGATATACCGCCCAAATAATAGGCTATGCGTTCGTAGTTAAAACTGTATTTAAGGCAAAGCCTGATGAATTGCTGCTGTTGCTCGGATAGGTGAGGGATTAGGTTGTTAAGTTTATCAAGCTGAGCCTGTTTTTCCTCTTCTAGGCGTTCGATGTATATTGTGTCTATTTCTTTTTCTTCTTCCATGTCATAGCCTAGCATAAATTCCTGATAGTCGTCAATACCATCCAATCGAAGTAAGCTCCTTTGAAATCTATTCCTTGTTTTGGTGAAGTATATACCAATCGCCGCTCGGATTTGTTTTTTTAGAAAGTTAAATACGGCTTCACTGTCTTCGATCTGTTCTCGGAAGAGCCACAGACGAAAGAAGGCCTCCTGAACAATACTCTCTGCTGCGCACAAGTCTTCGGTGGCACGTTCGGCCCGATAGCAGAATGTGTCGAAGTATTTTTTGTAAAAATAATCCAAACCTTTCTCCTTCCCCTCCTTGAGTAAGGAGAGGTGGAGCTGTGTGTTGCATAGCTTCATGTCTTGATTGTTTAGTCTGTTGTCAAATAGCTGCGAATAACCTTGGCGTTTTGCTGGTTTTATCTTTTGTTGCCAAGGCTATCGCAGTTGTGTGTTATTTTGCTGGACTTATCGGTATGGGGGTAAAAGTTTCTCACGCCTGTTGTAAGTATCCTAATAGTTGTAGTGGCTTAGTGAATTTCCTGGGTCTGTGTCGTTGTTTTCCAATGAATTGCGAACGCTTCGTACACCCCGTCATCTCGACCTTGTGGAGAGGTCTATGAACTATATAGGGGTGACTATTGTCGTTAAATCCCCCCGCTACGGTCGATGACGGATAGAGATTAACTGTAATAGTCTACAGGCGTAAATCTTTTTATTATAAAGTCGAACTAGTTATTACTACCCTACAAACTATGATCATCTACAGGTTCCAAATCACATGAAAGCAAAGGAAACTAGTTGTTACTACCCTACAAATTGTGAGCATCTACAGGCGTTACAAAGGATATGTTACAGACGGCGTAGTTGGGAATACCCTACAAATTGTGAGCATCTACAGGGTACCCTGTATGTTTTCAATATAAGGGTACTTAGTGAGTGGCAATACACCCTCACCCTACGGCTGAACAAGCAGCCTCGTGTGTGTTGTTTAATTTTTTTAGTATCTTAATCCTATGTAAAGAGGTGGTGTAATCTATATGTTAACCAATGCAAACCGAACGGTGCTTTATATTGGAGTTACTTCTGATTTATACTCCAAGTTGGTTGAGCATCGCCAGAAGCGCTATCCCAATTTGTTTACGAGTAAGTATAATTCTTGTCTCTGTGTTTATTATAAATCCTTTCCTACTATTGAAGAAGCCATAGACAGAGAAAAACAACTCAAGAAATGGAATCGCTCCAAGAAAGAAAATCTCATCAACAAACTTAATCCGCAGTGGAATGACCTCTGGGAGGATATTAAGGAGTGGTAAAGAGCTGTTATTATTCGGCGTATCTCTAGTATTAAGGAGGAACTTGTTGTTACTATACCCTACGAAATCTGATAGGCATATCGTTAGATCTCTCCGCTGCGGTCGAGATGACGGTATAGTTCGAGGATTGTGAAGACCTACAGGTAGTCCTTTCGTATTTTGCTTGGTGGTTTTGTTGTTATTACCCTACAAATTGTGATAATATATTGTTAGATCTTGCTTCGCAGAGCCCTTCGGGGTTCTCCGCTACGGTCGAGATGACGGCTAGGAGGATAAGTTGTGATTACTTTATATAGGACCTTATTCAAACTCCGAGTCTCGATTGTTAATACCCTAAAATTGTGGTTGTCGGCAGGCATTATTGATTAGGCCACACAGTTATTGTCAATACCCTACAAATTGTTTTTGCTTACTTCCTTACGTCATCTCGATTGGAGCAACGCGGAATAGAGAACCCCGAAGGGCTCAACGTAGTTAAATCTATGAACTGTCAAGGAGTAACTATTATGTCGTTAGACCCATTCGACTGCACTGCGTTCCGCTAGGGTGACGGCTAGCGGACAAACTGTATTCATCTACAGGGGACCATATACAGGACTCTATCTTTAATGTGGTTGTTCCTACCCTACAAACTGTGAGCATCTAAAGGAATAATATTAAGGGTACTTAGTGAGTGGCAATATGCCCTCACCCTACGGCTGAACAAGCAGCCTCAAAATGTTTTTTACCCATACCAATATGTCAAAGAGCAATATTGTTCCTGTTTCATGCTAAAAACATAAATGACGTGAACTAAAAATAATGGAGGATTTTAAGCAATAATTGGTTTTTGTATAAAATTGGGCGCTAATGCTGTTGCTTTTTAATACCTCTGTCTGTAATTCGCCTGCTTTGATTAAACAGGGGATTTAACGATGTTCTTATATAGTTTGTCTTTCATGTTTATATATAAGTATTGGTTATCTCTAATCAAAGATAGAAATAAAATTCAGCAAAACAAATAATTTATTTAAATATAAATATATTGTTTGCGCAAATGTTCGTTCTATTTGTTTTGTGAGTGCAACAAATAAAGATGTTTTGATTAAAATAGGAGATGTTTTCCGTCAAAGGAGGGAAGCTCTTTCTTATTCGCAAAATGATGTAGCGGATATGACCGGTTTGACTATCAATACTATTCTTTTTCTCGAAAAAGGAAGAGGCACTACGCTTAATAACTTTTTGCTTATTTGTCGCGCATTACAAATCCAGCCTCGTGATGTATTCGAGAGTGACATCGAATTGGCCCCACTCTTTGGCCTTTCGCCCGAATCCAAAAAGCGTATTGAAAAGAATCAAAAGTTGGACTATCTCGTTTATGAGTCTGATTTTTTTGAAACGCCTAGACGTGTCTCCGATGTGATCAAGGAACTTGATGCCGATAAAGCGGATAGCAATAAGTACTCCGTTTACCTGACAGGCTACTGCAAAGAAGGGGGCTTAGACTATATCAAAGAAGGTAACTATAAAAAGTATTTAAAACCTAAATCTTAAACCAATAAATATTAGTTCAATAAATTAGGAAACATTTGTTTATATTTATAGCAACCTCTTACGAGAAGCTATATTATAAACTATGATCAATCAGCCTTGGACCGTCTCGACTAAAATCGGCTTTCGCTTTGCGTTTATCTTTATTCTGTCTTTTATTCTTTTTAAGAATAATGGTGCCTTTCCCTTTATGCAGTACATCATGCAGCCTCTTATGCCTCCACTGCGTAAGCTGGTTCATTGGTTCTCGTCGCATATCCTAGATTATCCGTACGACTACGCTATATATACCAATGGGAGTGGGGACACTTCTTATGACTGGGTTTCTTTAGTATTCTTTTTAGTGTTAGCGGTGCTGGGTACAGTAATCTGGTCTGTGCTGGATAGAGACAGAAAGAGCTATAATACCTGTTACTATTGGTTGACAGCGATCACTAGGTATTACATCGCATTTATGCTGATTAACTATGGAGTGATCAAATTGACACATTCGCAGATGCCTCCTCCCGGGCTGGGTAGACTGATGCAGCCTTTGGGTGAGTTTTCTCCCATGGGGTTAGCGTGGACCTATTTCGGCTATTCGGCAGGGTATAATATTTTCGTAGGTATGGTAGAGATATTCGCGGGCTTCCTGTTGTTCCGAAGGACTATGGTGCTAGGAGCATTGATCACCATGACCGTGAGTATCAATATCATGACGACCAACTATTTCTTTGATGTTCCGGTCAAGATCGTCGCAACAGCATTGTTTGCTTTATCGTTATTTCTGCTATTGCCTCACATCCGGCCTTTACTTGCCCTTTTGATACAGGGCAAGCCCGCTCAGCTACATGTTGTCGCCAAACCTGTATATGCTAAGCCTTGGAAAAATAAACTAATGATCGGGGTTAAGGTTTTCGTACTCCTGATATTCTTGATACAGCAAGTCTCCGGCCTGTTGAATAGGCACAAGCTGATGGATCATTATTTCAAAAAATCGGCATTGTATGGAATTTATCGTGTTGAAGATAATGCTGCCGAGCGTACCATTATCCCCAAAGATTGGATGTCCATCGTTTTCGAATACGAAGGGCATGCCTCAGTACGGGATAAATACTACCAAAAGACCGCTCTGGAGGCCAAGATTAACCCCGGGGACAAGACGATCTCACTGAATAACTATACGCTAGATTATACCGTGCTGGAAAATGGAGATATCATGCTGATGAAGTCCTTTGAGGATCGTACCGAAGTGGTCAAGCTGGTCAAGCAGAAGCCCGAAGAGTTTGAATTGAGAAAGCGTGAGTTTAACTGGATACAAGAATACCCGTACAATAGGTAGCCGCTGTACGGGTATTTCCAAATACAACTACAGGTTGTAGGTATCGTGCTTGTGGAAGACTATTTTTGTGAAAATGCTTAGGTAATAAATAAACGGTCAAATGAGGAAGTATTACATTCTGCTTAGTCTTACCTTCCTTTGGGGAGGTTACTGGCTGAGTTCTATCTACAGACCATATGCGTACGAGTGCGATTTGCAGGATTTTGGCTTAGCCGATGCTGGAAATAATCTGGTCTTTGTACCTGGGGTATACTTTTTAATTCTATCGGTGCGAAATAGGCCGTTAGTATCTTACTTCAAGGACATTGTGTTGGTGTGGGGGCTATATGTGTTTATTGAGGTATTACAATACTCCTGTTTTGTGTCTGGCACGTTCGACTGGCTAGATATAACAGCCCTTACAATAGGTGCCGTACTTACTTTTTATAGCACTAGAATACTACATGGAGCTGATTTAACAATCTCAAATAAGCTGACTAGTTATAAATAAATGAAAAAAAATCAAAAATACATCATCGGAGCAGCAGCAGGAGTCATAATCTATCTGTTACTAGTCTATCTCTTTAAAATATTTGGTTAGGTTATGGGGATTTTTATACTTAGTCTCATACGTATGATATGCGGTTTTATCGCATGGATTATTCATCTATTGGATAAAATATTGTTTTAGCATTGTTATGCTATGAATGAAATGGCCGAACAAAATAGGAATATTCAGCGGCTGTACAGTTTGCCTGTACCTTATTTGTATGTACTGGCGATAGTTACGTATTATTTGCTGTCATTTCTGCATTATTTTACGCTGATAGAGCTACTTGGCGTAGATATCGAAGAGAATGATATCGAGCAATTGGGGACTGGCAAAATAATATCGGCACTGCTTGTCGCACCTCTGCTAGAAACATTGATTTTTCAGTTTGGAATCGTTGGTCTGCTATTCAAGTGGACGTTTTTTGATGAGTGGAAGGGACTAACGATTTTTATCTCTGCATCGTTATTTGCTTTATCTCATAATTATCAACTGCACAGTATTATATACTTTTTTTTCGGAGGTGTGATTTTCGCCCAGTTTTATTTAATAATGCGTGAACGAAAACATGCAGTATGGCATACTGCAGCTCTACATATATTGATCAATTTATGCGTTTTGATCAAGAAGAGTTTGTAAAAAAATGGGGCCATGTATGAAAGATAGCTTTTTTGGTTAAAAACAAGAATTAGAAAATGAAATCAATATTAATCCTAACCCTTGTTAGTTTGTGCTCGTTGCAAACAATGGCTCAACGTCGACAAAATGTAATGATAAGTGCATTGGGTACCACTCCATTGATCGGAGTGAAGTACGATACAAGGATCTTCAAAAACGTGAATGATGGATTTGGAGCCAGTGTAGGGCTTGGATCTATCGAGGTCATTGACGATGCGGAACACAAGGCATCTTTGGCGATTGGGCCTAATTGGTTATTTGGTAAAGGGCAACATCAACTGCTAATAGGTGCCAATGCTGTATTTGTGTTGTCACGTGAATATCCCTTAGAATCCGAACCTGAAAATAAGGTAAGGACAATGTTCATTCCTGATATAGGATACCGTTTTTCATCAAAAGGGAAGGGATTTACAGGTCAAGTCACCTGGAATCCTCTCCGTTCCAATTTGGATAGTGAATCAGCATATTACTACTTTGGAGTAGGTGTTGGTTACTGTTGGTAGTAAATATTAGCAACCAATGTAAAAACTCCATATATAAGAATTATAAGGTGATTCATATAAAGTTTTTAAAGCATAAAAAATGGTCGGAATTTTTTCCGACCATGACTGCCTTATGGGACTTTCTTATTTTTGATCTTTCAATCTTCTATGTACCCTCGTACATGCTCACTCTATAAAAACTGTAGCGGGAGAAAATGATTTAAAATATTTTTTGGATGTGGCGAACTTAATGTTTATTGATTGTTATAATCAAGAAGGAGGAATGCAACCTAGGGTTGTATTTTGAAATAGATTGTTAGCACTATGGTGCTAGCTGATGTGCAGCT
Source organism: Sphingobacterium sp. xlx-130 (assembly GCF_011007405.1). Lineage (NCBI taxonomy): Bacteria > Pseudomonadati > Bacteroidota > Sphingobacteriia > Sphingobacteriales > Sphingobacteriaceae > Sphingobacterium > Sphingobacterium sp. xlx-130. Next base: position 72,215 of record NZ_WFKN01000011.1, read on the forward strand.
AGGTGTAAGACGACAGCAATTAAGTTTAGAAGCGCATGTACAATGAAAACTGTTACAACGGCTTTTCCTTTGGTTCGATAATAAACCAAGATATATAATGCCATAAATATAAATCCAACGATCGTTACAACGAAAAAATTACTAGTACCAGTGCTTAGGTGAGCTAACCCAAAAATTAAACCAGACAAAACTATTATGATTGTGGGATGCAGTTTGTTTTTTAGAATTTTATATGGGATATCTTGAAAAATGTAAGTTTCTACCAATGGAGCTATAAAAACCATCAATAATAACTGTTCACCAATAGAGAGCGAGCTATTTATATTCTCTGCTACAGGTGAAAAAAATGAAACGAAGATATTGATTAAAAGACAAAGACCTGTTGCGACAAGAATCAGTGCATAAAGGGGCACCTTAAGAAGTCGTTGATATATTTTGTTGATAACTAATTTAGGTTTTTTCTTTATGCACATGATTTTAGATTATCTGTTGGCAGCGGTATTATCTTGTGGAACAAGTGGTGTCTCCCAATTTCCCATATGAGGACCAGGTTTAGAAAGATCTATTAATTGTTCGAAAAATGTAATCACAGCACGTCCCCAAAAATTTCCTCCTTCAACTTCTACCACTTCTGTAGAACTCAATTCTTGAAGTCCCATTTTGTTTAAATCTAATGTACTCATTTTTATTAAGTTTAAAATTAACCCCTACTCTATTACTAAGCCAGTTTTCGCTGAAGAATTCTGTTTTAATAGAAGCGAAGCTACTCTACCTTTCGGCCGAATCCTGTAGTTTTTTGTTGATCAACACTACTAAGTTATCTGACTTCAATGCACAAAAAAGCATTCTTTCTAAAATCATCGATTTACTAGAATTTTTTTTACAACTCTTTTAAATCTTTACCAAGCTGTTTGTCAATACCGATTGCCAATGGAGGGATACCATGGCGATCTAAGTCAAGCCAATATTTTTCTGAATAGCTACTCTTCTCTTCTAAATAGATGCTTTTCTGGAAAGAATTTTCCAAAGCCTTTACTTCGTCTGCCATGAGATAAGCTCGCTCTGTAACGTAGAATTCAGAAAATGTTGCGATATGCGTAAATCCATCTTTCTTCTTACGCTGCACAGCACCGACCTTGGTCACTATTTTGCTCAACAGATTTTGTGTCGGTAGATTGTCCAAGTCCGTAGGTCCATAATTTGCCATTGTAATACCTCTATACTGCTCTCCCTTGATCCTAAAAAAACTACGTGCAACTTTACTATTAGGAGGGACTTCATCCAGATAAATTTGCACATTGCCCGAACTTGTCTTTTGAATAAAACCTAGGCTTTGACCATTCTGCACGATCTTCTTTTTACTTCCATTATTTACCAATACACTGCCTTTGGGCAAATTTTCTAACATTGATTCCTTCTCTATTCTTAGCAATTTAGGTGGATCAGTAAAAGATTTTCCAAACAGTTCCGTATATTCCGCTAAGCTACTCCGGTTAGCGTAGAGCCGATATCCCAACAGCTGCCTTCTTACCTTCTCCTTTGTATTTTTTAGGGGGATATAATAAGCGATCAAACCGTCATAAAAATATCTTGATTTACTGTTGAAGGTATCATGGGTTCGAAAATATCCTTTTAACACCACATAGTCCGAATTTCCTATATTATTGACTCCTATCTCTTCGATCTCAACCTGTCGAGGTTTTAATAAAACACGATCAGATTGTTTGAAGCTCCCGTAGGAAATCCCTTTATTTTCATAACCAATATGCTGTAGGGATAGGTTTCTAGTCTCGTTCTGAATATTATTAATATTGACCTGACCTTCGCTACTTGATATAGCCAATAACTCACCGTCGTCGAAATAGATGTTTACTCCTGATATAGGCTCTAATGTCAAGCTATCTAATACTCTTATCTGTCCATTAGTCAGATTGGATAGGCAAATAAATGTTATAAAGATTATGAGTGTTTTCATTTGTATATAATATGGTTTTCATTCCCCTTTCTGATCCGGAAGCAGGCGAATCACGATGATTTTATCTTGCTTTAACGAACTGAAATAATTATATTTGATAAGGTCGTTAGAACCCTCTCAGAAAACTAACGGCCAGTCCCATACGATGGGAACTACTTTTTCAAGTTACTTAATTTCCCGGCCTAAAACCTCTATTTCAACATCACTCCAAGAATTAGCGCCAAACACCCAGCTTAATAATCCTTTCGCTTTAAAAAGGGCACCACCCTCAACTTCTACCATTTCCTCAGTGTTCAATTCATGAAGTCCCATTTTGTTTAAATCTAAACTCTCTCTATATGGCCTTGAGTTTGGGGCCGTGTGACGTATAAAATTACTCATTTTTTATTGATTTATAAATTAGTTCCTACTCTTTACAGGTTGTTTTCGCTGAGCTATATATTTTAATGGGATCGAAGCTATTCTTTCCTTCTATCGAATGGTCGGAAACATCTTGCCTGTAAAATGAAGAGTTTGGTCATTCAATGATGGAGAATATTACTGCTATGACAATAATAAGAAGGAATTCTATTATCGTTCTCACTATATTCTTGCTCCTCCGCAATGACAATCATTCAGTACATCAACAAAAACTTATTCCAACGAAATATCAATAATTTAAAAATCAACATTATTTAAAATGCACAACGGGTGAAATATACTCTTTGGTGTGTTTTCCGGAGAATTGTCTTGCTTCGTGTACCTTTTGGAAGTGAAATCGTGTTGTAATTCATCTTTAAGTTGTCAGCAAAAGGGATATATTAGGGCCTAATATATTACAATAAACAAGATAAGAAGAGTCAAATCATTGTTTTTTGTCTTCAACCCTTCTTATTTTAACACTTTTGTATACGGTACTAATAAATATTATTAGACTCTAGTAGCACTTTCGTAAGCTTGGAATCCGGAATATTGATAGTCTCCCGTTGGGGCCTTATCTAACTTGCCATGGATATCGCCAATGCCCATGGCGACATACTCGAGCAAATTCCAGCCACCTTCGATATTGATCATTTCTTGATTATTCAGCTCTTCTAACTGATGTGTTTTATTAATGTTTTTCATTTAAATATATTTTTTAACCAGTTGATAGCATTGTCTATATCAAGTTGTAATAAGACAACTAAACAAGCTACAATTAGTATTATAATTAGTGAATTTATAATTTTGTGTTTTTTTGTTTTATAATGCTGCGTCATATCCTTTTTGGTAAGCCTCTTTCATTTTATCGAGGTCTTGGGTGAAAGCTGCGCCAATTAAGGCTCCAATTATATATGGCCAAATTCCTCCCTCAACTTCTAGAATTTCCTTAGCATTCAATTCCTGAACACCAATGTTGTTTAAATCTAAACTCTCTCTATACGGCCTTGAGTTTGGGGCACCGGATATGTCGATACTCTTGCCTTTCTTTAGCTACTCGTTTTACTAGAGGCTGATACCTTGGTTTGCCTAGGCTAAGGGCGTAATGTCAGTCCGATTAAGAACCCCACAAACTCTGATAATTCCCCTAGTAAGATTATCATTACGCTTAGGATGAATATAAGCCTAGTTAAGCGCTTTGACCTTTCTTTTTCTAAGCTACAATAGATGTTTCTTTTCATTATGTATTCCAAAAATAACAAGCATATTATCCCTCAATTCTAAAACTCAAAGATCGTATAGGGTTGGTTATCTAAAGGATTGACCTACAAGTGTACTATTCCTTCGCGTGCTCGGTCTGAGCCAGCGTCGCAGCTGTTATGCTATTTGATCTGTACCCGTCTTTTCATGTTCAGTAAATAAGTACAAATCTCGGCAGCTTAATGCTCATCTACGAACTCAAGGATGTGTTTTTAAATAAATTGTACAGCATTTTCATAGTGCTAAATTCAAAGTGTTTTAAGCATAAAAGTTATACAAATAAATTATCAATGATAATACGAACCATATTTTTAGTATGATATTCTCTCGTCGAAGTTTTTTGTTTTGATTCTCGATATTTTGCATAATAGATTGAAATTTACTATTCAAAATGGGATAGTAAATGTCTATCCTATTTTTCTTTTATTAATGATGTCTAGCACTAGGTCCACTTATACCATCCAATTCTCTTTCTTGAGCTTCTGAGAATGACTTTAATCCTAGCCAAAGAGCTCCCACTCCCTTGCCGAATAATTGTCCTAAATCACGTAAAAAATCGTCTCCACCATTAACTTGTTGCTGTTCGTCTACTGTCATCATAATGACATCTATATCTTCAATTCTCATAGTGTGAAAAAATTAATTAACAATGCTATCGAAGCCTTCTTTTACTCCTTTAATAAAATCATCCCCTTCATTATATAGGTAGATCAATGCACCAGCAATGGTTATTGCAGGAATAATCCACCCTCCCTCAACTTCTACCATTTCCTTAGTATTCAATTCCTGAACACCAAGATTGTTTAAATTCTCTTCTCTTCTGAAAAAATTAAAGAACTATTTTTAGCTTTTGGAAAGAAGCTAAAAATAGTTCGAGATATTGTTCAGGCAATGGCCTGAACAATATTACATTCTTTGAATTAAAGAAAAATTAACTTCAGAATTGAGCCAACGTATTTTCCCAATTCAAATAAAACAATCCCAGCCAACGCTAGTAAGCCAATTTTTACGAACTGAAAAGTAAATCCATTCGAATCAATAAATATGTTTAATTTATCTATCATAATCTTCTAATTGATAACATGGTTTTTAATAAATGATCCAGTGTATCTTCCTGCTTCATAGATAGCGACTCCTGCGGCAGCTATAGCGCCGATTGCAATAAATTCAACAATAAATCCACCTTCAATTGAGTTCATTTCTTTTTCGGAAAGTTCCTGCAAATTTAATATATTCATATGTAAATGTTTGATTATTAGTTTTTATTATTTGTCTCTAAAGTTCCGAGATGGAATATTCAGAATGTTTTAACTGGCTTTTTTATCGTATGTTGTATAGCAACTTAAATAAAGCTAAGGTTTTCGTTTGAAATGTTTTACTCCGTTAGCCCGGCATAAACTCCAGCAGCAAATATGCTTCCAGCAGCAATCCAAGCAGCAGTTTTTCCAGATATTACCACACCCGCTATAACAATAGGAAATATCCCTCCTTCAACTTCTACCACTTCTGTAGAACTCAATTCTTGAAGTCCCATTTTGTTTAAATCTAATGTACTCATTTTTTATTGATTTATAAATTAGTTCCTACTCTATTCCTAAGCCTTTTCGGATCCTGCTTGTTTCGTTGATCAACAGGACTAAGTTATGTCCGCTCACTCTATAAAAACAGTAGTGGGCAAAAAGATTGAAAATAAATTATGGCCGCCGGAGATATGACGGTGATCATCAAGGCTGAGATTCTGCATTTGCACCGTAATAGATATCGAAAAGTCGTACGCATAATAATAGCTCAAAAGCTTACGACAATAGCCAACAGGGGCTCCTTTACCTTTTAGCTCATCAATGATGACGTACAGGCGAGATACTGAAATCCCCAACCGCCTCGCTAAGTCGGCAGGTGTACCGGTGCGGCGCTGGCTGATGAGCTTGTCCAGCAGATTGATGCGGTCGATGTATTTAAAAACAGTCATATCTTATTCCTCCTTTAGCTATATTGATTTTTAAGATTAGGATTGAACCAGTCGTCTACCTTGTCAAAGAGCAGTTGCCACAGTGTGCGGTCTGTCAGATAGAATCGGGCGGTATAGGTATTGCCCTTACCTACCTGACCCCGATATCCATTCTTGAGCGACAGGTGGTGCTGTGCCAATTTGCAACGTACGACAAAGTAAGATTCTCCGGTCTGTTCGTTCGTCATTAGATTATTATTGATGTCGAGTACCTCGCCGTCCAGCATGCCCCATTGGTTATAGTGGTAGGTGTCTATCTGAAATTTTACGGCTTGGCCTGTCTGTATGTATCCGATGGCAGAGGTGGGGACAAGGCACTCGGCGACGAGTGCGTCTTCGACCGAGATATCAGCAAGGTGCTGGCCCTGCATTAGGTGATTTCCGCTTTGAAATCCTTGAAGGTTAGTGATCCGGCCTGTCACAGGTGCTTTGACAATATAATTGTCTGCTTCGATATCTAGGGTAGCCACATCGGAGGACAGGGAGATCAGCTGTTGTTCCAATTCCCGCTTCTTGCTCTGCCATGTGGCAAACTGCTGTTCGCGGAGTGCGTTCCGCTGTCCTTGCAATTGCTCGTGCTGGTATAAGGTCTTTTCGTACTCGGCAAGCGAAATCACACCATCCTGATACAAGGTGCTGTTGCGATCCAGTTCTTTTTTGGCTAGCGTAATCTGTGTCTGTATCTCCGATAGCCTCTGCTGCAATGCGGACCATTCTAGTTGATACAGCCCAGTCTGTACTGCCTGTGGGGTATGGTTGACCAGGCTCTTAAGATCACGTAACTGTGATTCGTAATCCTGGCGCATCTGCTGCTGATAGTCTTTTTTGCTATGAAGTGTCTCGGAGGTGATGATCAAGAGGGTGTCGCCTTGATGCACCAATTGGTTATTGGTATATAGTGCCGACTTTATAATACGGCCACTGACCAAAGAGATAATCTTGGTGTTTTCCTGATTGGGACGTACCGTGCCCCGTGCCGATACCGAGATGGGGACCTTGATCAAGGGTAAGGCTACAACGGCTAGTGCAATGCCAAGAAGAAGGATCTGATATATGATTATAGTCTTTCGCATATTTATCTCAAATCTCTGCAAGAGAAAACACTTTCACCACAACCTAGGGTTGTATTTTAAAATTGTTTGCCCTATCTTTCTCCTGTAAATGGTATTCTAGACATGTCCTTGTTTGATATCTTCCCGACCTTTGCTGAGGCTCCCTATTCGTACATAGTGGTGCCGATCATGCTCGTGAGCAGTGTCATTGGATTTTATCATAAACCTTATTTTCACGCTTTGCTGCTGCATCCCTACGAAGTATACCGAGGCAAGCGCCTGCATACGCTACTCACCTCGGCATTTGTACACCGCAATTGGTTACATTTGATAAACAATCTATTGATCATTTATGGATTGGGTTACGACATGTTCGGGAATATCGATCAAGAGTATGGTCTGTTTGCAGCTTATGTATGGAGCCCGATACTCTGGTTTGCTTTGATCGTATTACCTAATGTAGTACAAACCTTGTCCAAAAAAGATGACTTTATCTTTACTGCTGTAGGTGCTTCCGGTTTATCTTTTGGACTGTATGGTTTTTCAGCCTTGTTTTTTCCATTGCAAAAGATGGGTAATTTTATACTTCCATTTGTGACAAATATGTTTCATAATTGGTTATTTGGCCTTGTCATTGTTTTTCTTTTGTCTGTTTTGAATCGCAATAGAATAGTAAACTCTCGATTACATTTGTCCGCTTATTTTATTGGTGGTATTCTAGGTTTCTTTGTAAGACCAAGTGCTGTGGTCGAAATAATTGATTTTATTTTTAGTCAGTAGCTCCTGTAAGTTTAGCCCATAATAACTCTAATATATTGGTCTGTTTCTCGTCCTTACGTTCACTACCGCCATCGATTTCGATCTGCTCTGTAGTTGTTAAATCAACTAGCTTTAATTGTTTAATTGTCGTTTTCATAATTATTCCTTAATTTTAACTACGACAAAATTGTGGCAAAGCCGAAAGGTAGACCACAACCCTAGGTTATATCGTACAACCTCACGTTGTAATCAGACTATTTTTCATAACGCTAGGTTATAATTAAATTATTGAGAGTAAATCCATTTTATAGTATTAGGTATGGCATCGTTGCATTTAGGCGATTATATCCGAAGGAAACGCGAAGAGTTGAAGATATCACAGGAAGCCGTGGCGTATGAGTTGAATATGTCGCAGGCAGCCTATTCCAAGATCGAACGTAATGAGACCAAGCTCAAAGTAGAGCAGGTATACACCATAGCCAGCTACTTCGGACTCAGCGTTTACGAATTGTTACCCCCGTCCCTCGCCTCCGATATTACCAATGAGAATATATTTGGCTTGACTTGGCAGTACGGGAAGTTGGTTTTTAGAAAAATATTTAGTAAGTAAGCAGTCCGCTTAGTTTAAAAATTATACTTTTTTTTCTGAAAGTGTGTGTTTTCAGAGGCCATCAAGAACTTTTTTCATGCTATTATTCTTTCGCATTGGCATTCAAGAGCTCTCCCGATAACATCGGGATCGGTTCATGCCTACTGGTGATTCAAAGGAATCATGAAAGTTTTTTCTGAAAGTGTGCGTTTTATTGATTTGACATTATATTTCGAGGCATCAATGAGCTCTCTTCGTTCGGTTCAATGGACATCAAGAACTCTCCCGATAACATCGGGATCGGTTCATACCAGTTGTTGATTCAAAGGAATCATGAAAGTTTTTTCTTATCTTAGGGTTACCATCAATTGTAAACTTAGGAAGAATCATGTCACAAAAGGAGCTCTCCCAATTATGGAAGGAGACTGTAGCGGCCAGACCAAGCCCTCGGGATATCACAAAGACGATGTATCTGTCGACGCTATCGCAAGCTGTAAAACATAGTCCTAAAGAAGGGATGCATCAGATCCAGTTCACTATTCAAGATTTTATTTTACTGGAGGTCAAAGGGACATTAAACGCACTACATATGATTTGCCCGCACGTCGCCGAGCAAGAGGTGCTATGGCTGTGTCTACAATTTCATGGTAAGGCCGTATTTCCGAATGGCGAAAGCCGAGATGCTGATAAATTGTTCTCTTTCGTCACTAAACATGCAAGCTATTCTATAACATTGGCTGCCGAGAAGCAATGGTCTCTTTTTTTTGGCGTGACGGGTGCTTCGAGGTTACAGCTTTTGGCAGAGCTGCCTCAGATTAAGGAGGCTTACGATCAGTTCCCTACTAATAATATGCTTATGCCGGTGATTATTTCGACGTCCGATCGGCAGAACATAGAATCTTTGTTTAAGAAAAAGCTTGGCCCGTTTAGTAAGATACACCAGCTCGGGATGGCTTTTTTTCAGTTTTTTGGAAATTATGCCACAGAACTGGAAAAGCCAAAGGTCCTATCGCAGGGTGAATCGCTGATTCAAATCTATCACAATGCGCTGGATTATGTGCATAAGCATTGTTTGACGGAGGAACTGACCCGCGAGAAGATAGCCGATGCGTTGTGTTGTTCTACACGAATATTGAATAGGGCATTTGAAGGGCGCTCCTTGGGGTTGACGGCAACCATATTGGCAGTTAAAATGTACAAAGCCAGGGAGCTGTTGCGTACTAAACCTGAATTGTCGGTTGAGAAGATTGCTGGGATGTTGCATTTTTTTGATGCCAAGCATTTTGCTAATCATTATAAAAAGCATTTTCATCGATCGCCGCGTGAGGAACGTAAAGAATGGGTAGAAGATGCAATGAAAAATGTAACCTGATCGCTGCGGTTTGGGTTACAGCCTCTAGCGTTTTGGGGCTGGTCGCTTGCACTATTATGTCAGGTGCTAGCGTTCCGTGCTTAATCGCTAATACACAGCGTCAGATGGCAGTTGCTTGGACTTAAATGGCATACGTTTGCATTTGCCGCGATAGCGATTGGCTGTTTCGCCTTAGCGTTTACACGGCGAGTGCAAGTGAGTGCGGGGTATGTGCTTGCGTTTTAAGGCTGGACGTAAGCGTTTTTTGTTGCGGTGCAAGCGTATGAAGGGTAAGGGCAAGCATTTAATTTTCGATTGCTAGCGATTGTGGGGTGCACGCTAGCGATCAGCCTAGACACGCTAGCGTGTCTGTTCAAAGTTGTAGTTCTCGCAAATTGTGTTTTTGGAGTGCTGGAGTTATCTTTTTTCGATGTTTAAATAGGTTTAAAGTTGGTTTTTAAGGGTTCTTAAGGGGGGTAGATGAATGGGGGAAGGTGTAAATTTGTGCCACAAGAAGTTTTGCAAAGTCCGAATGTTGGCACAAATTTACACCTTTTTGCTTTTTTTCAGATGCATCTTTGTAGTGTTCATTATTAATTATTTATTTAAAATTTAACAGAATGATTAAACCAAATTACAAGAGCAAAGATGCAACAGAATTGTTGAACTATGCCGAGCACATCTTTAAGAAGATGACTGAAAATGCAAGTATGTTTGTGGATCCAGTACCGAGTCTATCGGTCTTGGAGACTAGCCTCTCCAACTACCGTGCTGCCTATGTGGAGGCTACGCATAGGGATATGCGTGCGGTCGTCCTGAAAGGACAGAAGGGTAAAGATCTGCATCAAGTCGTGTACCGCTTGTCGCATTATGTAGATGCACAGGCGCAAGGTGATCCCAGTATTATTCTGGCTGCTGGTTATCGACCGTCCAAGTCTACGCAGAACAGGTCGGGGCGCACGCCAAAAGCAACAGGCGTGACTGTTTTGAACCAAGAAGTGGGGAGTGGCATAATCCGTATACGGGTGGTTCCTTGGAAGCACGCTAGGTTGTACCAGTACGACTACCGCTTAAAGGGTACTGATGAGTGGTCCAGTGTCTTGAATAGCAATTCGGTGTTGGAAATGGATGGCTTGATGAAGTTGCAGGAGTATGAGTTTAGAGTGTCCTATTTGGGACGGGATACGACACCAAATTTTAGCGATATCGTTACAGGTTTAGTTGTTTAGTGTTTTTTATCGTCAGGGATGGTATCAAGGTGCTTTCCCTGACTTTTATAAATTGAGATATGAACCAAATTATTACAGCACATCCGCTACGTACAATCATCCTTCAATATCATGAAGGGAGGGTCGCTCCAGAATGGGAGACTGCGGCATTAACAATTTATAGGGAGATGCACGACCGCGTTGGTCAAATGGAAGAACGCCTGAGGGTAGCGCGTGAAAAGATTCCTGCACTCCAATTTCAGAAAGAAGCTGTAGAAGAGGTGATACAGGACGTAAAGCGGAAGTTTGAACACCTGCAGGTGATGATTCCCGAAAATCCCGAACGTGCCCGCGTCACCATGCAGTTGCAAATGTATCTAGAACGATTGGATATCCTGATGGGGGATTTTCTACCCGATCTGATCGATCATACGATGGATTTTTTCGAATACGACGAGTATACGATCAAAGAAGATGAATGGTTAAATGAAGTCGCGTTTTCAGCATTCAGGACCATCTTTGCACAGTATGAAAGTTGTGCGGTTGACATGGTTTCATTTGACAGAGACTTGGACGATTTTAAAGGTGCATTGGGGCATATCCGCAATCGGGAGGAGAAATATTATGAGTTGATGAACGAATTGACTGATAGTTATACAGATATTAATGAAGCGGTAGGGGCGCTTCATGATCAAATTGATGATTTTGATGAGCGCATTTTAGCGTTTATACGTGATGAGTCTACAGATAATGGAGAATAGTATAACGCTAATTGCTATTCTCTGACACAGGATCATTGTAAATTGTGTATTTTTGCCGATATTTTTTAGTTATGAGCGATAAGACAAGAAAAATCTTTTTAGGAATCTGTATCATTGTTCCATTTGTGGTCTACTGTGCAATTTATTATTCATCAATGATCAAAAATGCACCGTATCGGTTTTCGGATTTTGAATCTATTGAAATCACGTACGGAACACCGGGCGAGATGTTGAATACGTACAATTCTAAAACGCAGATCTATCATTACGTGACTAAAGACAACGAAGTGCTGACAGATACACTCAAGATGCGGGATAATGACCTGTTGTATCTTCATCGCAAAGCAATGGAACTGGGATTTTGGAATGTGGACAATGATATGACTACAGTACGCAAGGATTCTACAGAAGGAAAAAATGTACCGCGCTACATTCTCAAGTATACCTATAAGGAGAAAACGAAAGAAGTGACATTGGACGCGGACTATCCTGGTACACAGAAGATGAAGGATGCGGCCAAGTCGACAATAGACGCGGTGCTGACTATGTTGGCCGAGGTTAAGGCAAGATAATAGTTTTTATTTAAAAAATTAAAGGCAAGGTAGTTATATCTTGCCTTTTTTAGTTAATAATAGTTAAATAGTTTTTTTGTGGAAATTAATTTGAATATTATTGTTTTCAATAAACTTTAAAAATAAAACTATGAGAAAAACTCTACTAACTATTGCCGTGACTGCCGGCTTAACATCGATGCTTCAGGCCCAGGAGTTTGGGCTGAATAAAGGTAACATACTACTGGAAGGACAAATCAATATCCACAGTAGTAAAGATAAAAGTACTGATCTGAAAAATAGTTATTTTAGGTTTTCGCCTAAGGTTGGCTATTTTTTAAGCGATAAGTTTGCTGTCGGGGTTGATTTAGGATTTTCTAAAACTAATCAAGAGGAGCTAGGTGCAAATAATAGTATATTTAAGAGCAAATACAACGAATTTAAGGTTGGTGCTTTTGGAAGATATTATTTCCTGAACATTGGGGAGCGCTTTAAAGCTTATTCAGAATTGAATGCAGCTTATTACACTTTTAGAACGAAGACTGAAGGTTATGATTTTAATCCAAAAATGAATCACTATTCTCTTAATGGAGGAATAGGCGCGAATTTTTTCTTAACAAAGAATGTAGCTCTCGGGTATTCTTTTGGTAATATTATAGGATTTAATACTTCGAAAAAAGATGAGGAAAAATCTAGCAACGGATTTTATCTGAATGTGAATTCATTTAATAACTTTTTTGAGACGGGACAGTTTTCATTGACATTTAAATTGTAAAACAAAAGAGCTCTTCCGAAAGGAAGAGCTCTTTTTTAATGACCTGTATTTTCTAAATCCTTCGGATCGTGCTTGTGCTTGAACAAAATAGAGAAAGCAATAACAATCACCAAGGTATATGCAGCGAAGGCGAGCCAGATATGTTGCCAGTCTTTGAGGTATATTGCTGCGTCAAATGTACCATTTGTAATCTGAACCCCTTTCTGAGCGATAAGGTCCAAAAGTTTGGGATTATCTGCTGAAGTGTCCAGTCGGCTTGCCAATGCATTGATATCGTTGTAGGGTTGGGTATAATACTTGTCAATCAACCATCCGGAAACCTGTGAGCCCAATATAGCCCCAAATCCATTAGTCATCATCATAAATAGTCCCTGTGCGGAAGAGCGTATCTTAGAGTCTGTGGATGTTTCGACAAAAAGAGACCCGGAGATATTGAAAAAGTCAAAAGCCATTCCGTATACGATACAGGATAAGATGATCATCCATAAACCAGAGGAAGGATCTCCATAAGCAAATAGACCGAAGCGTAATACCCAGGCTACCATCGCGAAAAGCATAACATTACGGATGCCAAATCGCTTTAGGAAGAAAGGTATCGCTAAGATGAATAGGGTCTCGGAGATCTGTGATATCGACATGATGATCGTTGATCGTTCGACCACTAAGGAATCTACATATTTTGGATAGAAGGCAAATTCACTTAAGAACACATCGCCGTAGGCATTGGTCAACTGAAGAGCGGCCCCTAAAAACATCGAAAAAATGAAAAATAAGGCCATCTTATAGTTGCCAAATAACTTAAACGCCTCTAATCCCAAGAGTTCGGTAAGTTTTGCGTTTTCTTTGGTGAGGTGTTGGGGAGGGCATTTTGGTATCATGAATAGCGCGTATATGCCGAGGAATATAGAGCCACCTGCTGCGATATAAAATTGATACTCGGTCGCTTTATTGCCTGTAAGGTTGGTGAGCCACATGGCCGCTATAAATCCTACTGTGCCCCACACTCGAATTAAGGGAAATGCTTTGATCAGATCGTGATTGCCTTTGGTCAAGGAGCTGTAGGCAATAGAGTTGGATAGCGCGAGGGTAGGCATGTAACAGCACATGGCCAATAACATCACCGTGAAAAAGCTGTCTGGACTCGTGACCCGTGCTAGATAAATCAAGCAGGCCGCATAGAGCAGGTGGAGGCCGATATAAAGACGCTCCGCATTGACCCATCTATCGGCGATAATCCCCATCAGGGTGGGCATAAATAAGGAGGCAATCCCCATCGTCGAAAAAATGGCGCCAAACTGTGTGCCATCCCATTGCTTGGTGCCAAACCAATAATTGGCTATGGTGATCAACCATGCTCCCCACACAAAAAACTGCAGGAAGTTCATGATGGTCAGTCTTAGTTTAATAGACATATATGTGTATTATGATTTTCTTCTTTCGATCTCATCCCGAATGCGGGCTGCGGCCTCGTACTGTTCATTGTCGATAGCTTTTTGTAACGTCTTGTTCAGTTGCTCATCGCTCAATGAAGCGTAAGGAGAGGGAGGCTCAATAGGTTTTTTCTTTTTTTCTTCGGGAGTGGAAGTCGGATTGTCTGTTTCTGCTGCTGAGGCAGAGGATATGTTTTCTAAAAAGGCAAAATCATTATTTTCAATAATGATCCCTGCCGAAGACATGATAAAGTCGTAGGTGAAGATCGGGCAACCGAAACGTACCGCCAGCGCTACGGCATCTGATGTGCGGGCATCGAGCTCTACCTTGAGGTTATTGGAGGTTTTGCAAATGATCTTCGCAAAGAAAATCCCATCGACTAGGTTATAGATCAGTACTTCTTCTAATTCGATATGGAAGGCTTCTGCGAAGGATTTGAAAAGATCGTGGGTCAGTGGTCTACTGGGCGTCATTTTCTCAATTTCAACCGCGATAGCTTGCGCTTCAAAACCACCAATGATGATGGGAAGACGTCTGTTCCCATTAACTTCGCCCAAGACCAATGCATACGCTCCAGACTGGGTCTGGCTATACGATAAGCCTACAATGTCTAACTTTAGTTTCTTCATCCTAATTCACGCTGTGATATGGATTAGGCGACTTCCTCTTCCAATGGTACAAACTTAGATAAAATGAGGGAAATAAGCAACGGCACCAAGTACTTGGTGCCGTTGCTTCTCTAATTTTTTAATTTCCTTTATGTTTTTTTAAAGCTTCAATCAATTTTGGAACGACGACGAAAGCATCTCCTACGATGCCATAATCGGCCACCTTGAAGAAAGGGGCCTCCGGGTCTTTGTTGATGACGACTATAGTCTTGGATGAAGAAACCCCGGCTAAGTGCTGTATCGCGCCAGATATACCGATAGCGATGTACAAATTAGGGCTTACCACAATTCCCGTCTGACCGACGTGTTCTGAATGCGGTCTCCATCCTGCATCTGAAACTGGTTTTGAGCAGGCTGTAGCAGCTCCCAATACTTGAGCAAGTTCTTCGATCATAGCCCAGTTTTCTGGACCTTTGAGACCTCTTCCTGCCGATACAACGATCTCCGCTTCTGGCAACGAAATAGTATCGGTAGCACGCACGATTTCTTTAACTAAGGTATTAAGATCTGACGATGCAAAATCAGGCGTGTAACTTTCAATGGTTGCAGTGCCGCCGGTTTCTTTTGCTGCAAATGCGTTAGGATTTACCGTCAATACTTTTATGGCAGACTGAAGTGATACCGTAGCAATTGCTTTGTTTGAAAAAGCCGACGTCTGTACTTCAAACGAATTGCCTGCTATATGCGGTACAGCGGAGGCTCCTGATACCATACCAGCGCTTAATTTTGCTGCTACACGTGGCGCAAGTCCTTTGCCGCTAAAAGTATTGGAAAGGATGACTACAGACGCATTCTCTTTTTGTACGGCAGAAGCTATAATCGCGGCATAGGCTTGGTTGACAAACGACTTGAGGCTATCCGTGGAGACTTTAAGGACTTTTGAAATTCCATAATTGCCTAATTTTTGCAGTTCGGTATCTTGCACATCACCGATGGATATAGCGACGGCTTCGGTTTGAAGTAGGTCGGCTATCGCCTTACCGTAAGATGCTGCTTCAAAAGCAGATTTCTTGAATTGACCTTCTGTATTCTCTATATATATTAATACTGACATAAGAATTCTTGTTTATAGTTTGGAAGTAATCCTTATTAGATCACTTTCGCTTCATTGTGTAATAGGTTGACAAGCTCCTCCACCTGATCTTCCTTCACTAGGGTTACGCTACCTCTTGGTGCTGGAGTCGCATAGGAGGTGATTTTTGTAAGGGCATCGATAGCAATGGGCTCGATTACATCCAAAGGTTTTGTGCGTGCACCCATGATGCCACGCATATTAGGGATTTTAGGCTCAGCTACTCCTTCGGCTGCACCGATGACGATAGGTAATGATGCGGATAAGACTTCTTTGCCGCCTTCTATTTCACGTTCGACACTAGCTTGACCATTTTCGATATGCAAGCCTTTGGCAATGGATACGGAGGGAATGCCCAATAACTCGCCCAGCATGGCCGCTACCTGTGTCCCGTTGTAATCGATGGATTCACGACCCGTCAAGATTAAATCGAAACTGTTGTTTTTGGCATATGCGGCAATTTGGTTGGCTACAAACCACGCATCGGAAGGTGATGCGTTGATACGCACTGCATTGTCTGCACCTATCGCCAATGCCTTACGGATGGTAGGTTCTGTACCCGCATCTCCTACGGTGATTGCCGTAACTGTTCCACTAGCTGCTGTAGCTAGGTCAACAGCCTTGGATAAAGCAATCTCGTCGTAAGGGTTGATGATGTACTGGACGCCGGTCGAATTGAAGGTTGTGTTTTCGTTGGAAAATGTTATTTTCGATGTAGTGTCAGGGACATTACTTATGCATACTAATATCTTCATATACTAATCTTTTATTTCAAATCTACTGATTTACACTTAAGTTTACTTATCAAATATAGTCAAAATTTTGTAAAATCCTATGCACGCATAATATCAATTCTCGCTTCTGCCGCGAGTGGCTCTTACTTTTATTCAATGACTTTGAGCTTTCAAAGGAATGAATGAGGACTTAGTCGTTTTCCGCAAAAAGTAAGCAAAACCGAAACGAAGTGTAACTCAGCGAAGCTAAACTCCTCGCTTAAAATTTTTGATACAATGTCCATGCTTCCCTCTGCTATTATCAAAAATTTGTAGGCGATAAAAGGAGCGAATGTAGGGAGCTTTGCTTTATTTAGCATTCACTTACAAGGAAGACCAGTGTCGCCTGTGAAGATTCTGACAACAGTAAGGGGAGGTACTGCCGTACGGTCAGAATATTCGAGCGACAAGGCTTGGACACTTGGCCGATACCAAGTGTCACGCCTGTCTGGCATGGAGGACAGAGTGAGCACTATCGTTTTACAATATTAGAAAAGTAGTATTTTGTTTTTTGATGGTCTTTGGTTTTCTTTGTAGATTATCACTAAATTTTAATACCGATGGATAGGATTGCGCAGCTTAACGACTTTATAAAAGAAACCCCCAATGATCCTTTCTTACACTATGCGCTCACCATGGAATATGTTAAATTGGATGACCGCGATCGGAGTAGGGCAGGGTTTGAGAATCTAGTATCGGTCTATCCTGACTATGTAGGTACCTACTATCATTATGCTAAATTTTTGGAGAAGCAAAACGAAAAGGAGGCAGCAGAACTGATTTACGAAAAGGGGATATTAGTTGCAAACAAGATGCGGAATAGGCATGCTATGGGTGAATTGCAGGCGGCGTTGAATCTTTTGCGTGGGCTAGAGGATGAAGACGACTATTAAGTAGGGCAAAATCTGTTAAAGACTAATTTTTGGTACTGTTTTTGAACTTCTTTTGGAAAGAAGTTCAAATGCGGATTTTCGCCTACATATCGACTGCTTTAATAACGATTGCTCTTTTTGTTGGTTGTATAAACAATAAAAAGAGAACTACAGCAAAAGATAAGCTGGAGAATATAGAGCTATTGGCCGCAAACGTCGTGGGTGTTTATGGCGGAAGCCTCCCTTGTGTAGACTGTGATGCGATCAGTACCGTGCTGGAATTGCATCGCAATCATTCCTACACCTTAATCTATATGTACGATGGTAAATCGGATGATCGGTTTGTGAAAGAAGGAAAATGGCAAATCGAAAAAAATAAATTGATATTGGACGGAGTGGACTATAAGTATAAGATCGAAAGTGAGATTCTTGTACAGTTAGATCTGTCCGGAAATGAAATAACAGGCGACTTGGCCGAGCGGTATCAATTGGCCCGGTTGGAGTAAAATAAAAAAGGAACTTTCTAGTTCCTTTTTTTATTTATGTTCGCAGATTTCCTTTAATTTTTCTACAACAAAGTCTATCTCCTCTTTGGTATTCCATTTGCAGAAGGAAAAGCGGACAGATGGTCTTGCGCTATCGGCTTTGATACCTGTAAGGACGTGTGAGCCGATGTCGGATCCGGAACTGCATGCGCTACCACCGGATGCGGAGATTCCCATGATATCGAGATTGAACAATAGTACATCGGCCATTTCTGTACAAGGTAGTGAAACATTCAATACAGTGTAGAGGGAGCGCTTAGGATCTATACAACCATTGAATTGGATCTCAGGTATAGCCTTTGACAATTCGTCAATCATATAGTCTTTTAGTCCTTGAATGTAGGCCTGATGTTCCTCCATATCACGATAAGCGATCTCGAGTGCCCGAGCGATGCCCGCTATACCATAAACATTCTCTGTCCCACCACGCATGTTGCGCTCTTGGGCCCCACCATAGATTAAAGGCTTTATTTTGTTCTTACCGTTGATATATAAAAACCCGACACCTTTCGGACCATGAAACTTATGACCAGCTCCAGTAATGAAGTCTATTTTAAGTTCCGATAGATTGTGCGTATAATGCCCCATCGTCTGTACGGTATCCGAATGCAATACTGCATTATATCGTTCGCATATTTCGGATACTTGCTGCAGATCTGTAAGATTGCCTATCTCATTGTTGGCTTGCATAATGGATACAAAGCTGCGCGGATTGGATGCTAAGAGTTGTTCCAGATGTTGTAAGTCTATATGTCCTTCACTATCCAGATTTAATATGTCAAGATGGATTTTGCCCGATTTTTCGAGCTCTTCTAAAGTATGGAGTACAGCATGGTGCTCAATGGGAGAGGTAATGGCATGTGTAATGCCAAAATCTTCAATAGAACGGAAAATAGCCATATTGTCCGCTTCGGTACCGCCCGAAGTGAAGAAGATTTCGGAAGGAGAGGCGTGCAGCAAGTTGGCAATGGTTTTTCTTGCTTTTTCGATAATAGTTTTTACCTGCCTGCCATGCGTGTGTATGGATGATGGATTCCCAAAATCATTTTGCATAGTAGCCGTCATGACTTCAATGACCTCAGGATCAAGTGCTGTAGTAGCTGCGTTGTCTAGATATACTTGCATGTAGCAAAATTAATTATTGTGCGTGTATTTCTTTGTATTTTTTTTCTGAACGTGTCCGTATTATTGATTCGACATTATATTTTAAGGCATCAATGAGCTCTCTTCGTTCGGTTTAATGGCCAACAAGAACTTTTTTCATAACATTTTACTTTATTGTTAGCATTCACAAGAGCTCACGCGATACAATCGGGTTCGGTTCATATCTGTTGGCGATTCAATGGGATTATGAAAGTTTTTTTCGACTAGGTATTGGAATGAATAAGAGCAAAACACTTGCAGAGCAGCCCAATAAACCTAAATAGGCAATAAGATCGCCATATTGTGTGTAAAATGTGATATCCTCATTCAGGTTGATCTCTTGGCTTAGCGCTGCTGGAACCCACCATTCTGTCTGTTGCACGATATCACCACGTTGATTGATAAAACCGGATATTCCGGTATTGGCGGAACGAGCTACCCATCGTCTATTCTCGATTGCTCTTAGCTTGGCATAGGCCAAATGCTGGTCTTTGCCCGAGGTATCTTTCCACCAGCCGTCATTGGTGACGATAGCGATAAACTGTGCTCCCTTTTTGATGTATTCGGCGACGTATTCGCCCCAAATGGATTCGTAGCAGATCACCGGAGCTGCACCAATACCACTCTGACTATAGAACACAGAAGGTTCTTTGTCGTAGCCGTAGCCTCCAGTAGTACCTCCAAAATGTTCAAAGAGGGGCTTCATAAAAGATAACGATTTGCCAAAGGGCATTTGTTCTACCCCGGGTACTAACTTCGATTTGTGGTAAAATTGTACTTTGCTCGATCCATCAATCAGTACGGCGGCATTAAAACTATCTACAAATCTGTTGCGGTAAGGACGTGCGGTTAAGGTTTTCTGATCCGAGTACATGCGATAGCTTTCGATCCCAGAGAGAATATTACCATTGTGGTACTTCTCTAAAAAAGAAACACTGTTTTCGTAAGCTGGATATGCTCTAAACTCTTCCTCATCGATGCCGTTACGGTCGGAAATGGCTGTTTCTGGCCATAAGAAGAATTCGGTATTGGGTTTGGCCACGCTTTCGGAAAGCTTGAATAGTCTGTCCAACTGTTCTTCAGGAGTGATCGAACCAAATTTCTGGTAAGGATCAATATTGGGTTGCACGACGACAACTTCCGAAGGGTTGATGTGCTCCTCGTAATTAAAATATTGAATCAGTGAAACGGTTATCGGTAATAAGATCGTTGATAGTAGCCCTATAATTAATCTTTTTTGCGAAAAAGCCGTAACTTTTTCTTTGTATTGCCAATACAAAAGGAACGCAAAGATATTGGTCAACCAAATCCAAAGTGTACCTCCGTACACGCCTGTAATACTATACCATTGTATCAATTGATGGACATTAGCGAGTCCATTGCCTAGATTCATCCAAGGAAATGCTAGACCCCAAGTCTGGTGCAAGTATTCGTAACCGATCCATAAAGACACGAGCCCAATAAAGCTTACTGCAATGTGTCGTTGTTTACGAAGCTGGTAGTACAGCCTAAACGCTGATGCCATAAGTAGCGGGGCTAATGCATACGGAATCAGTGCGATAAGCAAAGATACCGCTGTGGGTAAGAATGCATTCATGGCGTTGAATACCCAATAGATAGATGCTGTATTCCAGACAAACCCCGTTAAGAAAGCGACTTGAAATATCTTCGCACCTTTTTTGCGATAGTCTCCCCGGATAATACGCTCAACAGCTACTAGAAGAGGAACGAAGCCTACGAGCAATAAGAATCCGGTGTAAGGAATCGGTGGCCATGCAAACCATAGCAGAATGGCACTGAGTAATGCCAGTAAATAGTTTTGTTTCACGTGCTATGTTATAACTGAGATAGAATTTCGGCTTTCTTACTTTCGTATTCTGCTTGAGAGATCAGTTGTTTGTCAAACAGTCCTTTCAACTTTTTCAACTTTAATGTGATTTCATCTTCTTCGACCTCTGTAGCAGCAGGTGTAGCTTCTGTTCTTTCGAAGATTGGAGTGGGTTCAACACGTATATTGTCTTGGACGACAATAGGCTGTTCGATCAGGGATTGTTGTGGTGCCTCGAAAACCGGCTGGATGGGGGTTGGGGTTTCTCTCTTTGGGCCTTCGTAAAGATCACGGATAGGGACTATCGGCTTTGTAGCAGGTGCAGGTTCCTCACCTTCGATTTTGACATTTTCTAATGCTTCTTTGATGAGTTGATACAGCTTGCGCGCCTGTGTCTTAGGAATGTAGTCGATGCTCAGGTTTTCTTCGGTAAATGGAATTACAGTCACCTTTGAGCCAAATATTTCTTCTTTGAAAGCGATGTCTTTAATATCCTTCCAAGAGAATATTTCAAAATTGGTCGCTAGTCCTAATTTGGTGAATTCGCAAAGAAAGATACGTTTGTTGCTGATAGCGATACTATCAGGAAGTAGGGTTACAGCTGGTTTTTTTTGTAAAGCGATGTAACTCAGTGATTCGCCGTGTGTCAACATGTCGACGATTTTGCTGTATATTTTTTCTACAACTTTAAGGTCTTGTCCGTCTTGTATAAACTTATCTAAACTCATTTTTTTCTATCCAATGATAATGATCAATATATAAACTTTATCTGTTAAGTAAACTTAATTAAAAAGCTTTGTATTCAAGCATATGTAATAAAACTTTTATCAAGCGACGAAGCTTGCTATTCTAATCCAGCGACACAAAAGACAAATTCTCCTTTGATCGGGTTATTCTCGTAGTATTCCTTTAATTCGACGAGTGTTCCGCGTTGGGTCTCCTCATAGAGTTTACTCAGTTCGCGAGAGATGGAGGCTTGTCGCTCTTCACCGAAATAGGTGATAAACTCTTCTATGGTTTTGAGTAGACGGTGGGGCGATTCATAAAATATCATTGTTCTTTTTTCTTCCGCGAGTTGCTTCATTCGGGTCTGACGACCTTTTTTAACGGGTAAAAAGCCTTCAAAGCAAAATTTGTCATTCGGTAATCCTGAATTGACAAGAGCAGGTACAAATGCAGTTGCCCCTGGTAAACACTGCACGGTGATGCCTTCTTTTATAGCCTCTCTTACCAATAAAAAGCCCGGGTCAGAGATCGCGGGCGTGCCTGCATCAGAAATCAAAGCAATCTGTTGTCCTTCTTTTAGGAAACGGATGATCTCATTAACGGCCTTGTGTTCGTTATGCTGATGATGTGCAAAAACCTTCTTGTCAATACCAAAATGCTTTAATAGCGGTGCACTGGTACGTGTATCTTCAGCAAGTATAAGGTCGGACTCTTTGAGGATACGTATCGCTCTAAAGGTCATATCCTCCAAGTTGCCAATGGGTGTAGGGACTAAGTATAGCATACTCAAAGGTAAAGAAATTAAGTAAAAGGCGGAAAAAAGTGTAAGCTAGTCAGGACTTGAGCGACATAAATGGTTATCTTTGCGACATAAAACTCAAAATATATGTTGCAGTTAAATTTTATCCGGGAAAACAGGGATACAGTCATTGAAAGATTGGCTGTGAAAAACTTTAAAGATGTGGCTTTGGTTGATGAAATCATTAGCTTGGATGAACAACGTCGTCAGATTCAGAACGAATCCGACGCTATTGCTGCTGAAGCAAATTCGTCCGCTAAGCAAATTGGTGATTTGATGCGTCAGGGAAAGAAAGAAGAAGCCGAATCCATTAAAGCAAAATCCTCGGGATATAAAGAGCAACTGAAGGAGTTTATTGAAAAATTATCTCAGGTGGAGCAGGAGTTGAACCATAAAATCGTGCAATTACCTAATTTGCCGCACAGTTCGGTGCCGCTAGGGATCACTCCGGAAGAGAATGAGGTGGTGTTGACACATGGTGCTATACCGGAATTGGGGGAGGGAAAGTTGCCGCATTGGGAGTTGTTGACAAAATATGATATCGTTGATCTGGAGCTTGGTGTAAAAGTAACAGGGGCTGGATTCCCGGTTTATAAAGGTAAAGGTGCGCGATTGCAACGTGCCTTGATTAATTATTTTCTAGATCAGGCTGCTGAAGCGGGGTATACGGAAGTGGAAGTACCTATAATGGTGAATGAGGCGTCTGCTTTTGCAACCGGACAATTGCCGGATAAGGAAGGTCAGATGTACCATGTTACGAATGATGATCTTTATCTTATACCTACCGCAGAAGTACCGGTAACAAACTTGTACCGTGATGTGATCGTTAAGGAAGAGCAGTTTCCAATCAGACACTGTGCGTATACGCCTTGTTTTCGTAGAGAGGCTGGGTCGTATGGTGCGCATGTGCGCGGTCTGAACCGTTTGCATCAGTTTGACAAAGTAGAGGCTGTGCAGATTGTGCATCCTGCTAAATCGTACGAAGTGATCGAAGAGATGAGTGCTTATATACAAGGTCTATTGCAGAAATTAGAGTTACCCTACCGCGTGCTTCGTCTTTGTGGCGGCGACATGAGCTTTACAGCAGCTTTGACCTATGACATGGAAGTGTTCAGTGCTGCGCAGGAACGTTGGTTGGAGGTGTCTTCTGTATCTAATTTTGAAACATATCAATCCAATCGATTGAAAGTGCGCTTCAAAAATGAAGACGGTAAGATGCAGTTGGCGCATACATTGAATGGATCGGCTTTGGCATTGCCTCGTATTGTTGCTTCTATTTTAGAGAATAATCAGACTGAAAAAGGGATTAAAATGCCTGCGGTCTTGGTGCCCTATACAGGCTTTGAATATATCGATTAAACAACATTAAAAAAGCGAGCCTAGGCTCGCTTTTTTAATGTTGTTTCTCTTTTTCCTTCCATTGCTGTGCAAAGGATTTTTTGGGAAATTCGGGCAACTCCCTATTGGAGCCCCAAGCTTTCTTGAAGAAATTTCGGACAAAGAAATTCTTAAGTTTACCGCCAAAAAAATCTATGAGTTTACGTCTCTGAATAGCATAGGTAAAACCTTTCCACATCCGCTTTTCCATCGCTGGTGTTAGGTCTTCTTGTACAGCATCCCGACGATTTAATAAAAGCATCTTCTGTATATCTATCCCTACTGGACATACCTCGGTACATTTGCCGCAAAGACTGGAAGCATAGGATAGGTGCTTAAACTCTTTCATGCCACTCAGGTGAGGCGAAATGAGCGATCCAATCGGTCCTTGGTACGTGGTCTCGTAAGTGTGTCCGCCTATGTTTTGATAGATGGGGCATACATTGAGGCAGGATCCGCAACGGATACAGTACAATCCTTGACGCTGCTCTTTCTTTTCTAGAAGACGCGAACGCCCGTTGTCCAAGAGGATAACATACATTTCGTCTGGCCCGTCAGTGTCGGTGTCTAGTCGTGGCCCGCTCAAAATACTGTTGTACACGGTGAGGTTTTGGCCTGTTCCATGTGAAGCAAGTAAGGGCCAGAATAGGTCTAGGTCAGCCAGACTGGGTAATATTTTTTCGATACCTACGACAGCTATATGTACCTTCGGAAAGGTGGTGGTCAGTCGGGCGTTGCCTTCATTTTCGGTGATAGCAATACTTCCCGAGTCGGCGATCAAAAAATTAGCACCTGATATGCCTATGTCAGCGCTGGTATAATGTGACCGTAAAAGTTCACGGGCTTTCATGGTGAGCTGTTCGGCAGTTGCATCTAGCGGAGTGTCGAATTTTTCGTGAAATAGCTTAGCAATGTCTTCTAGACTGAGGTGCATCGCTGGTGTCACAAAATGATACGGTTTGTGATCCAATAATTGAATGATGTACTCACCCAGATCACTTTCGATGGTGTCAATTCCTTTGTCGTTGAGAAAGTGGTTGAGTTCAATCTCTTCGGTAGCCATGGATTTGGATTTTACGACGGATTTTGCTTGATGCTTTTCCATGATCTTCCAGATCTCTTGTCTCGCCTCCTCAGCGTCGTTGGCCCAGATTACTTTACCGCCATTGCGCGTAAAGTTTGCTTCGAAATCCAAAAGGTATCGATCCAGATTTTCAATTACCTTCCATTTTACCAGATTGGCTTTCTTCTTGGAGTTGGCTAAATCTAGAAACTTGCTTTTTCCTTTTTCAAAAGCCAGATTGTATTTGTCAATATTATTATTGATGATTTCCCGATGACGGAGGTCAAAGGATTTCGTGGTGCTGTCTTTTAAAAATTTCTCTGCAACGTTCTGTGCCATGTGGTAAAACTACTCTTTTTTTCTGAAAGTGTCCGTATTTAATGGACATCAAGAACTTTCATGTTTGTTTGTGATCTAAAGGAATCATGAAAGTTTTTTCTGAAAGTGTATATTTTAATGAAAAACTCCCGCTGTTTTTGCAGCGGGAGTTTTGTTGATCTATGCTTTAACATTTAATGCTAGACTAAGCTCTTCGAGCTGCGCTTGGTCGATTGTTGCTGGAGCATCGATCATGACGTCGCGGCCAGAGTTGTTTTTCGGGAAGGCGATGAAATCGCGGATAGTTTCTTGCCCGCCCAATATTGCTGTAAGCCGGTCTAATCCGAATGCTAAGCCGCCGTGTGGTGGAGCACCGTATTGAAACGCATTCATCAAGAATCCAAATTGATCTTGAGCCTGCTCAGTTGTAAAGCCAAGGTGCTTAAACATTAATGCCTGTGTTTCTTTGTTGTGGATACGAATCGATCCACCGCCGATCTCATTTCCGTTAAGAACAAGGTCATAAGCGTTTGCTCTGACTTTGCCAGGATCGGTATCTAATAAGTGCATGTCCTCTTTCTTCGGAGAAGTGAATGGGTGATGCATCGCGTGGAAACGGTTTGTGTCTTCATCCCATTCTAATAGCGGGAAGTCGATAACCCATAATGGTGCAAATTCGTCCGGTTTACGTAAGCCCATGCGATTGCCTAGTTCCATGCGTAGCGCACTTAGTTGAGCACGTGTTTTGTTGGCAGGGCCAGATAATACTAAAATTAAATCTCCAGCTTTGGCTCCTGTAGCTTCAGCCCACTTCGCTAAGTCCGCTTGATCATAGAATTTGTCAACAGAAGACTTGAAAGATCCATCTGCTTCGCACTTGACATACACCATGCCTAGCGCTCCAACCTGAGGACGTTTCACCCAATCGATAAGACCATCGATCTCCTTGCGGGTGTAGCTTGCCGCTCCTGGTACCGCTATGCCGACAACAAGTTCTGCATTATTGAATACTGCAAAGTCCTTGTGTTGAGCTACGGTATTTAATTCTCCAAACTCCATTCCGAAACGGATGTCTGGTTTATCATTTCCGTATTTACGCATCGCTTCGTCAAAAGTCATACGAGGAAAAGCGTCAATATCTATATTATGGATTGATTTTAATAAATGCCTTGTCAGTCCTTCAAAAACATTTAAGATGTCTTCTTGCTCAATAAAAGCCATCTCACAGTCGATCTGTGTGAATTCCGGTTGGCGGTCTGCGCGAAGGTCTTCATCTCTGAAGCATTTTACGATCTGAAAGTATTTGTCCATGCCACCTACCATCAATAATTGTTTGAAGGTCTGTGGAGATTGAGGTAGCGCATAGAACTGACCTGGATTCATGCGAGATGGTACCACAAAGTCACGAGCACCCTCAGGCGTGGATTTAATAAGGTAAGGTGTTTCTATTTCGCAGAAGTCGAGGTTAGAGAGATAATTTCTAACCTCTTGGGTTACTTTGTGTCTAAATAATAAACTGTTTTTTACAGGGTTGCGACGAATATCTAGGTAACGATATTTCATACGGATATCCTCTCCTCCGTCGGTCTCATCTTCAATCGTGAAAGGAGGTAATTGTGCTTCGTTTAGAATCGTTAACTCGTTGACAAGAACTTCAATGTCTCCAGTAGCGAGGTTGCTGTTTTTTGACTCACGCTCGATCACTGTTCCTTTTACTTGGATAACATATTCGCGGCTTAAAGATTTGGCCAACTTCATTACATCGTCGGAGGTGCGTACTTCATCAAAAATAAGCTGCGTGATCCCGTATCTATCCCGAAGATCTACCCAGATCATAAATCCCTTATCCCGGCTCTTTTGAACCCATCCCGAAAGTGTAATTTCTTTGTTGACATCTGCTGCACGCAGCTCGCCACAATTATGACTTCTATACATTATATATAAAGTGAAAAGTTAAAAACATTACCATTATCAACGCTTGTGTGCCAATAATCGCTATGCTGCAAAATTATCGGATTTGGAGGACAATAACGAATGATGACACATTAATAATTTTAAGTTTTAGAGGTTACCACTTTGCCCCACTGATAAGGTAAAACTGAGGTGGTTGTAGCTTTTTTTGATGAAAATGGTAGCGTGCTAGCGGCGGAAATTACAATTTGATAAATTTTTAGATTTTATTGATACTCAGTAAGTAGGTTCATTTTTGGTTGTTTATAGGGCTTTTTTGAGGGGCTTTGTAGCTCAAATTCGATGTGGAAAACTTTTTTGTGGGGGAAAGTGGGGGATTGTGGGGGAAAGTGTATACTTTTACAATTGAAATTTAATTTAGCATAACTAGCTCAATGATTCAGCTCATCGGAGAATTCGAATGTAAGTTGGACGCCAAGGGAAGATTGGTGGTTCCTGCTGCGCTCAAACGGCAATTGCCGGATGTGGAGCAGGAGGGGCTTATTGTGAATAGGGGCTTTGATAAGAATCTTGTGATCTATACACGGGAGGAGTGGGATAAGCAGGCTGCTAAGATTTCAAAGTTGAATACGTTTAATGCGAAGAACAGGGAGTTTGTTCGTCAGTTTATGCGTGGGGCGACTATTTTGTCGCTAGATTCGGCGGGTCGAGTATTGTTGCCGAAAGTGCTTTTGGATTATGCAAATATAGAAGGGGATGTGGTGTTGGCATGTCAGTTTGATAAGGTGGAGGTATGGCCGAAAGCAGTTTATGATGAGAAGATGGATTTGGGTGACGGAGAGGATTTCTCAGCATTGGCGGAAGAAGTTATGGGTGGTTTAGATTTTGGAGGTATTGATGGCTAATGATCAGGTATATCATGTTCCGGTTATGCTCCATGAGTGTATGGAGGCATTGGAAATTAAGCCGAACGGCGTTTATGTTGATGTCACCTTTGGTGGTGGTGGGCATTCGCGTGAGATTTTAAGACGGTTGGGGCCTGGTGGACGTTTAATTGCTTTTGATCAGGATCCGGATGCGCTGCGTAATAAAATTGATGATGATCGTTTTGTGTTGATCCATCAAAACTTTAGATTCTTGAAAAACTATCTCCGCTTAGAGGGGATTAAGCAGGTGGATGGTGTATTGGGGGATCTCGGTGTATCGTCGCATCAGTTTGATGACGCTGACCGTGGGTTTTCGATTCGTTTTGATGCGGATTTGGATATGCGGATGGATCAGGTGTCAGATTTAGATGCTCGAAAAGTATTGAATACCTATCCAGAGGATGAGTTGCATCGGATTTTTGGAATGTATGGAGAGGTGCAGAATGCAAAGTCTTTGGCAAAAACGATTGTGACTGCAAGACTGACAAAAGGTATTGAAACGGTTGCGGAGTTGAAGGAGGTGATAAAGAGAATGGTGCCTCGGGGGAAGGAACATAAATATCATGCGCAGGTTTTTCAGGCTTTGCGTATCGAAGTAAATAAGGAGCTGGAGGCATTGCAGGAATTTCTGTTGCAGACAATTTCTGTTTTGAAGCCAGGGGGACGATTGGTAATAATGTCTTACCATTCCTTGGAAGATCGCTTGGTTAAGAATTTTATGTTGAAAGGTAAGTTTAAAGGTGAGGTAGAGAAGGATTTTTTTGGAAATGAGATTAAGCCTTTTAAAGTGGTGACGCGTAAAGCGATTACAGCCTCTGAGGTGGAGCTTGCTGAAAATAATAGATCAAGAAGTGCTAAGTTGAGAGTTGCTGAAAAGTTGGCTGAAATGAAAGCGGATTAGAAAGTGATTTCTAGTTGAATATAACAACGTTTGATGGATATGGTCGGACGTGTAAAATAAAAAAGGGATGTCTAGAAAAAACACGATACGTAACAAAGAGTTGAGTGAGGATGTTCAAGAGGAAATGTTTGAGGAGGTTGAGGAAAAGGTAGAGGAGACGCAGGATTTTATCCGAACGATCTTTTCGCCTAAAAAGATTTCAACTTATTTAGTGACTAAGAATTTGCCCTTTGTCGCCTTTCTGGTGTTTTTGACATTGATATATATATCAAACCGGCATTTGGCAGAGCGTACCGTGCGTCAGATAGATCGCTTGGGGAAGGAGGTGAAGGAGCTCAGTTGGGATTATAAGTCGCTGTCGGCTGAATTGATGAAGTTGACTACGCAGACCGAGATCGCAAAAAGGGCGGATACGCTAGGGTTGAAAGAACGGACGGAACCGCCTATAAAATTGGAGGTTTTAAAAGATAAAAAGTAAGGATAACGGTTAGGTGCAATGAATATAAGGAAGTCCATATTAGTAAGAGTGTACCTGGCTTTCGGGCTTATGGTATTTGGGGCCTTGGTGGTTTTTGCCAAGCTGCTTCACTTGCAATATGTGGATGGAAAAGAATGGAAGGCTATTGCTGATAGTCTGACCATTCAAGAGCGTGTGGTGGAAGCTGCTAGAGGAAATATCTATTCGAATGATGGTAGTCTGGTGGCGACTTCTGTGCCGGAGTATGAAATTCGTTTTGACGCAATGGCTATTCCGTCGGAGCATAACGACGTTTTTAATCTCAAAGTGGACTCCCTCGCTGTCCGGCTGTCTGGTTTTTTTAAAGATAAGTCGTCGCGGCAATACCTAAATATGTTGAAGGAGGCGCGTAGTAAAAAGCAACGCTACGTACTAATAAAAAGAGCGGTGTCTCATCAGGATTTGAAAGTGTTAAAGACCTTTCCATTGATGAAAACATTTAAAGAGGGCAAAACCCGTTTT
This sequence comes from Sphingobacterium sp. xlx-130, assembly GCF_011007405.1. NCBI lineage: Bacteria > Pseudomonadati > Bacteroidota > Sphingobacteriia > Sphingobacteriales > Sphingobacteriaceae > Sphingobacterium > Sphingobacterium sp. xlx-130. Next base: position 102,235 of record NZ_WFKN01000011.1, read on the forward strand.
TCAAGTAGTCTGGTGTCTGTTCGTCAAAACAAACGGATTCTGCCGTTTACGAATTTGGCAGCGCGGACGATAGGTTATAAAAATGATGAATATCGTGTGGGGTTAGAAGGTGCTTATGGGGACTATATAGAAGGTAAAAGTGGGGCGCAAATGATGCAGCGTATCGCTGGTGGTGTTTGGGTGCCGTTGAATAGAGAGGTTGAAGTAGCGCCCGTAGATGGTTCGGATATCATCGCGACGATCGATGTCAACATGCAGGATATGGCACAACGTGCGCTGGGTAAGCAGATGAAAATCTCTAATGCGGATGAGGGTTGTGTGGTATTGATGGAGGTTGCAACGGGAGAAGTTCGTGCAATTGCAAACTTTACCAGAGATACAGATGGTGAATATCGGGAAAAATTTAATTATGCGATAGCGCAGCGTGCCGATCCAGGATCAACATTCAAGTTGGCCTCTTATCTGGCGGCGCTAGACGATGGGCTAATCGATACGAATACCGTGGTGGATGTGGGGAATGGTACTTACAAAGTTCCTTCGCATACGATCCGCGATTCACACGCTCCTAAAAAGTCTTTGATGACAGCAAAGGAAGGTTTTGAGGCTTCATCCAATGTGGCTATCACGAAGTTGATCAATATGAAGTATGGCGAGAACCCTTCCAAATTTACTTCAAAACTGCACAGTTGGGGGTTAAATGATCCTTTAGGATTGCAGATTCCAGGGGAAGCTACACCAGTGGTGAAGACACCAAAGAATAAAAGCTGGAGTAAGTTGTCTTTGATTCAGATGGCTTATGGTTACGAGTTATTGCTTACGCCATTGCAGACATTGGTCCTATTTAACGGGGTGGCTAATGATGGTAAAATGGTGGCGCCTCTTTTTGTAAAGGAGATTCGGCATTTGGGCAATACGGTTGAAAAGTTTGAAGCGCGTGTTATTAACAAGCAAATGGCTTCTAGTGATGCGATAGCCAAAATGCAGCGTATGTTGGAAGGTGTGATGACGCAGGGAACGGGTAAAAAATTAACAAGCCCGTTATATACTTCTGCAGGAAAGACAGGTACAGCGCAGATGGCTGACAATTCGCGAGGGTATGGACAGCGAAGGTACCAATCTTCCTTTGCGGGATATTTTCCAGCGAAGAACCCGAAGTATTCGATGATCGTGGTGATTCGTAATCCGCGGAATGGATACTATGGTGGTTCGGTAGCGGGACCGGTGTTTAAAGAATTGGCTGATATGGTGTATGCAAATGATTTATCGTTGCATGGTACATTCGCTACGCGTGATGTGAATGTTGCTGGAACCAAAACACCGTTGACCTTGGCTGGATCTAAAGAAGCTTCCACTAAAGTGTACGAAGCCTTAGGGTTTACATCTTATAATTGGAATAGTATCGCGCAGGGCGCAGGTGCGGATACTTCAAAGAAAGGAGTTCCTTTTGTAGAGGTGTCTATCCGTGAAGGAGTGGTTCCTAATGTCGTAGGAATGGGATTAGTGGATGCACTATATACAATGGAGAATGCAGGGTTCAAAAGCCGGGTGAATGGTAAGGGGAAAGTTGTTTCCCAATCGTTGTTGCCAGGTGAGAAATTGAAAATAGGGACAAATATTGCACTTGAATTGAACTAGATATGATATTAAAAGAGTTATTGCATGCAGTGCCTGTGATTCAGGTTGAAGGCTCGCTCGAAGTGGAGATCACTTCGGTGTGCTTTGACTCGAGAAAGGTTGATGCGGGATCGCTATTCGTTGCGGTTCGAGGTGTACATACGGATGGACATTTGTTCGTAGACAAAGTTGTAGCAGCTGGAGCTGTAGCACTGGTTGTTGAAGAGCTGCCTACCGATATGCTGGATACAGTGACTTATTTATTAGTCAATGATAGTGCGTATGTGCTGGGGCTTATCGCAGGGAATTTTTACGGTAATCCGTCCAAAGACCTGAAGTTGGTCGGTGTGACGGGAACCAACGGAAAGACGACGGTGGCCACTTTGTTGTTTAATCTTTTTGATCATCTCGGCTATCAGGTGGGATTGTTGTCTACAGTAGAAAATCGGATAGGTGACCGTGTTGTAACGGCTACTCATACGACTCCGGATCCGGTGGCTTTAAATCAATTGCTACGGGAGATGGTAGATGAAGGTTGTGATTACTGCTTTATGGAAGTGAGTTCGCACGCTGTGGTACAGCAGCGTATTGCGGGATTGCGTTTTGCTGGTGGTATATTTACGAATATTACCCACGATCATTTGGACTTTCATAAGACCTTTAGTAATTATATTAAGGCTAAAAAGAGCTTTTTTGATGAGTTGGATCGCTATGCGTTTGCGTTAACCAATATTGATGATAAGAATGGTCCAGTGATGTTGCAGAATACCTTTTCGCATCGAAAGACTTATGGTCTGCAGAGTATGGCAGATTTTAAGGCTAAGGTGGTGGAGAGCCATTTTGATGGAATGTTGTTGCAAATCGATGGGCATGATGTGTGGGTCAAATTGGTAGGCGGATTTAATGCATATAATATTTTGGCAGTATATGGTGCGGCCATTTTGTTGGAGCAGGAAACGCTAAAAGTGTTGACTGCATTGAGCGAAATATCGGGTGCTGAAGGGCGTTTTGAAACAGTTCGGTCGGCCAAAGGAATTGTTGGGGTGGTTGATTATGCGCATACACCGGATGCGGTTGAAAATGTTTTGGAGACGATTCAGCAATTGCGTACAGGTGGACAACAGATTATTACAGTGTTGGGGTGTGGCGGAGATCGAGACAGGACTAAGCGTCCTGAAATGGCTAAAGTAGCGCTGAAGTACAGTGATAAGTTAATTATCACTTCGGATAATCCACGTACAGAGGATCCATTAGCGATTATCAAGGAAATGGAAGCGGGTATTCCTGCTGATAAAAAGAAAAATACATTCAGTATCTCGGATAGAAGGGAAGCGATCCGGGCGGCCTGTCATCTGGCTTCGCCAGGAGACATCGTGCTTATTGCCGGAAAAGGACATGAAAAATATCAAGAGATCAACGGTGTGCGTCATTATTTTGACGATCGGGAAGAATTAGAAAATACATTTAACGAACAATAACGAGAGCCGATGTTATATTATTTATTTACTTGGTTGCAAGAGCATTTACATATTCCAGGGTCGGGACTGTTTCAGTACATTTCGTTCAGGACGGCCATGGCGGTTATCGTTTCTCTGATTATTACAACAGTATTTGGTAGCCGTCTGATCCGATTGTTGCATAAAAAGCAAGTCGGGGAGACTATTCGTGACTTAGGTCTGGAAGGTGAGAAGAAAAAGCAAGGTACACCGACTATGGGAGGATTGATTATCATTGCAGGTATTCTGATCCCGACATTGTTATTTGCTAAGCTTGACAACATATACGTGATCATCATGATCATTACTACCCTTTGGATGGGGGCGATCGGATTTTTGGATGATTACATTAAAGTATTCCGTAAGAATAAAGAGGGGCTCGCGGGTCGATTTAAAGTTATTGGTCAAGTGGGATTGGGAACTTTGATTGCTATAACCATGTATTTTCATCCGGATATAGTTGTACGGGAACAGGTTTCTAATCCTAGTTCGTCTAGACCAGTGGAAGTTGTTATCAATCCACAGACTGGTGAAAAAACATATGCAGAAAATGTAAAATCAACTAAAACGAACATTCCTTTTTACAAGAATAATGAGTTTGATTACTCCAAGGTTTTGGATGTGATTGGCTTAGAAGGTAAGTGGGCTACGTTTTTTTTGTTTTTGTTCGTTGTTGTTTTTATCGTGACTGCGGTGTCCAACGGTGCGAATATTACGGATGGAATTGATGGATTAGCGACGGGAACTTCGGCTATTATAGGGATTACTTTGGCGATATTGGCTTATGTATCTGGTAATATTATTTTTTCAGAATACTTGAATATCATGTATATCCCGAACTCGGGCGAGTTGGTGATTTTTGCTGGAGCATTTATCGGTGCGTGTACAGGGTTTTTATGGTACAATGCTTATCCGGCCCAGGTGTTTATGGGCGATACGGGATCTCTCGCAATCGGTGGGATTATCGCAGCTTTCGCAATCTTGATTCGGAAGGAGCTGTTGATCCCTGTTTTGTGTGGTGTGTTCTTGATAGAAAATATATCGGTCATTATGCAGGTCTCCTATTTTAAATATACGAAAAAGAGGTTTGGTGAGGGGAAACGGATTTTTCTGATGTCCCCATTGCATCACCATTATCAGAAAAAGGGGTATCATGAAGCTAAGATTGTTACCCGCTTTGTAATCGTAGGAGTTATCTTGGCGATTTTGACAATAGTCACATTGAAAATTAGATAAGATGGCGAATATTGCTGATACATATTATCCCCAAAAAGGTCGCTTAGTAATCCTCGGCGCTGGAGAGAGTGGTGTGGGAGCTGCTATCCTAGGTAAGGATAAAGGCTTTGATGTGTTCGTGTCGGATCTTGGTGTTATTGCAGATACATACCAGAAGCAATTGCAGGAAGAAGGGATAGCTTTTGAGAGTGGTCAACATACCGAAGCTGCCATTGTTAATGCGGATTTGATCGTTAAAAGTCCCGGAATTCCAGAAAAGGCTCCTTTGATAAAAAAGCTGAGAGATGGTGGTATTCCACTGATCTCTGAAATTGAGTTTGCTGCTCAGTATACGGATGCTCGTTTAATCTGTATAACAGGATCGAACGGGAAATCCACGACGACTATGCTGACGTATTACATGTTGCAAAAGGCGGGTCTAAACGTTGGGCTTGCGGGAAATATAGGGAAGAGTTTTGCCTTTCAGGTAGCACGTTCTCATTTCGATATCTATGTTTTAGAGATATCCAGTTTCATGCTTGATGACATGTATCATTTCAGGGCAGATGTGGCGGTATTATTGAATATTACACCAGATCATTTAGATCGGTATGATTACAAGATGGTCAACTATGTGAATTCAAAATTTAGATTGATCCAGAATCAAACGGCAGAAGATTTCTTTATCTACTGTAGTGATGATGAAGAGACGGTGAAGGCGTTGCCGAGATTTGAAATAAATGCTGTTATGCTGCCGATGACACAGGAAAATGAGGTGTCTCAGGGAGCGTACTTGAACGATAAAAAAGATATAATAATTAACACACCTAATAGAGAAATATTTGCGATGAATATTGAAGAGTTATCATTACAGGGAAGACACAACGTGTACAATAATATGGCGTCAGGTTTGGTCGCTAAGGTACAAGAGTTGCGCAATCAGACGATGAAGGAGAGTATGGGCTCTTACGTGAATATCCCACATCGATTGGAGCATGTGGCTTTTATTGGTGGGGTTAATTATATCAACGATTCCAAAGCGACGAACGTGAATTCGGTATGGTATGCGTTAGAGAGTTTTTCGCCAGACATTGTTCTGCTTTTAGGTGGAGTGGATAAGGGGAACGATTATAACATGTTGCTGGATCTGGTAAAGCAGAAAGTGAAGGCGATTATATGTATCGGTAAAGATACTTCACGTATTCATGATGCGTTTGAAGATGAGGTCGATGTGATCGTGAATAGTGCCTCTATGGAAGATGCTGTTCAGATTGCTTCGCACTTGGCAAAAAAAGGTGATACCGTATTGTTGTCACCTGCTTGCGCCAGTTTTGATTGGTTTAAAAATTACGAAGAAAGAGGTGATAAGTTTAAGGAAGCTGTGATGGCGTTGTAAGGTCTTTAGTTAACAAGTGATCAAGTTAACAAGATAACAAATTGTCAAGCCAACTCGATAACAGGATCACTTCATAACTCGATAACAGAGGAAAAAAAGAATGGAACAAATATTTGCGAAACTAAAGGGAGATAAATGGATCTGGATTATCGTGATAATTCTATCAGGATGGTCTTTGCTTGCTGTTTATAGCTCTGTAGGTACACTTGCCTATAAAGAAGGTAAGGGGACCGAAATGTATTTGTTTAAGCATTTTTCGATCGTTGCAATTGGTTTGGTGTTGATGTATCTGTCTCACAAGTTGGATTATAAGTGGTACGCAGGGATTTCAAAGATTTTGATGGTAATAACAATTCCATTATTGTTGTATACGCTGGTTTTTGGTAGTTCGGTCAATGATGCTTCCCGTTGGGTTACCATACCTGTTATCAACCAAACATTCCAAACTTCTGATTTGGCAAAGTTGGCTTTGATTACATTTTTGGCTAGAATGCTTTCTAGAAAACAAGAAGAAATTAAGGATGTCAAGAAATCATTTGTTCCTATAATGGGAGCTGTATGTGCGGTGTTTGTATTGATCGCATGGGCCAACCTTTCAACGGCATTGATGCTGTTTGGTACAAGTGTGTTGCTGCTATTAATTGGTCGTATCTCTTTTAAGCAGATAGCATTGGTTACTGCGGGAGTGGGTGTGTTAGGATTAATCGTGATTTCGATAGGGCCTCGTAGGGCCACTTATTTTAGTCGTATCGAAGGCTTTTTTAAAACGGAAGAGGTGCATGAGAGTGGTGTTCCATTTCAGGAGGATAAAAACTATCAGGCAAATAATGCCAAGATTGCTATTGCTACAGGCGGGGTATTTGGTAAAGGCCCAGGAAATAGTGTGCAGCGTAATGTGTTGCCACATCCTTATTCGGATTTTATTTTTGCTATTATCATTGAAGAATATGGGACTATGGGAGGGGGGATCCTTCTGTTTCTGTATCTCGCGCTGATGTACCGATGTATCCGTATCGTGACGATGAGTCCCCGGGCATTTGGCGCTTTTTTGGCTGCCGGATTGGGGTTTAGCCTCACGATTCAGGCCTTAGCAAATATGGCTGTCGCGGTTGGTTTAGGTCCTGTGACAGGGGTTCCGCTTCCCTTGGTGAGTATGGGCGGTACTTCCATTTTATTCACATCGGTGGCATTAGGGATAATATTGTCCGTAAGTAGGAATATTGAAGAACTAAAAGGTAAAGAAGAATTGGACGAGGTGATAAAGCCCAAAAGGGTTGTTGTTGGGACGATTTGATTTTAAGTTAATAAGGTTAAAGAGTTAAGAGGTTAAAGAGTTAAGAGGTTATAAAGTTATAGGTATCTCAATACTCACATCTCAATACTAAATACTAACAAAATGGCAAATAAAGTAATTATCAGTGGTGGCGGTACAGGAGGACATATTTTTCCTGCGATAGCAATTGCTAATGCTTTGCGCCGTACACAACCCGATATTGAGATTCTATTTGTTGGGGCTGAGGGGAAAATGGAAATGGAGAAAGTGCCCGCAGCAGGTTATACGATAGTAGGTTTGAATATTCAAGGGTTTAACCGCTCGTCTTTATGGAAGAATTTGTCTTTACCATTTAAGATGGTGGATAGCATGTTGAAGGCAAGGAGGATTATCAAGGACTTTAAAGCAGATGTTGCTGTAGGTGTCGGCGGATATGCTTCAGGACCGTTGTTGATGATGGCAAATATGATGGGGGTGCCAACGTTGATCCAGGAACAGAATTCTTTTGCTGGAAAAACGAATAAGAGTCTAGGCAGGAAAGCTAAAAAAGTCTGTGTTGCATATGAAGGGATGGAGCAGTTTTTTGCAAAGGAAAAAGTGTTATTGACCGGAAATCCGATACGCCGCACTTCGGTGGATATTGAAGGAAAGAAAGGTGAGGCAATGGTTAGTTTCGGTCTTGAGGCTGGAAAGAAGACTATTTTAGTGACAGGAGGGAGTTTGGGGGCAGGTACGCTCAACGACTGTGTGAAAAATAATATCGACAAACTGAATGCCGCAGGTATTCAGGTGATCTGGCAATGTGGAGGGTATTATATCGATAAGCTGACTGCTGAGCTTGGCGGAAAACTGCCCAATAGTATCAAAATGTCTGCCTTTCTACAGAAGATGGATTACGCTTATGCCGCTGCTGATCTCATTATTGCGAGGGCAGGTGCGGGTACCATATCGGAGCTATGTGTTGTAGGTAAGCCTGTTATTCTGGTGCCGTCGCCTAATGTCGCAGAAGATCATCAGACTAAAAATGCCATGGCATTGGTCAACAAAGAAGCAGCATTGATGGTGAAAGACGCAGATGCCAAAACTGTTCTTATGGATAGAGCTATGGCATTATTGCAGGATGATGAGACTTGTCAAAGGTTGGCAACTCATATTAAAGCGTTGGCATTATTAGATGCAGATGAAGTAATAGCAAGAGAGGTGTTGAAATTAATTAAGTAGGAGTATGAATATTGATCAAATAAAAAGAGTTTACTTAATCGGTATAGGGGGAATCGGGATGAGTGGTTTGGCCCGTTATTTTCATAAGTTGGGGTGTGCGGTGAGTGGTTATGACAAGACGGAAACCGAATTGACAATAGCTCTGGTACAGGAGGGTATTCCTGTGATTTATACGGACGATGTGGAGTTGATTGATGCCGATCTTGTTGCTCCTTCAGAAGAGTCTTTGATTATATACACTCCGGCGGTACCTGCTGATTTGAAAATAAAGAATTATTTTCTGGACAAGGGGTTCGAACTTTTTAAGCGCTCGCAGGTGTTGGGTTTGATCAGTGCTAGTCGTTTTACGATCGGTGTTGCAGGGACACATGGAAAAACGACAACATCGACTATGATTGCTCATATTTTGAAAGATTCTGGGTATGACTGCTCTGCATTCTTAGGTGGTATAAGTTCAAACTATAATACAAATGTACTTTTTGGAGCTAATAATGTGGTGGTGGTTGAAGCTGATGAATACGATCGTTCCTTTTTGACATTACATCCTGATATTGCTATAGTGACTTCTGCAGATGCAGATCATTTAGATATTTACGGTGATGAATCGCATTTGATTACTTCGTTTGAGATGTACTTGAATAGAGTTGTTGAAGGAGGGAAGCGGGTTGTTAAGACAGGATTACCGTTTGTCGGTGATATCAGTTATTCAAAGGATGGTCCCGCGGATGTATATGCAAAAAATATACATGTTAAGGACGGACAGTTTTACTTTGACTATGTCGGTGCTGATGTGACGATTGAAAGTGTACTGTTGGGGATACCGGGACTTCATAATGTGGAAAATGCGGTCGCTGCGATAACAGTAGCGAGGTTGTTAAAGATAGATGATCAAAAGATTGTAGAAGCGTTGGCTAATTTTAAAGGGGCAAAGCGTCGTTTTGAATTTATTGTTAGAAATGAAAAGCACATATACATCGATGATTATGCACATCATCCCGAAGAATTGAGAGCTTTTTTGAGCTCGATGCGCAAGCTATATCCCGAAAAGAAATTGACCGTAGTTTTTCAACCTCATTTATTCACCCGCACCCGTGATTTTATAGACGGTTTCGCAGAAGTTTTAGGGATGGCAGATGAGTTGTTGCTGATGGAAATATACCCAGCGAGGGAGTTGCCAATTGAAGGAGTAACTTCTTCGTGGCTCCTCGATAAAGTTGATTTAGTAAATAAACGTGTAGTGAGCCCTCAAGAAGTGTTAACTATAGCACAAGAAGAACAACCGGAGTTACTGGTTACCGTTGGAGCAGGAGATATAGATAGATTGGTTAGGCCATTGAAAGATTTATTAGATAAGTAGTATGAGGAATATCAGATGGAGTGTAGTTTTTTATATTTTTTTAGGTCTAGTGACCTTTATTGGATTAGCTATGCTTATGAGTCTGGTAGTGGAAAAGGATCGGGTACAAGCTTGCAAAACATTGAAAGTTGTTGTTGAAGGTAAGGAAACATTTATTGATCAACACGATATTTCAAAGATGATCGATCAAAAATTTGGTGCTATTGTAGGAAAAGATCTAGGGATGATTAAGGTTGAACAGATCGAAAAGGAAATCGAAAAGCTTCCCTATGTGTCCAATGCAGAAGTGTACTCGGATATGGATGGTACTGTGCAGGTAAAGGTTCAGCAACGAGAGGTCGTGCTCCGTGTTATTAACAAGGCGGGACGAGAGTACTATATAGATCGGTCTGGGAGGAAAGTACCTGTCACCTTGAAATATGTACCGCATGTGATGGTAGCGAACGGTAATATCACGGAGGGATACAAACAACCTTTGGAGGGGATCGAGTCCAAATTGGTGCAGGACTTGGTGACGGTTGTTGATCATGTACGGGGAGACGAACTTTGGGAAAATCAAATCGTTCAAATATTTGTCAATGAGCAGCGGGATATCGAGTTGATACCCCGGGTCGGTAAAGAGGTTTTGGTGATCGGATCAGCAGACTCGTTGGGCTACAAATTGAGGCGGCTAGAAGCGTACTATAAAAATATCCTTCCCAAAGTAGGTAGTGATGCCTATGAGAAGGTGAACGTCAAATATGGCGGACAGATCATTTGCGAACGTAGGGGGGACTGGTTTATCGACAGTTTGCAAATGAAAATTAATATGAAGAATTAAAATACAGCATAATATACAGCATATGAAACCAAGAATTACAGAAATTGAAAGAGAGAATCCAATCGTCGTAGGATTGGATATCGGTACAACAAAGATTTGTGTTACTGTTGGAAGACGCAGTGGTTCGAATAAGATTGAGTTGTTGGGAGTTGGTAAAGCCGAATCAGCAGGTGTCAACCGTGGGGTAGTCGCTAATATTCAAAAGACGGTTTTCAGCATTAGAGAGGCGGTATCCTCTGCAGAAGGACAGTCTAATGTGGATATTAAAGTGGTGAATATTGGGATAGCAGGACAGCATATCAAGAGTATTCAACATCGTGGCATCTTGACCAAAAGCGATGATGATGAAATTGGAAGAATCGATGTGGAGCGTTTGATCTCGGATATGTACAAATTGGTACTTCCTCCGGGAGAAGAAATAATCCACGTATTACCTCAGGAGTTTACGATCGATAATGAACCAGGTATCAAAGAACCTATCGGTATGGCAGGACGTCGTATGGAAGCTAACTTTCATATCATCTCAGGCCGGGTGACAGATATCAAAAATATTAAGAAATGTGTTGATAACGCTGATTTAGAAGTTTCTTCGTTAGTGTTGGAGCCATTAGCATCTTCCGAGGCTGTATTGGATGATGAAGAAAAAATGGCCGGTGTTGTACTTGTTGATATCGGTGGGGGTACTACGGATGTGGCTATTTTCCACGAAGGTATTATCCGCCATACTGCTGTAATTCCATTAGGGGGTAATATTGTAACTGAAGATATCCGTCAAGGTTGTGCTGTACTTAGAAACCAGGCGGAACAGTTGAAAGTGAGATATGGATCAGCATTGGCTGATGAAAATAAAGAAAATGAAGTAATATGTGTACCTGGTATTCGTGGACGTGATTCAAAAGAGATTTCGGTCAAAAATCTAGCGTATATAATTCAGGCTCGTATGGAAGAAATCATCGAGCACGTGTATTACGAGATAAAATCTTCAGGTTACGAAGACAAATTAATTGCTGGTATTGTTATTACTGGTGGTGGAGCGCAATTGAAACATTTGGTTCAGTTGGTCGAGTATATCACCGGAATAGACTGTCGTATCGGTTACCCGAATGAATATCTTGCTAAAACAGATATGTTGAACAAGCAGACATTTGAGGAAATGAAAAGTCCAATGTATGCAACAAGTATCGGTCTTTTGATTAAAGGTATTCAGGTTATAGAGGACGAGGAGGCTGCACATCAAGAAATCGCAAGCAAGAAAACAGAAAGAACACCTGTGAAGGAGATCGCAGAAAAACAAAGTAAAAAGGAGAGTTGGTTTACTAAAATTATTTCTGAATTCATTAAGGATAATCAAGAGATTGATGACGATACTTTTATAGGTAAGAAATAATTTTCAACACAGGGTGGTTTTTTCCACAATTTAACAAATGTGGAAAACTGTTGTGGATATTTTGGTATTATTACATTCGAATTGTTGAGTTTGGTATTGATCGGTAGCTTGGCAGTTCATAAATATAGGATATTATGTCGATACAATTTGAAATGTTAAAGGAGCAATCATCTATAATCAAGGTTATAGGTGTTGGTGGTGGCGGTGGAAATGCCGTAAATCACATGTACAAGCAAGGGATTAGTGGTGTAGATTTTATTGTGTGCAACACAGATGCGCAAGCGTTGGAGTTGAGCCCAATTCCTAACAAAGTACAATTGGGAGCTAGTCTTACAGAAGGTATGGGTGCTGGTGCTGATCCTGATGTTGGGGAGAATTCTGCTATCGAAAGTATCGACGATATCAAAAGAATGCTTGGTGCCAACACTAAAATGTTGTTTATTACTGCCGGAATGGGTGGTGGCACAGGAACTGGGGCTAGTCCAGTACTTGCTAAAGCAGCAAAGGAAATGGGGATTCTGACGGTGGCGATTATTACAACTCCTTTTACATTTGAAGGTAAGAAACGTCGTTCCCAAGCGGAAGAAGGCTTGAATGAATTGCGCAAGTATGTAGATTCTTATCTTGTAATCTCAAATGACCGCCTTCGCGAGATTTTTGGTAATCTTACGATGACTGCGGCTTTTGCGAAAGCAGATGATATATTGACTACAGCAGCGAAAGGTATTGCTGAGATTATTACTATTCCTGGTTATGTCAACGTCGACTTTAAAGATGTGCGTACCGTTATGAATGATAGCGGGGTAGCAATCATGGGTAATCACGTTGCATCAGGCGAAGATAGAGCTATTAAAGCTGTAACGGGTGCATTAGCATCTCCACTGCTTAAGGATAATGAAATCGAAGGAGCGCGTTACATCTTGTTGAATATTACTTCTGGTAAGACCGAGGTGACCATGGATGAGGTTGCGATCGTTACTGATTTTATTCAAGAGAAAGCAGGATTGACTGCAGATTTAATTTGGGGTAATTGTATCGATGAGGCTCTAGAGGAAAATCTATCTGTAACTATTATTGCTACGGGATTTCAGACTTCAGAAGAGCGTATAAAAGAGAAAGAAAAAGAAAAGGTAGCGTTGCCTTTGACTCCTGAGTCATCAAGTTCTTTTGTTAAGCCTGTTTCTCAGAACCAGTTTGCGGAGAGAACGATCGAGTCAAGAGTGGATAATTATATAAAGCCAATGACTCCTACCAATGTGGTGGAGGAGAAGGTTACTGTTCCTCAAGCCGATTTATTTACGGCTCCGGTAAAGCCTACAGGTTTCACAAATTCTAATGTGCAGGCTGAACCTCAAGTTGTAAGACATACATTAGATGTGCAAGATGATTTTGTTGAAGAAAAGGAAGAGAATCATGGTTTTGAGTTAAAGACCTCGCCTTCAGTTTTCGAATTCAAGCTACCTACTGTATTTGATGCGTACGAGGAGAAGGTTGATGAGGAAGTGGAAAGTCAGGTAAATAATATAGTGAGTTCGAGCGCTGCACCAGCAACGAATGTCGCGAGCTCCACAGTTAGGGTTGAAGAAGAAGTGAATTTTGAAGATCAGCTTTTAAAAACTAAGGAACGTATATTGCGCCTTAAGGAGTTGAGCATGAAGCTTAAATCTTCAAACGGATTACAGGAGTTAGAAAATGAGCCGGCTTATAAAAGAAAGCAAAAAACGTTAGAAGATGTGCCTCATTCTGCTGATTCGCAAGTGTCTCGTTTTACCCTGTCATTTGACGAGGGTGTTACAGAGATTCGTTCAAACAATTCGTTTTTGCACGATAATGTAGATTAAGAAGATATTATATAAAAAAATCATATGCTGTGAAAACGGTCGACTAACTTAGTTAGTCGACCGTTTTTTATAAGGAAGGTGCTAGCTCTTTATTCTTGGCGCTTTAGATCGCTTTTACCGATGTTTTGGTAACGGTCTGTAAGTGTGTAGTGTTGTATCTGTAATTTAAATCGTATATAACAAACTGGTTCTGCCAGGTGTTAATCTTTGGCATGTAGCTTGAATAGTTCTATAAGGTCTGGGATGTTACTAACTGCCAGTTTTTCGAATATTCTACTTTTGTAAGTGCTCACTGTTGATGAGCTTAATGCTAAAAGATTCGATACCTCAAGGATACCATGACCTTCGATTAAGTGCTTAGCGACATCCATTTCTCTGTTGGACAGTTTGTTCAAAGGGTTGACACGATCTATAGATGACTTTGTACTTGTTAGTTTTTGGACGTATAAATCCTTTACTTCGTTGGACATGTACTTTCCGCGATCCTGGATGCTTTGAATGGCATTAGCGAGTTCTTCCATGGCTGTGTTTTTATTGAGGTATCCAGCTGCTCCGGCTTCTATATAGCGTAGCGCATATATATTTTCGTCATAGGAAGAAAAAACCAATATTTTGAGGTCATGTTGGAGATTAAGTATTTCACTGATAACCTTAATATTGTTGCCTCCAGGCATGTTGATGTCTAAAAGCAATAAGTCAAATTTTTCAAATTTCAGATGATCATAGACCTCTTTGATAGTGACTGCATTAGTTATAGAAATATCATTGAATTTTTCGTTAATCACTACGGCAGCCCCTAATCTAACTATGCTGTGGTCATCTGCGATGAGTATCTTTTTCATAAAGAGGGATGTATGTTTTATACTTTAGCAATTATTTTAGCACTGGCTTGAATAGGGTAATGCTAATGCAAACATACGAAATAATCATATATATACTCTGTTGTCTACATTAATTAATAATAAAAAAATCGGATTAGATTGAGGTGGTTTTGATTATTATCGTTATTATTGTTTGTATATTGGGAAACAAAATATTGATAAAATTATGGGCTTTTTAAAGGAGTTTAAAGAATTTGCTATGCGCGGTAGCGTATTAGATCTAGCTGTCGGTGTTGTAATCGGTGGTGCTTTCGGTAAAATTGTCACTTCTCTTGTTGATGATATCATTATGCCTCCTATAGGTTTTATTACAGGTGGTGTAGATTTTAGTAAATTGAAGTATGTTATTACAGAAGCCAATGCTGCTACCGGAGTTGAGGAAGTGGCTATTAAATACGGTAACTTTGCTAACGTAATTATTCAGTTCTTGATTATTGCATTTTGTATTTTCTTGGTTATTAAGGGGATAAATTCGCTTAATAAAAAGGAAGAGGCGGCACCTGCAGCGCCACCAGCACCAACTAAAGAAGAGACTTTGCTTACAGAGATTAGAGATATTCTAAAAAATAAATAGCCAGTCCATTCAAGGAGGTGTTGTGGTATAAACTTTTTGCTTTTAGTGCTTGATAGTTTAGAAATAATACAGTACTTTTGCATTCCTGTTTAAGGATAATTATTGGTTAGAATATAAAAAAATATAATAAAGCGTCATGAAAAGAACATTTCAGCCTTCGCAAAGAAAAAGAAGAAACAAACACGGCTTCAGAGAGCGTATGAGCACAGCTAATGGTAAACGAGTATTAGCTTCTCGTAGAGCTAAAGGAAGAAAACGTCTTACTGTTTCTGACGAGTACCGCCACAAAGGCTAGTCTTTTTTTTAGCGCCGGTGACTTTAACTGTGCCATTCGGCCTTTAACGTCATCGAATGAGAAAAACATTTAAAAAAGAAGAACGACTATGTAACAAAAGTTTATTAAGTAAGCTTTTTCATAGTGGTTCTTCTTTTGTTGTATACCCTTTTCGGGTTGTGTATATGGATATACCATTAGATCGTATTAAATCGCCTGTCAATGCGGTGATTTCCGTTTCTAAACGGAGATTTAAAGCCGCACATGATCGAAACCGGATTAAGCGTTTGATGCGTGAGGTATATCGTTTGCAAAAAGCGGATCTTTTGTATCCTTCTGTAAAGTTACGTTCCTCGGGCCTTTTGTTAGCAATTCAGTATGTTGGTAAGGAAGAAATGCCATTCGCAAAGATGATGGACAAGATGGAAAAGGCATTAAAGCAATTGGTTGATGAAGGTAATCAGTAAGATTGGTGCACTTGGTGTCAGGGTTTTGAAAGAAATCTTTTTGTTGATAATCCGATTGTATCAACTTCTAATTTCTCCATTGTTGGGTGCTAACTGTAGATATACACCGACCTGTTCGCAGTATGGTAAAGAAGCAATTATAAAGTATGGCCCTTTTAAAGGAGGATGGTTGGCG
This sequence comes from Sphingobacterium sp. xlx-130, assembly GCF_011007405.1. Lineage (NCBI taxonomy): Bacteria > Pseudomonadati > Bacteroidota > Sphingobacteriia > Sphingobacteriales > Sphingobacteriaceae > Sphingobacterium > Sphingobacterium sp. xlx-130. Next base: position 118,226 of record NZ_WFKN01000011.1, read on the forward strand.
GTAAAGCGTATAGCTAGTTGCAATCCCTGGGGGGGGCATGGACATGATCCTGTTCCTTAAATTGATATATTTTCTGACTATATATTTCTATGAGTAACTACATATTACAAATTGATACCGCAACAGAAATCTGTTCGATCTCTATAAGTGCTGATGGTGTGCTTATAGGCGAATATGCCGTGGAAGAGGTGAATGTTCATGCTTCTATGTTGACCGTTTACATCGATCGGTTGCTGAAAGAGTTGTCGCTGGATTATAAAGATTTGTCTGCTGTGGCCGTAAGCAAGGGGCCAGGTTCCTACACTGGGCTACGTATTGGTGTGTCTACGGCAAAAGGGTTGTGTTATGCGCTTGACATCCCTCTGCTTGGAATAAACACATTGTATAGTATGTTTGAGGGTTATGCGACGCATTTTGGCTTAGCGGATGACTGTCTGTATGTTCCAATGTTGGATGCGCGACGTATGGAAGTTTATATGGCCATTTTTGACAGTTCAAGAAGCTGTATAAAGGACACTGCAGCTGTTATCGTTGATCAGGATACTTTTAATGCTTTTCCTCAAAAGAAGATTGTACTTTTTGGATCTGGAGCGAATAAACTAGGGGAACTGCTGAGCGACAGAAAGCATATAGCGATTGACGATCAGTATCGGCATTCGTCAACCTATCTTAGCAATATTGCTTTTCAGCGATTACAGCGTAAAGAGATTGAAGATCTGGTCTATTTTGAGCCGTTTTATCTTAAAGAGTTTGTTGCGACGGTATCCAAGAGGCTGATTTGATCCGCGTGACTTATAGCCATCGTTTTCTTTTAAACCAATAATAGATTAATACGGATAAGATTGCCATGGCAATCAGTATTCCTGCATATCCGTATTCCCATTCCAGTTCTGGCATGTGTTCGAAATTCATACCGTATACGCCCACAATAAATGTCAGTGGCATGAAGAACACTGATATAATCGTCAGTGTACGCATGATTTCGTTGGTATGATTGGATTCAATGTTGAAGTAGATATTCAACAACTGGGATGTGTTTTCTGATATATTTCTGAACAAAGTGTTGGTTCTCGAGAATGAATCTCTAAGGTCCTGTGTATATATGTTTTTGTATTCTGGCATATGGAAGTAATCGACAATATCCTTGTATAATGTCAAAACACTTCGGATTACGTCAATCTGTCTTTTGATGTAATATAGCTTCTTAAGGAAGGGTTTTCTTCTATGATGTAGAAATACAACCTCTTCATATTCGTCAAGTTGTAGCGCCATTTTTCCTAAAACAAGGTTTTCAAACGTTTTTAAGGCGTCCGAAACTAAACCATTAACGAGTGTCTTGCTGGACTGTAGTCTGCGATGGGATCTTTCGGTTGTCTTGATGCGTTCTAGGAAATCAATTTCATTGCGATGGACCGTGATGACGAAATTTTCATTGTAGAATAAAGATATTCGTTCGGTTACTTCTACTAAAGAGTCAGATTCTTCGTCAAACTTATTGGGGACTGAACGTATTATTAAGAAATGATAGTTTTCGAATTCCTCTATTTTGGGAAGGTGCCCGGTTTCGATACAATCCCGTATGGAAGCATCGTTTAGCTTGTACTTCTCTTTTAGTTCATGAAAGTCCTCGAGTTTAGGGTTGGATATATCTATCCATTCAAAGCTGCTTTCTGGATGTTGTAGGATGTATGTAACCATTTTAGGGTAAGACGCTTTTTTTTGTTTCAAAATAATGATATTCATTTGAATTCGCAAAGTGGTCTTCAAATAAAAGGTTCATATTATGCCGTAACGAGTTAAAACGAATCAATAATGCGGGTACTTTCCAAAAAAAAGGGATTCAAGTATTTTGAATCCCTTTTGTCTAAACAAAAAGTTTAGTTTTATTTTTTATCTGCTGGTTTCTTTGTGTTGTATTCTTTGTTCAACGCCTCAACGACTTCCTTAGTGATGTCTAATTTTGAATCAGCGTAGATAACAGCAGGGTTTGTTTTCGAGTAGGTTAATACAAATTGATACCCTTTTTCTTCTGCGTGTTTCTTTAAGTACTCTGTAATAGCGTTGTAAACCGCGTTAAATTCAGTGGCTTCGTCCTGGGCTAATGATTGTGAAGCATTTTGGTCAAGTCTGCCTAATTCGTCTTGCTTACGTGCTAATTTTTCCTCAGTAGCTTGTCTTTCAGATGCGCTCATCGTTGACGCTTTTTGTTGGTATTCTGCTACTTCGCGTTGAAAAGCTTGACCTTTAGACTGTAAATCAGTCTGCGCTTTCTTTACCTTAGCTTCTAATTTAGATTTTATGTCTTTAAAGTAAACATACTTTTCAGAAAGCGTGTCGGAATTTACATAGACAATTTTTTCTTGATTTTTGGATGTAGAAACCGCTGTGCTATCATTTTTTGTAGAGGTTGTATTCGGTGCATTTTGATTACAGGCTGTAACCGCCATTGCCAAGCCTAATCCTAAAGTAACTTTTGAAAAGTTTGCTAAAAATCTATTCATTCTTTTGTCTATTTTCAGTTTAAAAAACAAACCTACTATAAAAAAATTACAAATCCATCTTTTTAGTCGTTTTGTAAATAAAAAAGTGTTTTAAGCACTTGTTTTACGTTTGTTATTGCTTGCTTAAGTGCCTAATTTTTATTAACTTTGAGAGTTAATTTTTGTGCGTAGTGCTGTCTTCTTTTAGACCAATGGAAATGTTAGAAAATACTTCTTCTTTTGATTGTTAATGGTACTACTGTAAAGATTGTTTCTGTTTTTAATTTATTTCATGAGCGAAGAAAAAAAGAATCCTACAACGTATTCAGCAGATAATATTCAGGTATTAGAGGGATTGGAAGCTGTACGTAAACGCCCCTCCATGTACATCGGAGATACAGGGCCAAAAGGTTTACACCATTTAGTTTACGAGGTTGTTGACAACTCTATTGATGAGGCTGTTGCTGGTTACTGTAATGACATCTTTGTAACCATCCATAAGGATAACTCTATTTCTGTAAAGGATAATGGAAGAGGTATTCCTACGGGGATAAATAAGAAGGAAAATAAGTCTGCCTTAGAGTTGGTAATGACGGTACTTCATGCAGGTGGTAAGTTTGATAAGGATACTTATAAAGTGTCCGGAGGTCTTCATGGAGTGGGGGTGTCTTGTGTGAATGCACTGTCTATTCATTTGAAAGCGGAGGTACATCGGGAAGGTAAAGTATTCAATCAAGAGTATGAACGTGGTAAACCGATGTATGAGGTGAAAGAAGTGGGTACTTCTGATATAACCGGTACTATAGTTACTTTCAAGCCGGATGCAGAAATTTTTACGCAAACTACTATCTACAATTATGATACATTGGCGAATCGTCTCAGAGAGCTAGCCTTCTTAAATAAAGGTATTACATTGACTTTATTGGATGAGCGTGAAACGAATGAAGACGGTTCAGAAAAGAAAGATGTGTTTCTATCAGAAGGCGGACTTCAAGAGTTTGTTAAGTTTTTGGACGGAAATAGGCATGCATTGATCCCTACACCGATTTATTTGGAGGGGGTAAAACAAGGTATTCCGGTAGAGCTTTCATTTCAATATAATGATACATACTCGGAAAACGTACACTCCTATGTCAATAATATTAATACGATAGAAGGGGGCACACATGTGGCTGGTTTTCGTAGAGGTTTGACTAGAGTATTGAAGAAATATGCCGATGAATCGGGACTGTTAAAAAATTCAAAGGTCGAAGTTACTGGAGATGATTTTCGTGAAGGATTGACAGCAGTTATATCTGTGAAAGTTGCAGAGCCTCAATTTGAAGGGCAGACTAAGACGAAGTTAGGAAATACAGAGGTAATGGGCGCTGTGGATGTCGCTGTCGGAGAGATTTTGGGAGGCTATCTGGAGGAGAATCCAAAGGAAGCGAAAATTATTGTTCAAAAGGTAATTATAGCAGCTCAGGCTAGAGCTGCAGCACGTAAAGCTCGAGAACTTGTACAGCGTAAGACTGTAATGAGTGGCTCAGGTTTGCCCGGTAAGCTTGCCGACTGTTCAAGTAATGATCCATCGGTATGTGAGATATTTTTTGTCGAGGGAGATTCTGCAGGCGGTACGGCCAAACAGGGTCGTGATCGTAATAATCAAGCCATTATGCCACTTCGTGGTAAGATCTTGAATGTGGAGAAGGCGATGGAACACAAGATCTACGAGAACGAAGAGATCAAAAACATGTTTACAGCCTTGGGTGTTTCTGTGGGTACAGAAGAAGATCCTAAAGCATTGAACCTGACAAAGCTTAGATATCATAAGATTATCATCATGACGGATGCGGATGTCGACGGTAGCCATATTGCTACTTTGATATTGACTTTCTATTTCCGTTACATGCGTGAACTGATCGAAAAAGGATACATTTATATCGCAACTCCTCCTTTGTATTTGGTTAAGAAAGGTAAGGACTTTGAGTATGCTTGGAATGAAGATCAACGTCTTGCAGCTATACAACGCTTGAAAGGAGCAGGAAAAGAAGATTCAGTTCATGTACAGCGTTATAAAGGTCTCGGTGAGATGAATGCTGAGCAGCTTTGGGACACGACAATGAACCCGGAACACCGTACATTACGTCAAGTTACAATTGAAAATGCAGCAGAGTCTGATCGTGTATTCTCGATGTTGATGGGAGACGAAGTAGCTCCCCGAAGAGAGTTTATCGAAAGAAATGCGAGATATGCTAGGATCGATATCTAGTAGGTCTATAATGTTATTTTGGAAGCCAGGTAGTTTAACTATCTGGCTTTTTTGTATCATGTTTTTTACTCCTCGAAGATAAAATATGATTCATTTGTTTTTTCTATTTTATTTATTTTTTATTAATTTAGTGAAAATCAATAACTTAAATTATGCGTACAGGTGTGGTAATCTTCCTGTTATTGCTAGAGCTACCAATTTATGCACAGGAATTTTTTGCAGCTCCATTACAAGGTATGGGCAACACGGGGTTAGCTCTGCCCTCTGTCTATAATCTTACAGTTAATGCATCAGGGCTTTCGAGGTTAGCAAATGCTCAGGTAGCGGTTGCTTATCAACCTCATTTTTTAACCAATGATATACAAGCTCAGGCTTTCTTTTCGGTTGTGCCAATTAAAAAGAAAAATGTAATTGGTGTAGCTATTAATAATTATGGACTTAGGGGGACGTCTTCGTTGTTAACTTTGCGTGCTATCTATGCTCGTGCTTTTGGCAATTTTATTTCCACTTCACTATCAGTCAATTATCATCAATATCAGGTAAAAGGATATGGGGGAGATCAAACATTTTCTTTAGATCTTGGATTCCATTTTACAATTAGTGAAATGTTGGCTATTGGTGTGTTATTGCGTAATGTCTCTTCTTCTAGTTTTGAAGATACTATTGATCAGCATATCGCTCAGGAAGGTGGGCTAGGGTTATTGTATCGCTTTTCTAAAGAATTACTTGTAACTGCAGATGTTTATTACAATACAACACAAGCAATGGATGCTAGAGCGGGTTTGGCGTATGACATAGATCGATTATTCGTATTACGGGCGGGGGTGACCGCAAAGCCTATGCAGTATTTTGCTGGCGTGGGAATAACGCTCGGAAAGTTGATTTTCGATATTTCGTCTTCTTTTCATGCACGGATAGGATATTCTCCTCAAATAGCGCTGAATTATGGCTTTTAGATCGTTAATGACAATGTTCTTTCTAACTGTAGGGCCTTCTCTATCATTTGCGCAAGAGGAAGAACGCATAGATGAGTTGCTTTTGGAGCAGATCCAAGAGGAGTTGGGGGAGGATGTTGATGTCAGTGAAATCTCTGAAAAATTGCACCATTATTTAAAAAATCCTCTAGATCTTAATACGGTTAGCGAATCTGAACTTGGTGATATCTTCTTTCTCTCACCGCAACAGATTCAAAATTTGATTGACCATCGCAATTCGGCAGGACCGTTTCTCAGCATACTCGAACTGCAGGCTGTTAAAGGTTTTGATATCCAGTTGATTGAGCGAATTATTCCATTTGTGCGCGTAGCCCCAGTAAGTTCACTGAGGGGATTATCGTTCAAAACTATAATGGATAAGGATGAAAGTATGCTGATGGTACGTTACGGGCGTAACCTAGAATCTACAGCTGGGTATCAAAACAATGAAGAGTATCGGTCGAGGTATCTGGGAGATCCCAATAAATATGCTTTGCGTTATCGATGGAGATACAATAATCAAATTCGGGTAGCGGTCAATATGGAAAAGGATGCAGGAGAACCATTCTTTCAAAAGAAGCAGCGGTATGGCTTTGATTTTTATTCGGGTCATATAGAGATAAGGGCTTTAAATAAATATGTAAAAAACTTAGTTCTTGGAGACTATGCTTTACAATTTGGCCAAGGGCTCGTATCATGGAATGGACTAAGTTTTGGAAAGGGAGCTTGGATAGGCAGTGTGGCACGACAGGGGAGGGGATTGGTTCCCTATTCATCAATGAATGAGAATAATTTTCAAAGAGGGGTAGCTGCTTCGATCGAGATAGGGGCTGTGGAATGGATACCCTTTATAGCTTACAATAAGTTGTCGGGAAAAGTAGAAGACTTTGACGGTGACTGGATTATTTCCAGTATCAATGTATCTGGACTACATCGGACGGAGAACGAACAGTCTTACCGAAAAACTGTAGGAAAAGCGGTTTATGGGAGCAGTTTTAAGTATAAGTACAAGAGATTAAGGACAGGTTTCACTTATATGGGGGCTACGTATGATGGGACAAGAAGAAGGGGAGGAGATCTTCGCCAAAAGTTCGATTTTGAAGGGAGAAGTCTTCATGTTGTAGGTGGGCATTACAATTATTCGTTTCGAAACTATTATTTTTTTGGTGAAACCGCATTTAGCTTTCCAGGGGGATGGGCTACAAATAATGGTGTAATAGCCAGTGTGCATTCTAAGCTTTCTCTATTTGCTAACTATAGAAATTATCGCCGTGATTTCCATACGATTTATGGACAATCTTTAGGAGAGGGAAGCCAGTTGGCAAATGAGAAGGGCATATATACAGGATTGGTTTACCACCCGAGTAGAAAAATAGAATGGACGAACTATATTGATTTATTTCAGTTCCCATGGTTACGATACCGTGTGGATGCGCCCAGTTCTGGTGTCGATTTCCTAAGCCAATTTACATATACATGGTACAAAATAGGGAAGTTGACATTCCGGTATCGCTACCGTATGAAGCAAGAGAATACGCTCGTGGCAAATCGAAATACCAATCTATTGGCAGATGTAAACAGACGTCAATTTCGGATTGATTTTCAGTATAAACTGAGTAACACTTGGCGTATACGCACGCGGGCTGAGATCATGAGGTTTGAGAAGGAAAGTACGAATAGAAGTGATGGATTACTGTGTTATCAAGATGCTTTCTGGCAAATTAGAAAACCCCAGTTACAGTTTAATATACGTCTAGCATATTTTGATACAGACGATTACAATTCACGTATATATGCTTATGAAAATGATGTGTTGTATGCATCTGGTTTTCCAATGTATTATGACAAGGGCATCCGCTACTATTTCAATATCCGCTATAAAATAAAAAGAAATTTGGATATATGGACGCGGTATGCATTGACTTATTATTTCCAAAGAGAGACGATTGGTTCTGGCTTGGATCTAATTGAAGGGGCTAAGAAAACCGATTTAAAGGTGCAGATAAGATGGCAATGGTAAAGCAGAATATCCTAGCACTGCACTTTGGGAAAACCCCTATGGCAAAACCATTGTTGGCATTTTTACCGGGTATATGTGTTGGATATTATACCACAGCTTCCCAGTATTCATTTTGGGACGAGTTGCTACTTATCTTAACTGTTTTACAATTGGTTGGTTTTGTTAATCGAAAGAAGTTTTGGGGAAGACTCCTATTTCCTTTAAATTTTTATCTGTTATGGACTGTGTTGGGAATATGGACTACGGTACACACAATGCCTTCTTACCAAGCTACGCATTTTTCAACTTTTGAATCCGAGAGTCTTTTTATCGTAGTCAAAGATGAGCCTCATCTTAAAGGAGGGTATATTCGTTTCCCTGCCGATGTGAAGGCCGCTGTTCAGAAAGGGAAATTACATCGAAGCACAGGAAAGTTAATGGTAACACTGCAGTTGGATACAGCCAAGAGGAAAAAGCTGCGTTATGGTGATTTATTGCAAATAGAAAATCTAATACAAACAATAAAACCGCCGGCGAATCCCAAAGAGTTTGATTATAAAACACACCTCCGAAGTAAAGATATACAGCAACAGTGTTTTCTTTCTGCAGATCAAATTGTAAAAGTTGATTCGCAGCAAGGTAACCCAATTGTAGAGCGAGCCTTATTATTTCGGGAGCAGATGCTACACAAGTTTGCAACGAATATCAAGGATAGTAATTCAATGCAGCTGGCTATGGCTCTTATTTTTGGTTACCGATCTCAGATAGACATCGATACTATTAATGTATTTCGGAACACCGGCACGGTGCATATTTTGAGTGTATCTGGTCTGCATGTAGGATTAGTTTTTGCACTTCTTACACTGTTGTTAAAATGGATGAATCGACTTTTTTGGGGACGGTATTTACGCAGTATTGTTGTTTTAACGGCTGTATGGTTTTATGTGATTCTTACGGGAATGAGTCCGCCTATTCTTCGGGCCGGAATTATGATTACTTTTTTTATCGTATCGACAGGTGTGAACAGAATCCAGGTGCCATTAAACACATTGTTTGCATCGGCACTATTTATCTTAATTTTTTCACCGAAGAGCTTATTCGATGTCGGATTCCAATTGTCCTACTTCGCTGTGTTGGGAATATTGATACTTTATCCTTTGTTTAAATCTTTCTATCATCCGAAACGGCGCGTGGTTGCGGGGATTGTTGATTATCTTTATATTTCCGTTGCTGCCCAGCTATTTACCTTGCCATTGATACTTTATTATTTTGGACAATTCCCAACCTATTTTATACCTGCTAATCTATTTATCGCTATCCCCAGTACCGCAATAATGTATTTGGGGATATTGCTGGCTCTGTCTCCGTTTTCAATCGTAAGCGATTATGCTGGGCAGGCTTTAGATGGCTTACTTTATGTCGCCGTAGAGGGGTTGGGGTATATAGAGCGACTTCCTGGCGCAGTTTTGCAGGGAATTATATGGAATGAAATTCAAGTTGTTTTGTTTTTTTTTGTTCTATTTGCTACTTTATGGGCCTGGAATTTTAGAGAGAAAAAAGCAGTATTCTTTAGTTTGTATTGCTTAGTGAGTTTCTTTGTTTACACCAATGTGTTGTATGTCAAAAGAAGAAGTTTTAGTAGTTATCGTGTATATAATGTCCGTTCGGAAGTTGCTATTGCCTATATTGAGAAAGGAAAAGTAGTATTGTATAGTACATTTGATTCGTTGAGGCACAAAAGCAACGTTTATTCGGTTTTACCAGATCTCAAACAGTTTGCTGATGAGCATGCGATAACATTCGTAAAACTTCCTGAAGCCGATAGGGCTAATTATACGCTCTCACTGGGAAAAAGAAAGATACTTGTCTTAGAAAGAGAATTGCGCGATACGGTAGTGGATGTGGATATTGTGCTGTGGCGTAAAAATAACAGAAGTACATTAGAATACATGATAAATAGAAACATCCAGACTCCTATGATACTGGTCGATGGCAGTAATTCGGATAAGACCCTAGCAACTATTCAGCTTCGGAATGATATTGTTAGGGAACAGTTGTATATTCTGAAAAATAATTTTGCTTATGTTTGGGATGAGGAATAAGATATGGTAGAAAATAGTCTGTCTATATTAAAGCAATATTGGGGATACGATGCATTCAGGCCTTTACAGGAAGAAGTAATACAGTCTGTCTTGAATCGTCGGGATACGCTTGCTTTAATGCCTACCGGAGGAGGAAAGTCTATTTGCTTTCAAATACCCGCGCTGCAGCAAGAGGGCATCTGTGTCGTGATCAGTCCTTTGATTGCATTAATGAAGGATCAGATTGAGCAATTGCGTAGTCGAGGTATAGAGGCGATCGCTATCTATTCCGGAATGGGGTATAGAGAGGTGGATATCGCATTAGACAATTGTATTTTTGGAAAGATCAAATTTCTTTATCTGGCACCGGAACGGTTGTATTCTGATTTGGTAAAAGAGCGTCTGCGCTATATGAAGATCAACCTTTGGGCTATCGACGAGGCCCATTGTATCTCGCAATGGGGCTATGATTTCAGGCCTTCTTATTTACAGATTGCACAGCTTCGGGAACTGCACCCGGACGTACCCTTCCTAGCTTTGACAGCTACAGCAACACCAGAAGTTGTTGTGGATATTCAGGATAAGTTAGGTTTTTCGGCATCTAATGTGTTGAGTCGTAGTTTTGTCCGTTATAACCTGGGTTATATGGCGCTGCAAGAGGAAAATAAGATGAATCGAATGCTCCGTATTGTGAAGAAGGTTGGCGGTGCAGGTGTGATATATGTTCGGAACCGTAGGGAGACACAGGAGGTTGCTAGGTTTCTCTTAAACCATGGGGTTCCCGCAGACTTTTATCATGCGGGGATCGGCATGAAAGAACGGGCATTAAAGCAAGATGCGTGGACATCTAACAAAACCCGTGTTATTGTAGCAACCAATGCATTTGGGATGGGGATAGACAAATCGGATGTACGATTTGTAATTCATTTGGATGTCCCGGACTCTTTGGAGGCGTACTACCAAGAAGCTGGTAGGGCCGGTCGAGATGAAAAGAAGGCATTTCCCGTACTTTTATACCAACAGGCAGACCGGGAACGACTATGGCGTAATTTGGAGAATAGCTTTCCCGAAGTAAGTTTCATTCAGCAGGTTTACCATTATTTGGCAAACTACTACCAGATTGCTTATGGTGCCGGTAAAGGTCTTTTTTTTGATTTCGATATCGTCGAATTCAGCAAAAAGTATACGCTGGATCTGCTGCAGACCTTAAGTGCTCTTAAATTTTTAGAAAGAGACGGTTGGATTTCCTTGTCGGAGGCCGTTTATATTCCTTCACGATTCAAATTTGAAGTTGATTTTCAAGATCTCTACAAGTTTCAGGTTCAATCTGCCAAATATGATCCCGTAATTAAGGCTGTCTTACGTACCTATGGAGGTGTTTTTGATTTTTATGTGCCGATCAATGAATATGAGTTTGCAAAAAAGCTGAAACTTCCCTACGAAGTTATTGTCGATCTTTTGCAAGGGCTAGAGAAACAACAGGTCGGTTCTTATTTGAAGAGTACGGACAAACCTCAACTTCAGTTTTTGCAGAGCCGGGTAGATTATAAAAACCTGTACATTGATACAGACTTTCTGCGCGAACGTCGACAAATCAAAGAACAACAAGTTAAAGCGATATACAATTATTTGGATGAGAAAGTCTGCAGGAGTCAGGCTTTATTGACTTATTTCGGAGAATTGGGATCAGAAGCCTGCGGTGTTTGTGATCTTTGTTTGACCCGTGATTTTAAAGAAGGACAGGAGCACAAGATCGAACAGGAGATGCGGGTTTTACTACTGGAGAATGCGCTAGGTCTTCATGAACTTATTGATGCGATCCCGGTAGCAGACGAAAGCAAGCGGATTCAGGTGTTACGAAAATTAGTTGATTTGGGAAAGATTGAAGAACGCGATTCTATTTATTATTGGGTTGTAAGTTGATTTCTTTTTGAGGCTGAAAGCTCTCAAAAAGAAAGTGTTAAAGGTTTTCTATTTTCCAAAAAAATTGATAGCTTTAACTGATAACCAAATAAACAGTTTATGGAGAACTTTATCGTTTACCTACCGGCAGCCCTCGCTGTGCTCGGTCTATTATTTATGCTATCCAAGGCAAATTGGGTAAGAAAGCAAGATTCCGGTGAAAGCCGTATGCAATTTATTTCGAAGAGTATTCAAGAAGGAGCAATGGCCTTTTTGAAAGCGGAATATCGAATCCTTTTAATTTTTGTGGTGATTGCCTCAATAGCCTTATTTTTTGTTTCTACCTTGGTTGAGACCAGTCATTGGATTATTGTTGTGGCGTTTGTGTTTGGTGCGTTCTTTTCAGCTTTAGCCGGAAACATAGGGATGCGTATTGCTACCAGTGCCAATGTCCGCACTACACAGGCTGCGCGTAGCAGTCTCCCTCTGGCTCTAAAAGTGTCGTTTTCCGGTGGGACTGTTATGGGATTGGGCGTGGCCGGGCTGGCCGTGTTGGGACTGAATATCTTTTTTCTATTGTTTGTTAAAATGTTCGTATCTGGAGAAAGTACTTTCTATAGCGAAATGACAGTAGCACTAGAAGCCTTGGCTGGTTTTTCCTTAGGGGCTGAATCCATTGCTTTGTTTGCGCGGGTTGGGGGAGGGATCTATACCAAGGCTGCCGATGTAGGAGCGGATTTGGTCGGTAAGGTTGAAGCCGGTATTCCGGAAGACGATCCACGAAATCCGGCGACTATTGCTGATAACGTAGGTGATAATGTAGGTGACGTAGCCGGAATGGGTGCCGACCTTTTTGGTTCGTATGTGGCTACGGTATTGGCCTCTATGGTGTTGGGTAATTACATTATCAAAGATATGGCAGAGGCCGCAGGTACGGTTTATACGGATGCATTTCAAGGAATGGGGCCTATTTTATTACCCATCGTAATTGCTGGTGTGGGTATTCTAGCCTCTATTGTTGGGACATTCTTTGTGAAGGTTTCTAATAATGATGCAAAGGAAGCTCAGGTGCAAAAGGCGCTTAATATGGGTAATTGGGTTTCAATTGTATTAACGGTGGTCGCATGTTTTTTCTTGATTCAATATATGCTGCCCGAAGTGATTAAGATGAAGTTTTTTGGAGAAGGTCTGAAAGATATACCGCGGATGAATATTTTTTATGCAACGCTAGTAGGACTCGCTGTGGGTGGATTGATTTCAGCTTTTACGGAATATTATACGGGATTGGGAAAGAAACCTGTACTCCACATTGTGCGTAATTCGTCGACAGGTGCAGGGACTAATATTATAGCAGGTCTAGCTACTGGGATGATGTCTACTTTTTCGTCCGTATTATTATTTGCATTTGCGATCTGGGGCTCTTATGCTTTGGCAGGATTCTACGGGGTGGCGATCGCAGCTTCGGCGATGATGGCGACCACAGCGATGCAATTGGCGATTGACGCATTTGGTCCTATTGCAGACAATGCAGGAGGGATTGCAGAGATGAGTGAATTGCCAAAGGAGGTTCGGCAGCGAACAGATGTATTGGATTCCGTTGGGAATACAACTGCTGCAGTAGGAAAGGGTTTTGCCATCGCTTCTGCTGCCCTGACTGCTCTTGCTTTATTTGCTGCTTATGTCACGTTTACCGGCATTGACGGGATTAATATTTTTAAAGCAGATGTACTGGCCGCACTTTTTATAGGTGGAATGGTCCCTGTCGTATTCTCGGCTTTGGCTATGCAGTCGGTCGGTAAGGCTGCCATGGATATGGTTAATGAGGTGCGCAGGCAATTTCGTGAAATACCTGGAATACTAGAGGGGACTGGCAAACCTGAGTATGATAAATGTGTCGAGATTTCTACCAAAGCGGCCTTACGGGAGATGGTATTGCCGGGAGCGTTAACGATTATTACCCCTATTTTGGTGGGGTTCATCATGGGCCCCGAAGCATTGGGAGCATACATGGCCGGGGTTACGGTATCCGGTGTGCTATGGGCAATCTTTCAGAATAATGCCGGTGGTGCTTGGGACAACGCAAAGAAATCGTTTGAGGCAGGTGTCGAAATCAATGGTGAAATGACTTATAAAGGCTCAGATGCACACAAGGCAGCGGTGACAGGCGACACGGTAGGAGATCCTTTTAAAGATACATCGGGACCATCAATGAATATCTTGATTAAGCTTACTTGTTTGATCGGACTCGTTATTGCTCCTATTCTTGGAGGACATACACTCACATCGGCCCAAAAGGAAAAAGAGGTAGTAAAAGAAAAGGTGGTCATGCTAGAGACAAATCAAGTCAAACCTTAAGAAATTATCTGTAAATAGTTATTTAAATGGGAGCAGGCAAAATGTTGGCTCCCATTTTTTGAATGTGTTTTCATTTAACTATAATTGATACTACTAAAATCTTTTCTATCTTTCCAAAAGAATTAAAGATTCTATATTCTTTAGGAATTTTATAAAAAATGAATACGGAGATCGTCATACACACCGACAAGATTTTTCAACAGGTAGATTATTCGGATAAAGCGCTGCGCAATCGCGAGTTTATACGTTGTCATTTTATAGGCTGTGATTTTTCAAAATCTGATTTAAGAACCAATGACTTTGAGGATTGTAAGTTTGAAACCTGCAACCTGTCTATGGTGAATCTACAAGGTGTTGGCTTACGCAATATTATATTTAAAGACTGCAAAATAATGGGTGTAGATTTTTCCTCGCTAAACAAGTTTATGTTTTCTTTTTCTTTTGACAACTGTCAGCTGGACTATTCCATATTCTATGGTGCAAATCTAAAGAAGATGCGTTTTTTGAAGTGCTCTTTGCATGAGGTGGATTTTAGCGAAGCAGATTTGTCAGCGAGCGTTTTTGCGGACTGTGATCTACTGGGGGCGACTTTTGTAGGGACCAACGTCGAGAAGGTCGATTTTAGAACATCTACAAATGTAATTCTAGACTTGGACCTTAATAAGGTGAAAAAGGCTAAATTTGGAGTTCATCAATTGGAGCTTCTATTGTTAAAATATGATCTGGATATCGAAGATTCGATACGTTAAAAAAAGGCCATGGCTAGCGCTTGCTCTGTGAGCAGTATTGTAAAGATCTCTTTTTGAGATAAGGTGTAGCTCCCTCAATCGTGTTATGACCCGTCCTAAAATAGACACTTGCTATAGTGTTCTGTCAATTGTTGTGACAATGTCGCAACAATTCTTTTTTCTATATGCGGCTCTGTCTTTTCCATTTATCTGTTTAATTAAAAATAAGCCGATATACCTATTTCTTTAGCGTATTCTGTTGAATTTGTGTCAATTAAAAATTTATATATTAAATATTCAAGGGGTGTCAATACGCCTCAATTTATTAGTCAATTTCGTTATTACGTCTGTTCAGGTCCGCTTTACTTTGTTCAATTAGTTTTTTGCGTAACTCAATAGGTATTTTCGTTAAGCCAGCTGCCTCAGCGAGTTCTATTGCATTGTTTTTGTAGTATCTAACTTTTTTGTGTAGCTCTTCAGAGGTTATAATCTTTGCTTTTTGTTCAAATGGAATTAGTATATCTTTAGGCTTAATCTTCTCGATTCTATTTAAATCGAAGCTCCAAAGATCTTTTGAGTCATTTAATTTGATGATTAGCCCTGGTAAACCGGAGAATTTGTAAGGGCCTTCCTGAATTGGAATATCATGAGAAAACCATGCAATCCATTTCTTGCCGGCATGCATCGTAAATGCATTTTGGCATAGGTATCCCGAAATCGTTGAGGTGTCCGGAAGAATTGTCCATTCCATACTATACAAAGGCTCTTCCGTATAAAAAATATCATTTAGGATAAAATAAAACCGCTTTACGCGCATGCTTTCGTAGTTCTTTAGTAGCCTTAGTTCTTTCGATTTGCCTCTTATATGCTCATTTTCACTAAGGCCAAAATATTTTATCGAATCTGATTTTAAATCCTTTAAGCTAGAGAAGTAAGCGTATTTATCGTTAATAATAAGCTCTACAGCTTCTTCTATTTCCTCTGTGGCATTCGTGTCCGGCTTATACTTCATGGTGTAGCCTATTTTTATGCTGGGATCTATATTTGTTTGACCTTGTAGAGGTATTAGTAATAGGTTCAATTTTAGAAATAATAATAGTCTAAGCATAATGTGTTTATTAGAGACTGTTCAAATGAACAGTCTCTATTTGATATATTCGTTGTTCTTTTAAGTTAGGATATTCCTGCCTAGCAACTATCTACCTCTATACCTATGCTGTCATATAAATCAATGGAAGCTGAACCAGACGATTGGCAGCAAGGTAATACGCCACCTCCTGAAACCGCACATTGCCAAGGGCATTTTGTTTCTTCTATTGGTGCTTTCCGACCTCCGAATACATTTTTCAATTGTTCCTTTGTCAACTGTTCGACCCCTTTCAGATTGAGGTTTTTTAATAAATTTTTTTTCATTTTATTAAATTTATTATTAGTTTCCGCTCACGTAGGATTACTTGTTAATTAAAAGAGAGAAAAAGAACGAAAGTATGAGCTCTCTTCTTTGCCCGAGATCGTTTGCAACCGGCTCGGGCTTTTTCTAAAAAAAATCTTTTTATCGCATTAGCGATTGTTTTCGAAGTTTTTAAGTCGCTGTTGTTTCTTTTGAGAGTTTTAGTTAAATGCAGTTTATATGGTTCTATCTTGTTGTTATTAAAGTTAGAAATAAAAATTGCTTTTCTAAAATTAATTTCACATTAACGGTAAAATATTTTTATTGAATGTTTTCTTTATTATTGGTTTTGTTGTATTTATTCAGTAATTTAATTTGCTCTCATTCTATTTATTGTTGTAGACTTTTGTTGTTTTGGTACTTTATTGTTGATTGTGTCCTGTTGTTGGGAAAATTTATGATAGAAATAAAACCTGATCCAAATAATTTATGACAAGTATAAAGCTAAGTTTTTCTTTGTTCTTTATATGTACGGTTTTGAATGCTCAAACTAAGTTAACGTTGGAGTATTGCTTGGTTTTGCTAAGGTCTCAGAATGAGGATATCCGTCAGGCCAATATCAATATCCTACTGGCCGAGGAGGATGTCAAGGATGCGAAGAATGCTTATATTCCTACACTCTCTTTTGGGGTGGGGCATAGCTATAATCTAGGTCTTGCCTTTGACCAAGTGGCGGGGCAGCTGATCACAGGCAATAAATGGTCAAATAATGCCAATGCCAATATCAGTACCCGTGCAACGTTATTTCAAGGATTTGCATTACGGAATAAACTCAAACAGTCGCTGATAGGACTGGAGAGTAAAGAAGTGCAGATGAATAGACTAGAACAATCTCTTAAACTGGAGCTATTGGCCAGGTACTTCGAGGCAGTAGCCAATAAGTCGCTGCACCAGACGAGTCAGAGGCAGTTGCAATTTGCGCAAGAACAGTTAAATCAGGAACAGATCAAATTTCAATTGGAGACCAATACACTCGTCGATGTAGCACAGGCGGAGAGCCAGGTGGCGAGTAGCGAATTGACGGGGATCATCAATTTGACTTCTTATACCAATAGTCTGATCGCTTTGAAACAATTGCTTGGGATACCTTTGACAGACTCTATTTCTATCGAAAATCCTATCCTAAAGCTAGCAACCGGAGTATTATTATCAGGTGGCAAAACGAGCGGTGCAGATGATCCAACTATACAATTGGCCGCTCTATCTTTAAGGCAATCCGAACTTAATCTAAAATATGCAAAAGGTTCTAATTACCCTACCGTAAGTTTTTCTGGCGGGTACGGTACGAATTATTCATCCGAGCGTAAGGATTACCTGACAGGCGCATATTGCCTCTACTGCGTATCGGTTTTGGGCAGAAGTGTGCGATCGCAGTACACCATCAAATGTAGCGCTGAGCGAAAATATCAACCGGGCTGTTGTGGGTGTCTATCCGGATCTAAAACTGGATTATGCAGCGATCCGTATCAGTGATGGTAATCTGATGCTGGCAGGTACCATGTCTGCTGTTGTAGCGGCAGGCGAGCTCACGGTTACCTGGTCGACACAGCTCAATGAGATGGCCGTCACGATGGATGATGATCGGGTGTATATCTTACTGTATCAACCCGAGGTCGACGAATTCATCACGACCGCGGTGTTGCCAACCCGTGCAGATGGACAAGTGGTAGAGGTGTTGCCTGCACACTTCTTAGGGGGTAAAGGGTATGTGTGGATCTTCTTTTCGGATCGCAAGGTCAAGAGGGTGTCGCGTACCTCATATCTGGGGGGATGGATCTTCTTTAGGTAGCCTCAATCTGATAGATTGGTGGTGGGGGCCACCAATCTTTATTCTTACACATTAACGATATCAAAAAATGATTTTACAGAATGGATGCAGCTCGGTACTGGATGGTCGTACCGATAATAGATTTCGGTTTAGTTTGGCTTCTAGGTTTTTATCGCCACTAGCGCCGCTGATCAAGCTAGGGTTTGCTACACGACAGAAAGGTAAGACGGCTATGGGACGGGCGATGTCTCGCGTGCTGAACAATGCGGTGATTGGTCGCTTTCCGAAGGTAGATATTGATATCTCGCAAGTCCGTATCAGTGAAGGGGCACTGTGCAACCCCGCACAGCCTACGGTAGTACGTACGGATAGAGAGCTGCTGGTTCGATGGGAGGCTGATGACTTGCAGTAAGGGAGGCATCATGATGATGTGGTGATCGTGTGTGCTTATGACATACGAGGAAGGCAGGCCTTTCGTAATGTAGCTCCTGCTCGACGCAAAGATGGTCAGCTGAAGGTGCAGCTAGCGGATTACGATGGAATGGAGGTGCACATTTACCTAATGTGCCATAACCGAGAGCAAAGTCAGGTTTCTAGGTCTGTTTATCTGGGTCAGTATTAAGGAGTATTATGCAGATCGAGCTTAAACGTATTCGTAAGGGGAAGAACAGTGCCCTTTCGGAAATCTATATTGACGGTGATTTCTTTTGCTATGGTCTGGAGCCCCTGGTGTGCAAGGTGAAGGTCAAAGGAAAGACTGCAATACAAGCTGGGGTGTATAGGATAGGATTCAACCTGGATGGTGGAATGAATGGTGAATACAAGTTGAAATTTCCGGGGCTACACCGCGGTATGCTAGAGATTAAGGCGATTCCGAATTTTTCGCATGTGTATATCCATATCGGTAATTACTTTTCCGAAACAGCCGGTTGTCCGTTGCTGGGTGATTATTTCAAACTATACGCTGGAGACTATACAGTGTATGATTCGACGAAGGCTTACAAGAGGCTGTATGAGCTGGTTGTAGAGGCGGTAGGGAAGGGGATTGTAGTATTGCGTATTGGGTAGTTAGGGGGGCTTTCTTAATCATCATAACTTAAAATTAAATGAACAAAATCATCAAAAAAATAAGCCAAGCGGTGCAGGTGTTGCTGCTGGCGCGATCAAATTGCCGGGAAAGGCATTGAATATTATTAAATACGTAGCTGTTGGGCTAGGGGTACTGGAGGCGGTGACAAGGAAAGACGTTAACCCTGATGAAGTCGGGACAGGCGAATTATCGAGTGAGCCAGTTAATGAGTCTGTAATTTCTGATAATGATCGTATAAGCGAGTCTGTCAAGTAGGATGACTAATAATATAATAACTCTAAAATAATGAAAATTAGCGAAATAAGAGCAGGTACCCTAGGTGGTACGCTGTGCTCGATATGGGCTTCGATCACACTGGGTGATATCTTACAGACATTGGTCATGGCGGTGATAGGTACACTGGCCAGTTATATTGTCTAGCAGCTGCTGGCAAGGAGAGCGCGTAATTGATAAAAGGAATAGGTCATCTTTTGATTAAGATGGCCTGTTTGGTTACTTCCAGTTTGTTTTCAAAACTTAAATCGTGTTGACAGCATAATCTGTCTGGGGCGTAGTTCAAAATAACTCTGCACCAGTTCGTAACTGCTCGAAAACTGCTGTATGTAGTTGTCATTATTCAATAGATTGATTGCCGACAACTCGATGTCGGTGCGCCATTTTTTGACTTGATGGCGGTATGTGGCATCCAAGAAGTACTGGCTCTTTTGTCCGGGTATATTATTGCCGTACCAGTAGTTGGATGCGATGAGGCTGTGGTTGGCTATGGGATAAAACGCAAGATTCAGCTGATGGTTGTTGTAGCTTATTTTGTTTTTATTGCCTTCGGCCAGCTTGTTTACCATACGCCCGAAACTTAACTTGTAATCTCCAGATAGTACTTCGGAAAGATTATTGACGATATCTACCCGTATCGAATTGTCCTGTGTGTGCTGTTTGACCATGTTGTCATTGAGAAAATAATCGGATACAGCCCAGGCGCTGGTACCATTAAGCTTGACTACCGTCTTGATTGGGGAGAAAAACCGCGATACCCCACCTTGAAGACTATGTCTACTTTTGGCGCTCATCAGGTCTTTGATCCCAGTCGTACTGCGTCCGGAATCATCGATAGTGGTGTCGAATATATAGTCGCGGCGGCTGTTGGCGTAGCTGTAGGAAAAGTTGGCAAAATTTGCTTTTAAGGTGTTCTTGTAGTTGTAGCCCATCCCAGCATTTATTTGGTCTGTACGCAACAGGCGCGCATCGTAGTGCTGCATATTTCGGTACTGGCTGATGATATAGCCGTTATAGAAATTGTCCAGACCACCAAAACTACGTCCTGCGGAGAAATTGCTGCTGATATCATGATTGCTATTGAGCAGGTAGGTAAGCCCTGTGGATGGGACAAAAGTATGGCGAATCGCTCTATCCAGTGTCTTGTCTCCCTGTTGGGTTACGTTAAAATAGTAGATGTCATAGGGAAGGTTTGCGTGAAATTTCCACTTGTTGTTTTCCCAGTCAATACGTATACTGGGGCCTAGGCGCAGACGCGAATTGTCCATATCATTAATAAAGCCATCCTGTAGTGTCTCTGTGTGCCCCTGATCGCGCTTGTCTATATAGGTGTCCAGACTGCTGCCCAGATAATCCAACGCAAGTTTAGGGGCAAATGTCCAGCCCTTAAATTTGCGCATGAAACCGATGCTGTTGGTCCAGTTGAAGTCATTGTAGCGGACATACTGGCTCATCTGCTCGTATGGCTTGCCTCCGTTTAATATATCGGAAAACTGCCCCGGCGAGACCGAGAGCTGTTGTGGCGTGCGATGCCACTCTATGCTAGAGCTTATATTGACCAGCTGTTTTCCAAAGAGCCGAGCCAGGGATAGCGTATTTAAAAGGGCCTCGTCGGTATACTGGCGTCGCTGCGCTATAGGGGTATCTTCATTAAAGAGCAGATGGCCGCGATCACTGTTCCAGCGTTTGTGGTATTTGAACATGTTGCGTAGGTAGATCTGCTTCTCGTTCTTCTCGATCAGTAAGCCAGCATCCAGTGCATGTATGCGGGAGCTGTTGTCTACAGCTTCTCTATTTTGGATCACCTCGCTGCTTGTAAAATACTGAGTGTTGCTGTAGCCTCGTGTTTTTCGCGTGTCATCGTAATAGGAAACGTTGCCTTTTAGCTCAATACCGCTTTTCAGCTTTTGAAGCACGTTGGTGCTGAATAGGAATATTTTATTGTCGAGCCATCTCTTCTGGTCGAAGCTGGGGCTGGCTACGCTACGCACCGAGATATAGGATGGTCCTTCTTTGGTACTGTTATTGCCACCAAAGGAATAACCTCCCGTATAAAACGAGCGAAGATCCTTGGCGACGTCATGTCCGATATTATTGGATTGGAAGCTGTTGAGCATCTGGAAGGTCTTTCCAAAGGTCATCGGTGTGAGGTTGACGTCCCACAGGGCAGGAGATAGGCCAGTGCCTACTTTTCCGGTTCCGGTGGAGGTGAATTTCTTGAGCTCTAGATTTAAAGATGCCCTATCGGAAAATACCAAAGAGTCCAAGATCTTGATAGGCTGGTCGTTTTCGACGATCTGTACATTTTTGACGGCATCGGCCGGTAGGTTGTTATTGATCATACCGTATCGGCCTTCCATCAGATCGAGGTTGTTGACCATGTATTTCTGTATGGGTTTGCCTTGGTAGAGTATCTGGTCGCCTCGCATCTCGATGCCGGGTAGCTTCTTGATGATATCGGCGATAACGCGGTCCTGTGCTGAAGTAAACTTATTGACATCATAATTTATGGTGTCTTTGCGTTTGTAGATAGGGATGTTGCCGACTTTGACCTCTTCGATCTGTCGTGCTTGCTGCTGAAGGACAAAAGCGTAGTTGGCCGTGGCGTTGACGACGGTTACGGATTTTTTGGCATAAGCCATATGGTTGAAGTCGAGCTGTAGACTGTCGGCACCAACAAGTTTTACAACAAGTTCAAATTTGCCCTGCTGGTCTGTTTTTGTAAACCCGGATAGGGCTGTACTTCCAGCTTTTTTGTACGATACAGATACATTGTGGACGGGCTTCTGCTGCTCGTCTAGTAGCTTTCCGGTTACTATTGTCTGTGCGTGTACGCTGCTGCAGATAAAAATAAGGAGTAGGTGGCTGATGATATAACGCAAGATTTCTTCTGATAATGTTGTTGGATATGTTTATTGGCTTCTTTCAGCGTAATTACTGTTTCTCAATATGATTGTTGTCCTCCACGGTGATTTTTTGTGCCTTTTTCCTGTTTTCCTCTGTGGCAGAATATACACCAGAAGCAACAAGGATGGAGTACATGTTTTTTCGGTGATAGGCTCTTTGCGAGAAAAATCCCTTTTTTGTTGTTTTCATAACAATCTCATCCTTTCGAATAGGATTATACACGGTTTTGTTAACATCGCTGAAGGATATCAGATCAAATCTGAAATATTCTTGGCTGTCGGCTATGGATACGATAAGTCCTGGTAGCCCTTGAAACTTGTAAGGCCCATCCATAATGGGAATTTCGGAAGAAAACCAGGCGATCCACGTTCTGCCTCCAAAATTTAACTCCGCTTTTTGACAAAGGAGGTTGGCTACTGTGGCTGTATCTTCTTTAATGGACCAATCAAAATCTTCGATACCCTCTTCGTATACCAGAAACTCTTTATTAAATAAAATGTTGTTCCCGAGATAGGACTCTTTGGTAGTTATTTTATTATCCGCCTTATAAATCTGATAATTTGTTTCATTTATAGGAGCTAAGCTCCCGATAATATGAATTGTTCTTTCTTTCCCTGCTTTATAATCTGCGAGAATAGTTGAATCCTGCAGATGTCTATTTTGCAGCTGGAATACGGAGCCGTCTTCGCCCCAGAGCAAGCTCATAAATCTTTCTTTCGGATTGCTGCTGTCTGTACTATCTGATACATAGCTGTATTTATAAACAGCTTCTTTGGTAGCAACGAGTTCTTTTTTTACATTTTGAGCCTTTAAAAAGTTGCATGTCAGTACTAATACGGCGATTATATAAATAGGATTTTTCATTTTACATTATATAGCACGGCATTATCATATCGATATTGCCGTATGATGGAGCTTAGTTCGCGTTACAAATATCGATACAGTTGTTAACACATTCCGTAGTTGTTCTGTATCCAGTAACATGTGTTGAACTGCCGCATCTGCATTCGACTGTTACCCAAACAGAACCACCTAAAACATCTTTTAATTGTTCTTTTGATTATTGTTCAACTTCTTTTAGATTAAAATTCTTTAATGAAATTTTGTTCATTTTTTTTATGTCTAAAAATTGTTTAAAGCTAATCCACTCACGTTGGATTATTTGTTAATTAATTGAGAGAAAAAGAACGAATTTGTGAGCTCTCTTTTATGTTCGAGATAGTTTTTTCTCTAATATAGGAAATAATATATTTTTTTTGTTTGCATTTCTTTAAATTTTGTGTTTATGTTTTTTTAATTATTTGTTTTTTAGGTTTTTATGTTTTTTTATAATGTTTGAATTTGTTGTTGAGGGGTTGTTTTAATTTCTCATGCAAGGGCTATTTGTGTGTGTTTATAGGCCTTGTTGTAGTTGCTTGGCGTCAATTGAGGTAAAGCAAACTTCCGTTAATTGAACTTTATAACTTCTGCTACGATCTCCGAGCTGATCCTGCAAACTGGGCTGTATGCGATTAGGAACCAAGTTTGAAGTGGATACATAGGAAGAAAAATACCTTTAAAAAATTGAATGTTGCCTGACATATAGTTAAGGCAGGTCGTCTGGAGAAATCTAAATGAAGATATTGATTATTTTATATAATGAAAGGGAATCTCTATTTTTATGGGATTCAACATATTTTATGGCAAAACAGATACGTAAGACATATAAAGGGGAGAAAAACGATAAGGAACGTACCATGGGTAAGCTCCTAGCTGCAGTGGGGGAAGTATTGAAAGAAAAAGGGTATACGGGACTGACGATAGCTAATATCTCTAAGCAGGCTGGAGTAGACCGTAAGCTGATTTCGCTGTATTTTGGATCTGTCGAAAATCTAGTAGAGACCTATATCAAAGGAAAGGATTATTGGGTTGCTGCGATGGCGGGTGCGGTGGAGCATTTTGGTGCTCTGTCTGCAGAGGGATCTAAGGGCTATTTAGAGTCCTTGTTGATGAGCCAGCTCGATCACTTTATGAATGATGAGGAGATGCAAAAGGTGGTGACTTGGCAGATAAGTGCAGAGTCTGAGGTAATGGATCAGATAGTACGTGAGCGGGAGAAGATGAGTACCCTGTTCTATGCATTTGCTGATAAAGAGCTGGAAGGACGTAATGTGGATCTACGCGCGATAACGAGCCTGCTCGTGGCGGGGATGTATTACCTAGTACTGCATGCTAAACACAGGAAAGCTACTGTTTCGGAAATAGAATTGAACGATGCCGGTTTTGATCGGATACGTGCTGCCGTGAAAGACATCCTTTCTTGGGCGTACGATAAAAAATAAATAGTAATCTTGTCTTAAGAGTCTTCTGGCAACAGGGTCGCTACAACTTGAAGTAATAGGGGGATACCTGGACTTCTATTTTCCCTATTCCAAATCAGGGTTAGGGTCGTACGTTGGTGTATCTGTTCGAGTTCGATAAAATCAACATCTGTACTGTAACCGTTTTTTAACGAAGAGGGGACTATCGCTACTCCAAGTCCCTGAGATACCAGATTGAATATACTTAATGCATTGACAGTTCGTAGGGTGACATGGGGCACAAAATCATGGTCGCGAAATATGCTCATCACCAGGTCATAATAGGAAATACTATAAGCTTTTGAAAATAGGATGAAGGGCTCGTCTTTAAAGTCTGTCAGCTGAAGATTGGGCTTTGATTTGAGCGGGTGATTCTTGGGTATAACAAGCGCGAAATGCTCGGTTAGGATAGGTAATGATTTTATATGTGGTGGCGTAACATCGACACGTACAAATCCAAAATCCAATTCATTACGCCCAAGCATTTCGAGTTGCATTTCATTGCTAAGCTCATTGAGCGTGATGTCGATCAAAGGTTGCTTTTGCTTTAATGAAGCTAATAGTTTGGGAAGAATAGTCTGTACAGCAGAGCCAATAAATCCCAATTTGAGTGATGTTATCTTCCCCTCCGTAATTTTTTCAAGCTGTGTTTGAATGTTGCTGAGTTGACTGAATAACAGTTCAACCTCGTGTAAAAGGTATTTGCCAGCCTCAGTCAATTGCACTGTACGTTTAGTTCGTTCAAATAATGTTGTCTTATAAATACTTTCCATCTGTTTGATCTGTCTGCTCAGTCCAGGTTGGGAGATGAAAAGCCGATCCGCAGCTTTACGGAAATGAAGTTCTTCGGCTAAAACCTTGAAATAATGGAGGTGTCGAAGTTCTATTTGATAATTCATAGTTATTAATGGTTGACTAAAATGGTATTACCAGTTATCAAATATAGCTGTTAAATTTGAGGTAAAACGAAAGATAAGATGAATATATTTAAATACGGGGTTGATTTTTTACAGAGCTCCATTGCATTAGGTATAGCAAGAGGTACAGTGAATGGTATCTTAACAGAAGAAGTAATAAAGGATATCGAGAAGAGTGCAGGATATGTACAGGAAATCGTGGATTCGGGCAAGGTAGTGTATGGAATAAATACAGGTTTTGGTCCGTTATGCACAACTTTGATTGATGCGAACGATACCCGTAAACTGCAGGAGAACATCTTGATGAGTCATGCTGTAGGAGTAGGAGAGCCTATTGATAAGGAGTTGTCCAAGTTGATGATGATTTTAAAGGTACATGCTTTGTCCAAAGGTTTTTCTGGGGTACAGTTGAGTACAGTACAACGTATTATCTGGCATATCCAGCAGGATATCGTTCCTGTCGTCCCGAAACAAGGATCGGTTGGGGCTTCCGGTGATCTGGCACCATTGTCACATCTATTCTTGCCTTTGATTGGTCTTGGAAAGGTCTTTTATAAAGATGAAATCCGCAATACAGCCGATGTGTTGAATGAATTGCAGATAAAACCTGTGGCTTTGGGAGCAAAAGAGGGGTTAGCATTGATCAACGGAACACAGTTTATGGCTGCGCATGGCGTGAAGGCTGTTGTCGAGATGAACAGATTGATGAATAACGCTGACCTGATTGCTACCTTGATGATTGAAGGGCTGAATGGTTCTATCAAACCGTTCTTTAGCGAATTACACCAGTTGAGACCGTATAAGGGAAATGTGTTTGTCGCTTCGACGATATATAACCTGTTGTCGGGTTCTGCAATTTTAGAGTCGCATAAGAACTGTTCGAGAGTACAGGATCCTTATTCCATGCGCTGTATACCACAGGTGCATGGTGCTTCCCGCAACGCTTGGTTACATTTTAAAGAAATTATTGAAACAGAGATTAATGCAGTAACAGACAACCCTATTATTATAAATAGTGAACTGACCATTAGTGGAGGCTCATTCCATGGGCAACCTATCGCACTTCCGTTGGATTATGCGACACTAGCTGTTAGTGAATTGGGGAATATATCCGATCGTAGAGTGTATCTTTCCTTAGAGGGAGAAACAAATGGGGTGCCTAAGTTGTTGATGAAGGCAACAGGTCTAAATTCTGGTTTTATGATTTTGCAGTATACAACTGCTGCTATTGCCAGCGAGAATAAAGGACTTTGTTTCCCTGCTTCGGCAGATAGTATACCCACATCGATGGGACAGGAAGATCATGTGAGTATGGGGTCGATATCCGGTAGAAAGTTATTGCAGGTTATTGACAATGTGGATAAGATATTAAGTGTAGAGCTGCTTTGCGCAGCACAAGCTAAGGATTTCCATAGTCCACTGCAATCTACAGCTGCTGTTGAAGCTCTACATCAGCATATCCGCAAGCATATTCCTCATCTGGAAGAAGATCAGCCTATGCAGGATATTATGGACAAAGCGTTGGCATTGGTAAAATCGGGTGAATTGGTTGAGTTGGCCAAAGCTTCAGGTGATAAAGCGTATTTTGGCGCAGGTGTTGAACATTTTGAAAATTATTAGGGATGAACGAAGTACTTATAGGGCCTTTTAGGCAGTTGCTAACTATGCGTGATCTGCCTCTTAAAGGTGCGTTGAATGACAGTCAGCTAGAGGTTATCGAGCAGGGCGGTCTATGGATCGAAAATGGAAAAGTCAAAGCGGTAGGCGATTTTGAGACACTCCGTAGTCAGACGGGAGATGCGGTAGAGGTGCAGTTGATCAAGGAAGATAAGGTCTGTTTACCTTCATTTGTAGATTGTCATACTCACATTGCCTTTGGTGGGAATCGTGCTAATGATTTTGCGATGCGCAATGCTGGAAGTTCCTATTTAGAGATAGCACAGTCCGGTGGTGGCATTTGGAGTACGGTCAAACATACACGTGAGGCGACACAAGAGGAACTGAAGGAATTGACAAAGCGTAGGGCAGCTTATCTTTTGCTGCAAGGCGTTACCACTGTAGAGGTGAAAAGTGGGTACGGACTTAATAAGGATGAAGAGCTGAAGACATTGCGGGCAGTCAAGCAGGCTAATACGGAAGTGGAGATGGATCTTGTCCCAACTTGTCTGGCAGCGCACATGAAGCCAAAAGATTTTGAGGGGACAGCGAAAGAATACCTGGCTCTTATGGCGGCAGACCTTTTCCCTGTTTTGAAGGAGGAGAAGCTGACTGAGCGGATAGATGCTTTTATCGAACAGACCGCCTTTTCGGCAGAAGATATTCAGGATTATTTCGAAAAAGCAAAAGAGATGGGCTTTAAGATCACTGTACATGCGGATCAATTCAGTACCTCAGGATCTGCGGTCGCTGTGGCTTTTGATGCGGTATCGGCCGATCATCTGGAGGCCTCAACAGATGCAGAGATTGCACTACTTGCTGATTCGGATGTAGTAGCTGTCGCGTTGCCTGCAGCTTCTCTAGGGATAGGCTGTGCATTTACACCAGCCCGACGCTTATTGGATGCAGGTGCCTCGTTGGCAATTGCAACTGATTGGAATCCAGGTTCGGCACCTATGGGACAGCTCATTGCATCGGCTAGTATTTTGGCAACGATGGAGAAACTCTCCAATGCTGAAGTGTTGGCAGCTGTTACGTTCAGAGCAGCCCAAGCCTTGAATCTCTCTGATAGAGGTCGGTTGGTCGAAGGGCAGTTAGCTGACTTTGTCATCTACGATACGAACAATTATCAGAACATCACTTACCTACAAGGTGCATTGCAACCATCGGCTGTCTGGAAGAACGGGGCAGCGGTTCGATCTAATTTAAAATAATCATGCAGAAATTTAAAAATGAAATAATACAAGGTATACCGGATCACTTGCCAGCTAAAGTGGCTTTAGACGCTTCGGTGAGCCATGCTCCGGTGCGTAAACCGATACTCACGAAAGACGAAGAACGATTGGCTATCGCAAATGCGCTACGTTATTTTCCTGCAGGATGGCATGAAGAACTAGCGGCAGACTTCTTAGAGGAACTGCGTAGCTATGGACGGATCTATATGTATCGTTTCCGCCCAACCTATGCGATGTATGCTCGCCCGATAGAAGAGTATCCAGCGCAAAGCCGTCAAGCGGCAGCGATTATGCTGATGATACAGAATAATTTGGACCCAGCGGTAGCACAGCATCCTCATGAGCTGATTACTTATGGGGGTAATGGTGCTGTATTCCAGAACTGGGCACAGTATCTGTTGACGATGCAATATTTGGCAAAGATGACGGACGAGCAGACCCTGCATATGTACTCAGGACATCCGATGGGATTGTTTCCTTCATCCACTTCAGCACCAAGAGTTGTGGTGACCAACGGGATGATGATTCCTAACTATTCCAAGCCCGATGATTGGGAGCGCTTCAATGCGTTGGGGGTTACGCAATATGGACAGATGACCGCAGGTTCGTACATGTATATTGGCCCACAGGGTATTGTACATGGTACTACGATTACAGTCATGAATGCTTTTCGTAAACATCTGAAGAAGGGCGATAGTTCTCGGGGCAAAGTTTTCCTGACTTCGGGATTGGGGGGGATGAGTGGTGCACAGCCTAAGGCTGGAAATATAGCAAGTTGTGTTACGGTATGTGCAGAAGTGAATCCCGCTGCGGCACGCAAGCGCCACGAACAGGGTTGGGTCGACGAGCTACATGAAAATATGCAGGGACTTATATCCCGGGTGCAACAGGCAATCCAAGAGGAAGAAGTCGTGTCATTGGCTTATATAGGTAACGTGGTAGATGTATGGGAAGCTTTTTATGAGCAAGAAGTATTTGTTACGGTTGGTTCGGACCAGACTTCATTGCATAATCCTTGGTCTGGTGGATACTATCCGGTAGGATATAGTTTTGAGGAGGCGAATAGGATGATTGCAGAAGAACCCGAAGAATTTAAAAAGGCGGTACAACAATCTTTGGTGAGACAGGCCAATGCTATTAATAAGCATGCTGCACGTGGAACCTACTTTTTCGATTATGGAAATGCTTTTCTGTTGGAAGCCTCGCGTGCAGGAGCAGATGTATTGGCTGTAGATGGTATTAACTTTAAATACCCGTCTTATGTACAGGACATCCTAGGTCCGATGTGTTTTGACTATGGCTTTGGGCCGTTCCGTTGGGTGTGTACTTCGGGCAAAGCTGAGGATCTTCGTACGACTGACCGAATCGCTCTAGAAGTGATGAAGGAGCTACAAGAGGAAGCGCCGGAAGAAATAAAACAGCAACTCGCAGATAATATAAAATGGATAGCAGATGCGGAAGAAAACCGCTTAGTGGTCGGTTCTCAAGCGCGTATCCTATATGCAGATGCATTAGGACGCACAAGGATTGCAAAAGCATTTAACGATGCGGTGCAAAGCGGTCAGTTGTCCGCGCCTGTGGTATTGGGTAGAGATCACCATGACGTGAGTGGTACGGATTCGCCTTATCGGGAGACGAGCAATATCTATGATGGTAGTAAATTTACGGCCGATATGGCGATACATAATGTAATCGGTGATAGTTTCAGAGGTGCTACATGGGTGTCTATCCATAACGGTGGCGGTGTAGGATGGGGTGAGGTAATCAACGGTGGTTTCGGTATGTTGCTGGACGGTTCCGCCGCTGCAGAAGAGAAATTGCGCAATATGTTGTTCTTTGATGTTAATAATGGAATCGCACGTAGAGCTTGGGCCCGCAATAAAGAAGCTATGCAGGCGATAGAAACAGAACTGAAGCGAAGCCCTACATTGAAGGTTACAAAGGCCGAATTGGTTGATACTGCGGTGTTGGATAAACTTTTTGAATAGGTCATTATGAAATCATTATATCAACCAGGGGATCCCGGGCATTGGGCAGGTCGTGTTGATGGTACAGTGCAAGGTCTGCGACGCTGGCATCAAGAGGTGCGTTCTATCGATCTGGACGAAACACAAGAACTGAAAAATGCAGTTGTGCTATTAGGTTTTTGTTGTGATGAAGGCGTGCGCCGTAATCAGGGAAGGGTAGGTGCTCAGAATGGCCCTGCTCAGTTCCGAAAAATATTAGGAGGATTGCCGGTGCATTTCTCGGGTCAAATTCGATTACTGGATGGGGGAGACGTGTATTGTCCAGATACCGGGCTGGAAGCAGCCCAACAGCGGCTGGCTGAACTCGTTGCCAAGATCCGCCAGCAAGGCGGGTTTCCTCTCTTATTGGGAGGAGGGCATGAGATTACCTATGCGCACTTTAAGGGATTGCATATAGAGGGTAAATCCATTGGAATTATTAATATCGATGCACATCTGGATATTCGTCCCCTGAAAGATGGTGTAGGAAATTCGGGTACAGGATTTTATCAGATAGCGGATGATCTGTCTCGGGAAGGAAAGCCTCTTCATTATTTGGCGTTAGGGATTCAAGATATTTCTAACACGCCATCGCTATTAGCTTATGCTAAGGATAAAGGAACTAAGATTATAAAGGCTGAAGATGTCCACGAAGGTAACATGCAGGAAATACTAAAGGCGGTGCATGATTTTGCAGTTCAGGTAGATCTGGTTTATCTGACGATAGATTTAGATGCTTTTGCTGCGCCTTATGCTCCAGGGGTGAGTGCCTTGGCTTTTAATGGCCTTATTCCCGATGTAACCTTTCAACAGATTTTTCAGGCAATTATCAGTTTGCCTAATTTAGTAAGTGTGGATGTCGCCGAGTTAAATCCGGTATATGATATTGATCAGCGAACCACTAAGTTAGGCTCTGATTTGATCTTTAAGATCTTACAGAAGTTTTAAAGAAGATGGTTCTTATCCTACAAAGGTGTACCTTGCTAGGCACACCTTTGTAGGATGGTGTTTTTTCGAATTTTCTTCAGTTTATAACTAACATATATTATGTAACTTTAGATATAACAAAGAAGGAGATATACCATGTCAAATATTGATTTTATTAGAGAAGAAACCGCTGCCAACATTGGTAATTTTTTGGTAGGTAGGCTATTACCTTTTAGACAAAAGAGAGCGATAGGACCTTTTGTGTTTATCGATCATATGGGGCCAGTCTGTCTTGCAGATCATGAGAATCTTGATGTGGGCCCTCATCCACATATAGGTCTATCGACACTTACTTATCTTTTTGATGGTGCGATATTTCACCGTGATAGTTTAGGTACCGCGATGGAGATAAAGCCAGGCGCCGTAAATTGGATGACAGCAGGAAAAGGAGTGACACACTCGGAGCGCACGCCAGAATATCTTCGTCACCGAGATAAGTTTATGCATGGGTTGCAGATCTGGGTAGCATTACCAAAGGAACTAGAATTTATGGATCCTGAATTCCACCATACCGAGGCTCAGGATATACCCTCATGGATACAAGATGGAGTTTCGTATAAATTGATAGCAGGGCAAGCCTTTGGTAAACAATCTCCGGTTCCGGTGTATAGCAAGTTATATATGATTGAGATTAAGACGGGAAATAAGGATGTTCTTATTGATATCCGTGGTGAATTATATGGAGAGAGTGGATTATATATTTTGGAAGGGGCTATCGAAAGTAATGGCTTCGACTATGGACCCAAGCAGATTTTAATAACAAAAGACGCCCATTTATGTGCGTTTACTATGAAAGCAAAAACGACGGTGTATATTTTTGGAGGAGAACCTTTTCCTGAGGAACGATTTATCTCTTGGAACTTTGTCGCTACGGATAAAGCTGTTAATGAGGAAGCGAAACAAAAATGGATTTCCAGAGAATTCCCTAAAGTACCAGGAGATGATGATTATGTTCCGTTTCCTGGAGCAGAATAGTGAACTAAAAGATTAAGGAAAGACTGATCCAAAATGGATCGGTCTTTTTTTTGTATAACCGATATGTTTAATTATTAGAAAAATGTTAACATTAATATTTAACATTTGCATAAATATAATTTAACATATTTTTACGATTTTTTAGTAACTAAATGTTTAGTTTTGGTTTGAGTGCTTAATACAAGACTTATTATAAACTATTTGCTATGAATCCAAACCTATTATTGCTACTTTTTGTATGCTTGCTTTTTATGAGTTTTTTTCAGGCTTCCGCACAAACTAAAGTTTCTGGACAGGTTGTTGACGGCTCTGATAATGGTAAGTTAGAGAAGGCATCTATTGCGCTTCTGAATACAAAAGACTCTATTCTCGTCCGGTTTACATGGTCAAAGGAAAATGGTAACTTTTCACTTATCAATATTGATACTGGAAGTTACAAATTGCTGGTATCCTATCCCCAGTATGCAGACTTTGTTCAGGATCTCGCATTAGACCCTGCGGGAAAGGAGCTGGGAATTATTAAACTTTCAAAAGTCGCACGGTTGATTGAAGAGGTTCAGGTTATGGGCAGGAAGCCTGTTGTTATAAAGGGAGATACAATAGAATACGTTGCAGGTAGTTTTAAAGTGGAAAAGGATGCCAAAGTTGAGGACTTATTGAAGGTGCTTCCCGGAATAACTATGGATGCGAGTGGTAGGATCACGGCGCAAGGAAAAGAGGTGAAAAAAGTATTACTGGATGGGGAGGAATTTTTTGGTGATGATCCTACATTGATAACAAAAAATATACGATCTGATATGGTGAGTAAAGTACAGGTTTATGAAAAAAAGTCGGACCTCGCTGTAAGGACGGGTATTGATGACGGTGAACGAACTCAAACTATTGATATTAAGCTGAAAGAAGACAAAAAGAAAGGAATGTTTGGCCAAGTGTTAGGAGGGGTAGGGACAGATAAATACTATACCGGAAAAATAATGGCAAACCGATTCAAGGGGACTCAAAAGATTGCGGCATATGGAATCATAGCGAATGACGGATTGGTGGGGTTGGGGTTTGAAGATGGGCAAAAATATGGCGTAGGAGGGAATACCAATGTATCTGTAATGGACGGAGGAGGAATTATGATAACGTCCGACGGAGGTTTTGATGGCACAGACTCCTGGAGTGGTAATTATAGGGGAGCTGGTATACCGAAAGCACTTAATATGGGATTTAGCTTTTCGGACAAATCAAAGAACGATAAACATAAGTTGAATGTAAATTACAAAGGGAATCAGATGGATGTCCGTAACAAAAACAACTATCGGGCGCAAGAAAACTATCCCGAGAACGCTACTTTGGATAATGCTACTACCATAACCAACAATCAGGATAAGTCACATAATGTTAACATGCGTTATGATTTTAATATTGATTCGCTGTCTACAGGGACCGTGCGTTTGGGATATGTCCGGAAAAATCAGGAAAATAACGAGGATAAGAAATCGGATCGTCAAAATTTAGAGGGAAACTTAATCAACAAAATGGAGAATATAAGTAACACCATCAGCGACAGTGAAAATCTTAACCTTGACCTTCTATTGACTAGGAAATTTAAAAAAGATAGACGATCTATGACGTTTAATGCAAATGTTCGATCGAACCAGACCGATGGAGCTACCAATTATTCTTCACGAGCAAATTATTATTCCACAGCGGTAACAACGGAAATCGATCAGCTTAAACGAGACGAAATCGATCAGCTTAAACGAGACGAGGTCGGGAGTAAAGTGTTTACGACTTCTTTGAATTACACGGAGCCACTGAGTAAATATCTAACTGCTACCTTGGGATACGCCTTTCTCAAAAATAACGCGAACAACTTAAATCAGTCTTTTGATAAAGATCCTGTAACAGGAGATTATACCTTGTTAGATGTGCAAGTCTTGAATGATTTTAACGTTAGCAGTTTAAAAAATACGGCTAATACGGGGGTAAACTTTAAAAATGATCTATGGACAATGAATGTCAGTAACAGATTAGATTTTGAGGATGTAAGACGGACCTATAATAATTTAAATACGGCATTACAACGGTCACAGATATCCGTTAACCCTATGTTTTATGTGAATTATAAGCTGTCAAAAAGTAAAAATATTAGTTTTCGCTACTACGGACGTACAGTGCAGCCTGATCTGACACAGATTGAACCCTTAAAGCAAAATGCTAATCAATTGGTCAATTATTTCGATAATCCCGATCTGTCTGCTGGGTTTAGTAATTCCTATTCCATAAATTTTAATTCTTACCGACCGTTGAAAGATCGAAGTTTATACCTATATGGTGGAGCCAATCAAAATATAAATAGTATCAACAGTCGGGTTCGTTATTACGCAGAGACAGGAAAAAGGGATATTTCATTTGTCAATATTGATAAGCAAAATTGGTCAGCACACATGGGGGGCGGCTACCGAATGCCCTTGTTTCGGAAAATGGGAGTTAATATAAGTACGGGGATATCCGCGGACTTTAATAGTACCTATAACTATTTGTCTACAGAGCAGGAAGAACCGGAATTAAATAATACTGAGCGATTTAGTTTTTCCCCCTCCGTAGGGATTAGCCGATACAGAGCTAATAAAATGGATTTTTCAGTAGATTTTCGACCAGGCGTGCAAGTGCTTAACGCTTCGTTGCAGTCCGAGTTGAATAGTACAACTTTTACGTTGTCTTCCAATTCAAACTTTACCTATTATTTCCCTAGAGATTTTAAAATTGCTGTCAATATAGATCAATCTTACCAAGGAGCAACCGAGACACTTAAGGCTTTTAGTACCTTCAATATGACAGGGTATATTTCTAAAAAATTCTTAAAAGATAAATCGTTGGAAGCACAGTTTTTTGTAAACGATATTTTAAATCGAAACAATGGTATAAGCCGTTACCAGAATGGATATTCCTTTGTTCAGACGAGCAATGATGTATTGAAGCGGTACGGAATGTTTAAACTGATTTACAATTTTACAACTATGAAAGGAGGTAATTAAGATGGTTAAAGCAATGTTATTATTACTATTTCTGAACTTTATGTTGATTGAAATATATGCTCAATATGCTTTTTTCCCAAATAGTGGAACGATCACCTATGAACGTAAGTTTCATGTACAAAATTATTTAAAACGTAATTACTTGAATAAGGTCGATCTCGACACTTGGGATAAGATGTTTGTCGATGAGGTGGTGAAAAATGGACCCGTGGAAATAGGAACAAAGCATAGCCTTAAATTTTATGATGGAGAGACCTTGTTTGAAACGATCAAAGAAGACTATCCCTCTAATTATCGCAGTGCCTTAAATTATCTTCCGGTGTTCAATGACTCGAAAACCTATAAAAATCAAAAAACAAATATGTTTTCAAGGTTAATTCAATTTGGAGGAGATGAGATTTTATTGGAAGATACCATACCAAATGTCAAATGGAAATATACCGATGAATATCGAAACATCGCTGGGTACGAATGCCGAAGGGCCAATGGGTTGATTCAGGATTCTATTTATATCGTAGCTTTTTTTACGAATCAGATTGCCATGTCTAGCGGACCCGAACTTATTCAGGGATTGCCAGGTACGATATTGGGGTTATCCGTGCCGGGTTGGAATATAAATATGTTTGCTACGCAAGTTGAATTAAATAATCAACTCGTGTCGAGCCAACTTACTAAGAGCAAAAAGGTACCCCCGAAATCCAAACAGCAGATAAAAGAGTTATTGAAAAGTTCTGTTTATGATTGGATGGATGAAAAAGCTTTTCAAAAACTATGGAGTAAAGTCTTATTTTAATTAAGACTTTACTCCATAGGTAAAGAATGGTCTGCTCCCCATTCTGCCCATGAGCCATCGTATACAGCTAGATTTGTGACGCCGATCTGATATGCTGCTAGTGCGAGTATAGAAGCCGTAATTCCTGAACCGCAGGTAAATATGTTCGATCCGCCCTCGCGTAAATGTGATGCGAATATAGGTTTCAATAGCGTCTTGTCTTTCAAAAAGACCCCGTCTAGTACCTGATCAAATGGGAGGTTACTTGAAGTCGGAATATGTCCAGATCGGACACCGGGGCGCGGATCTGCAGCGGTTCCATAAAATCGACCCGATCCTCTCGCGTCGATGATACTAGAGGTCTTCGATTGAAGATGCTGTAATATATCCGATTTGTTTTTAAACCAGTCCTTCTGCGCAACAGCCCGAAAATCACCTTGTTCTGTCGATGTGTGGTGTTTATCGCTTATCGGAAGGTCTTTGCTTAGCCAGGCTTTTATTCCTCCGTCAAGTACATATGCCTGTTCATGTCCCATATAACGAAACATCCACCACGCACGTGGACTAGAATATATCCCCCAACGGTCATAAATCACAACAATGCTATCTTGATTTATGCCTAGATTTTGGACATGTGTGGTAAAGCTAATCGGATCAATCATCGTGTGTGGTAATCCAGATGAATGATCCGAAAAAAGACCCTCAATATCAAAGAATATCGAATTTGGAATTAACGACATCGTATTATTGTCGAGCTTCTCACCAACTTTATCTATTGTAGCATCAAGAAGGATGATGTTATGGTTGATGCTTAAGTCCTTCAGTTGTTGTACGTTGATTAGAGGTGATTTCATAGGTAAATAATGATCTTCGATGAGCTCACAAGGTCGACTCTTTTCATCGGTGTTTGTGCTCTTCCGCTACAGGGATATTTCATATTGCTTTTTGATGATAAAATTACAACTCCAAATTGGTTTTTTAAAGTCACCTAGTGTTTTAGTCGATATACAATGCTAATTCCAATTCCATAATTTCTCTAGAAGAGATTCTTAGTTTTGCACTTTTTGCATAGTTTATTCTTTGTAAAACATGCTCTTAATAATTTGTTGAGATTTGTCGAGAGTTTATTAGATCAAGCAATGACGGATTATTATAAAAGCTTTGTCGATATCCTCGATGCTAACAGTAAGATGAGGTCTAAATCGTATACTTTTCTCGCCGCAACCTAATATCAACAGCTTGTTGCCCAGTGTTTTTTGAATAAAATCATCGCGTAGCTTTTCGTTTTCGAAATCGAAAGCGGCAAGTAATCCTTTTCCACGAGGGTTGGATAAATTCGGAAAATCTTTAACCAATTGCTCAATCTGTTGCGAAATATATTTTCCTTTTTCTTCCGCTTTAGCGACCAAGTTTTCTTGTTCTATAACTTCTAAAATAAGTTTAAAGCGTACCATATCCACAAGATTACCGCCAAATGTCGAATTAATACGGCTGGATTCTTTGAAGACATTTTTTTCAACGCGATCAAATTTCTCCCGGTTAGCTAGTATTCCGCAAACTTGAGTTTTCTTTCCGAAAGCAATAACATCCGGTATGATGCCATAATGCTGGTATCCCCACATCTTACCTGTCATAGCGATGCCTGTTTGCACTTCATCCAGTATAAGTATGATATCATGCTGGTCACAGACAGCTCTCAATTTTTGAAAAAATTCTTTTCTAAAGTGATTATCTCCGCCTTCGGCCTGTATAGTCTCGATAATTAGGCAAGCAATATCTTCAGGATGTCGTGCTATGGCCACATTGATTTCAGCAATAGCCTGTTTTTCCAATGCTACAGTTTCAGCAAGATTTGTTTCATTGACTGGAAATTTTAGTTTAGGATTCGTGATACGAGGCCAGTTAAATTTTGGAAAATACATGTATTTTTTTGGATCTTTCGTGTTGGTGAGCGAAAGGGTATATCCTGTACGACCATGAAACGCCTGTTTGAAATGAATCACTTGGCTGGCTTCATGCTCAATCCCTTTTGATAGATTGATTCTTGTTTTCCAATCAAACCCTGCTTTTAATGCATTTTCGACTGCCAAAGCTCCACCGTCTATAAAAAAGCAATAACTCAACTCTTTAGGTATAGCAACACGATCGAACGTATCTAGAAAATCAGCATATGCTGTAGGGTAGATATCCGATAATGCCAGTTTGTTGATTGCTGCATCCGTCAGTTGATCTGCATGCTCAAGAATGTAGGGGTGGTTGTATCCGATTGGTGAAGAGGCGAACATGCTGAACATATCCAGGTATTCGTTGCCGTCAACATCAGTAATATAAGAACCATGTGATTTTTCCAGATCTATAACGACAGGAAAACCGTCAGCCAAAATATGCTTCGCCAGTCTTTGATGTACTTCTCTCATAATTTTAAGTTTTTTAAAGATCAAATTTTATTCCTTGGGCCAATGGTAGACTCGTTGTATAGTTTATGGTGTTCGTCTGCCGACGCATATAGACTTTCCAAGCATCAGAACCTGATTCACGCCCTCCGCCTGTTTCTTTTTCGCCGCCAAAAGCACCGCCTATCTCAGCCCCAGATGTGCCGATATTGACATTGGCTATGCCGCAGTCAGAACCATTCTGACTCAGAAATAATTCTGAATCCCGCAAACTTGAGGTCATAATCGCGGACGATAACCCTTGTTTTACACCGTTTT
Organism: Sphingobacterium sp. xlx-130; assembly: GCF_011007405.1. Taxonomy (NCBI): domain Bacteria; kingdom Pseudomonadati; phylum Bacteroidota; class Sphingobacteriia; order Sphingobacteriales; family Sphingobacteriaceae; genus Sphingobacterium; species Sphingobacterium sp. xlx-130. The sequence continues at coordinate 157,108 of NZ_WFKN01000011.1, forward strand.
GTAATACGATGGCATTGTCTACTTCGCCACTGTATTTTATCAGATACAATATAGGAGCGAAAGTCTCGTCCTGCACAATCTGATAGTGATTTTCTACCTCAGCGATAACTGGAGTTACATAGCAGCCACTTTCATAACCTTTACCAGTTAATACTTTTCCCTGAACCAATATTTTACCTCCTTGATCTTTGATTTTTTCCAATGCATTTAGATATATATTAACGGCATCGGTATCAATTAATGGTCCCATGTGGTGTTTCGTGTCCAATGGATCTCCAATTTTTACCTGTTTATAGGCATCAGTCAAAGCTTTTTTTACCTTGTCGTAAACACTGTCGTGTACTATTAATCTTCTCGTACTGGTGCAACGTTGTCCAGCTGTGCCCACCGCACCAAATACAGCACCTATAATTGTCATTTTTAAGTCAGCACTCGGTGTGACAATAATGGCATTATTACCACCTAGTTCCAGCAGTGTCTTGCCAAGGCGCTGAGCCACAGTAGTAGCAACAAGTTTACCCATTCTAGTGGATCCTGTTGCGGAGACTAATGGGATACGATCGTCTTCCGAAATCCATTTTCCAACTTCAGCGTCACCTGTTACTACCGATGAAATGCCCTCTGGTAATCTGTTGTTTTTTAAGATTTCTGCAATTATTTTTTGACATGCAACAGCGCATAGTGGAGTCTTCTCAGAAGGTTTCCAAATGACTACGTCACCGCATACTAATGCAAGAGCTGCATTCCAGGACCAGACAGCAACGGGAAAATTAAAAGCCGTGATGATGCCAACAATACCAAGAGGATGGTATTGGTCATACATCCGATGTCCTGGACGTTCCGAATGTATCGTGTTGCCATAGAGTTGTCTTGATAGTCCCACTGCAAAATCACAGATGTCTATCATTTCCTGAACTTCTCCCATACCTTCCTGATAGGATTTGCCCATTTCATAAGATACCAATTTACCCAATACAGGTTTTAGTTCTCTTAATCTTTCTCCCAATTGACGCACTATCTCTCCGCGCTTTGGAGCAGGAATATCTCTCCAGATTAGTTTAGCCTTTTCAGCTTCACTGATGACCTTGTCGTATTCTTTACGGGTTGTTGATTGAATGTTTGCAATAGGTTGACCATTGGTTGGCGAAAATGAAGCTATAGTCTCTCCTTTTGAAAACCATTTCGTGCCTGTCGATGTGCCTAGGTTATTAATCTCTATCCCTAGTGTTTTTAATTCTTTAATTGTCATAATATGGTTTATATTATTCGAAATTTTAATAAATATAAAGAATAATATTTATTGTTTATGTGATTGTGTTGGATTTTTAATAATTTTATAGAAAGCCCAATTAGATATGAACAGCAGTGTAGACTATTTTAATTTAGACGAACTTTTAGAAGAAGAGCATTTATTGGTTCGTCAAACTGTTCGCGATTTCGTGCGTACAGAGATTTTGCCCAGCGTTGATGCAAAAGCACAACAACATGAAGAGATTCCCGATTTAATGAAAAAGTTGGGGGGTATAGGCGCTTTGGGTCCATTTGTTTCGAGCAAATATGGAGGAGCTGGCTTGGATTACCTGGCATATGGCTTAATTATGCAAGAATTAGAGGCCGGGGATTCCGCTATTCGATCGGCAGCTTCTGTGCAATCTTCGCTGGTGATGTATCCCATATATACATTCGGTTCTGAAGCACAAAGGAATAAATACCTACCTATGTTGGCCACTGGTGATTGGGTGGGGGCATTTGGATTGACGGAGCCAAATCACGGGTCGGATCCATCAAGCATGGAAACACGAATAAAGAAAGATCGTGAAGGTTATCGGTTGACGGGAACTAAAACATGGATTACGAATGCGCCGATTTGTGATGTTGCGGTAGTATGGGCTAGAGATGAACAAGGGAAAATTAAGGGCGTGATTATAGAACGGGATGATGTAGGTTTTTCGACACCGGAAATAAAGAACAAATGGTCGCTGAGAGCTTCGCGAACAGGAGAGTTGGTCTTTGATCAGGTATATATTCCAAGAGAAAGAATATTGCCGGAGGTATCTTCGATGCGCGGACCATTGTCCTGTTTGAATTCTGCTCGCTACGGTATTTCTTGGGGGGTGATAGGCGCTGCTATTGACTGTTATCAGGTAGCCCTACGCTACGCGCTTGAAAGAACGCAATTTGGAAAGCCCATTGCGAGTTACCAACTACAGCAAAAAAAATTAGCCGAAATAATTACCGAAATAACAAAGGCTCAACTATTATCTTGGCGGTTAGGGGTATTGAAGAATGAGAGCCGTGCTACACCACAGCAAATATCTATGGCGAAACGTAATAATGTGGATATGGCACTACGGGTAGCCCGTGAGTCGCGACAGATTTTAGGGGCGATGGGAATTGTTGGCGATTATCCAATTATGCGGCACATGATGAATTTGGAGTCTGTCATCACCTATGAGGGGACACATGATATACATTTGTTGATTACTGGACAGGATATTACAGGAATTAGTAGTTTTTAGATTTGCTATCTATTTCTTAATTTAGACATTCATTCTTAACTCATTGTCCAAAATGATTCGTTATGTTTTTAGTTGGAGCAATAATTCTTCAAAAAGTAGATTAGCCCACCTTTATAGTGCCTGTCGCTGTAGATATTTGATTGGTTTTTGTTTCCTTTCGTTATATTTTATGATGTTTACTCCCTGTTTTGCTCAGGAAATCCTTTTTGAGTTTGGAGAAAAGCAAAGTTGGCGAGATCTTATTATTGAAAACTCAAGTAGGGAGGTGCTAAGGTGGGTAGATGTTAATACCACAGCTGCTACCTGGTATAAGGATCAGGAGCTATTAGTCTGTACCGGGTTGCCTATTGGGGTGATTCGATCCGAGAAAATGTATCAAAATTTTATTCTGGATATAGAGTGGAGACATTTAGAAGCCGGAGGGAATTCAGGTGTTTTTGTTTGGTGTGATGCGGTCCCCGAAGCGGTAAGTAGATTGCCTAGTGGAGTTGAAGTCCAAATGTTGGAATTGGATTGGGTAAATCAGAATCAGAAAAATGGGGTAATACCACCCATTGCTTACGTTCATGGAGAGCTTTTTGGTGCCGGTAAAGCCAAGACAGAGCCTGATAATCCCAGAGGGGTAAGAAGTAAATCTATTGAAAACCGTTGTGTAGGTGTGGGAGAGTGGAATAGATATACTGTGGTATGTGTCGATGGTACTATAAAATTATCTGTTAATGGGAAATTTGTAAATGGTATCAAACAATCAACCCAACGTAAAGGATATTTATGTTTGGAGTCAGAAGGTGCTAAAATTGAGTTTAAGAATTTAAAATTAGTAGAGCTTGATGAAGGGTATATTTTACCAGAACAAATAGTTACTCCCCTTTAGATATTTAGAGTTCTTCTAAGGTAATAAGTAGAGGCTTTGTAGATGTAAAGCCCTATTTCCCTAGCTACGGTTATCCCATTTCAATTTTATTCTCCGCATTTCCAGCGTTTTAGGGTTTTATTGCAAAAATAGATGGGGATATCCTTTGGAACTATGGGTTTAATTGTCCTATCTTTGCACCACTCCGCAAGGGAGGAACGGTCGGATCTTAGGACGGGACCATGAAAAAAGAAGGGTTTAAAGTTATTTAAACGCGGGAATACAAGAAAAGACGCTGGAATAAATTTTCACATTTATTTTGGAGGTTTGAAAAAGATTCCTACCTTTGCAGTCCCAACGGAAACGAAGGGCAACAGAAAAAAGCAGGATAACGGATTTTGTTCCGGCATCATAAAAGCAGAAGCG